>DATMIG010000424.1:0-6116 GCA_035554335.1 Burkholderiales bacterium
TCACCGGCAGCAGGTGCAGCGCGTAGAGCGCAATCAGGATCGCGACGGCGCCGGTCACGCCGGGCAGCACCGCGCCGGGGCTCATGAACTCGAAGAACACGGCGTAGACGCCGAGCAGCAGCAGCCCGTAGGCGATCGTCGGATCGGTGATGAGGGCGAGGAAGCGGGTCCGCCAGTCGGGCTCGAACGCGACGACGGCGGCGCCTTTCGTGGCGAGCTTCACCTTGTGCCCTGCCACGTCGAGCGTGCGGCCGTCGAGCCGCTCGAGGAGCTGCGGCACGTCGGCCGCGATCACATCGACGACTTTCTGCTTCAGCGCCTCGTCCGCCGAGAGGCTCACCGCTTCCCGCACCGCGCGCTCGCCCCAGTCGGCGTTGCGGCCGCGCAGCTGCGCGAGGCTGCGGATATAGGCCGCGGCGTCCTGCGTCGCCTTGCGCATCAGCGTCGAGCCCTTGCCTTTTTCGTCTTTCTCCGGCGCACCACCGATGGCGACCGGCGAGGCGGCGCCGAGGTTGGTGCCCGGCGCCATCGCCGCGACATGGCTGGCGTAGAGCACGAAGGTGCCGGCGCTCGCCGCGCGCGCGCCGCCCGGCGCCACGTAGGCGGCGACCGGCACGGGGGAAGCGAGGATGTCGCGGACGATCGCGCGCATGGAGGTGTCGAGGCCGCCCGGCGTGTCGAGGCGCAGCACCACGAGCTGCGCGTTCGCCTTGGCCGCGCGCTCGAGGCCGCGCTGCAAATAGTCGCTCGCCGCCGGGCCGATCGCCCCGTCGAGGGCGATGAGCGCCACCGGCGCCGGGTCCGCGAAGGCGCTGGCGCAGAGGAAGAAGCACAGTACGCCGAGCCGGAAGCGCACGCTGTCCGATTGTGTTCCTCTTCTTGCCGGCGCACCACCGGGTGGTAACAATCGCCTAATGGACGACCGCCGGGATCGCCGGTTTGCCGTCATCGGCTTCGGCGCGATCACCGAGGAGGTGGTGCGCACGCTGGAGGAGCGCGGGGAGCTTTCGGCGCTGGCCGGGGTATTGGTGCGCCGCCCGCGGCTCGACGCCGCGAGGTCCCGCGCGGCGGGCCGCTTTCCCGTGGTCGCCACGCTGGACGAGCTCCTTGGGCTGAGGCCGGACGTCGTGGCGGAATGCGCGGGCCACGAGGCCATGCGCGATTTCGCCGCCGCGATCCTAGGCCGCGGCGTGGATCTCATCTGCTCCTCCGTCGGCGTGCTCGCCGATGCCGCCTTCGCGCGCACGCTGGCAGGGGCGCGGCTTCTGATTCCGTCCGGCGCGGTCGCCGGCATAGATGGGCTGCTCGCCGCGCGCACCGCGGGATTGCGCTCTGTCACCTATACGACGGTGAAGCCGCCGCCGGCCTGGATGGGAACGCCGGCCGAAGAGGCGGTGCGCTCGGCCGCACGGAAGCGGATCACGTTCTTCGAAGGCACGGCGCGCGAGGCGGCGCTGCGCTATCCGAAGAACGTCAACGTCGGCGCCACGGTGGCGCTCGCCGGCCTCGGTCTCGATCGCACGCAGGTGAAGATGGTGTCCGACCCCGACGCGAGCGGACCGCTCGGCATCATCGAGGCGGGGGGCGATTTCGGCACCTTCCGCTTCGACATCCTGGCCTACGCGTCGCCGCACAACCCGAAAACCTCGCTCCTCACCGCGCATAGCATCATCGTGGCGGCGCGCGACAACGTCTGCTTCCCGGCATGAAGACCGTCACCATCGACCGCAATAAACGCCTGCGCGAGGAGCCGAACACCGGCCACAACCGCTGGCATCCGGACATCGCCCCGATCGTCGCAGTCGCACCGGGCGAGGACGTGGCGCTCGAGACGCGCGACGCGAACGACCTGCAGATCGGGCCGAAGACGACGGCGAAGGACCTGGAAGAGCTCGAGCGCACAACGGCGCATCCGCTTACCGGCCCGGTCTACGTGAAGGGCGCGCAGCCGGGCGACCTGCTGGAGATCGAGTACCTCGACATCGTGCCCGAGCGCTACGGCTGGACGCGCTTCGCGCCGGGCGGCGGGTTCTTGCCGGATCTCTTCGACTATCACTTCGTCGCCCACTGGGACATCACGGCGGAGTACGCGACGAGCGCGCAGCTCCCTGGCGTGCGTATCCCGAACGGCGCGTTCATGGGCACCGCGGGCCTCGCGCCGTCGCACGAGCAGCTCGCGCGCTGGGCGGCGCGCGAGGACGATTTGCTGAAGCGCGGCGGCCGCGTCTGGCCGCCGGACGAGCGCTTCGCGGTGCCGGGCGGCAAGGTGGCGAAGGAGGGGCTGCGCACCATCCCGCCGCGCGAGAACTGCGGCAACGCGGACATCAAGCAGCTGACGAAGGGCTCGAAGCTCTTCATTCCGGTCGCCGTCGAGGGCGCGCTGTATTCGGTCGGCGACGGCCATTTCGCTCAGGGCGATGCCGAGTGCTGCGGCACCGCGATCGAGATGGGCGCGACGGCGGTAGTCCGGTTCCGTCTGCACAAGGGGGAGGCGGCGGCGAAGCGCATCCGCTGGCCCCGCTTCGCGCACCCGGGCTTCTTCCAGCGGCCCGAGTCGTCGGTGCCGCGCAACTTCATCGCCACGATGGGGATGCCGATCACCTACGAGGGCCGCAACGAGAACTGCGACCTCTCGCTCGCCGCGCGCAACGCGGTGATCGAGATGATCCGCCTGCTCGAGGAGCGCGGCTGGTCGCGCGAGCAGGCCTACGTGATCTGCAGCGTGGCGGTGGATCTCAGGGTGAGCAACGTCGTGGACGTGCCGAACGTCACCGTCAGCGCGCTGCTGCCTGAGGACATCTTCCAGAACAATTAGGGACGGACCCTAATAAAAAATAAATGCGTGAGCCCGGCGACATCTTCGTAGCGGCAGTTTGTTTCGTCTTCGGCGTGCTGGCATGGCTGCAGATGCCGGCGGTGTGCGGGTTCATGCTGTCGTCCACGCTGCGGGGCGCCGGCAACTATCTCTATTCCATCTGGCTCGGCCTGCTGATCGCCATCGTCGGCCTGGCCGCCGGGCTGCCTTCGCTCCTGCGACACAGCCGGCACGGGCTGCTGCTCGCCGGCATGGTGCTCGGCGCAGGGTTCATCGTGTTCGCCGCGCTGGGCCGCCCGTGGTACGACCAAGCCTGCCATGCGATCTATGCGGAATTCCCGCTTCCGCCGTCCGACTAAGGAAGCACTAACTGCCGACGCGGTGGAATAGGTAACCCTTCACCGCCGCGGCGCGCAATCGTGCCTTGTCGCATTGCCCGACCGCTCCTGACAATGCGCCCGCGCACATGTCAGAACTCACCACGCGACTCGCGAATACGGGGCAGCTTCTCGTCTACTCCGGCATCGAGATCGACCGCATCCTGAGCAGCATGGTCGATGACCGTGCCGCGATTTCCGCCGGCCTGCCGCAGCAGAACATGTTTCTCTCCCGGCTGCTGCGCGTGGATCCGGTGAAGCAGCGCGTGCTGATCGCCGAGTCGGATTCGCGCCAGGCGAACGCGGATCTGCTGAAGCTTCCTTCGGTGAACTTCCGCTGTCACCACCGCTGGGGACAGTTCGCCTTCTCGGCCACGCAGCCGCGCCTGAGCGAGCTTGGCGGCGCCCGGGCGTTCGAGATGAATTCCCCCACGGTGCTGCTCGCGCTCCAGCACAACAAGAAGGTGGTGCGCGCGCCGGTGCCGCGCAGCGCGCCGGACCTGCGCTGTCAATTGCCGATCGGCACGATCACGCTCGAGGCACGGCTCGTCGACATGAGCATGGACGGACATGCCTTCCTGCTCGGCGACGCAGGCCTGCCGATCTGCGCCGGGACCTGGATCCGCGGCGCGCGCATCACGCCCTCCGGCGAGCAGCCGGTAAGCGCGGACATCGAGCTGAAATACGTGATGCCGTTCGTCCGTCCGGATGGCGAGCGCGGCACGCGCATCGGCTGCCGCATCGTCGCCGCGAACGATGTGATGGAGAAGATCGTCAAGCGGTTCATCATCGACTTCCAGTAGGCGCTTTTTTGTTTCAGCGCGGTTTCAGCGTCTGACAGCCATCGCGCGGCGTCGCCCTGCCAGGGCTGGATGTTTCGAAGGCGTGGTTGTGCTTCTGCGGCCGTGAGCCTAGTGTGCAGCCATCACCACCCGGGGAGGATGAAAATGAAGCTCAGGAGTCTCGTACTGGCGGCCGCGCTCGGCGTCGCCTTCGGCGCCCAGGCGCAGCAGCAGAAGACGCTCAAGATGCAGTCGTCGTGGCCGGCGGGCATCGCCGCGCAGGATCACTTCCGCATTTTTGCGGAGCGGCTCGACAAGATCAGCGGCGGCTCGGTCAAGGTCGAGGTGCTGGCTGCCGGGCAGATCGTGCCGGCGTTCGAGGTGCTCGACGCCGCGAACAAGAAGGTGATCGACGGCTTCCATTCGATCCCGTACTACTGGGTGAACAAGAACCGCGCCGCGGTGCTCTTCGCCGGCCCGCCGGGAGGCCCGTTCGGCATGGACCACACCGATTACCTCGGCTGGATGTGGGAAGGCGGCGGGCAGGACCTTTGGGTCGAGCTCTACCAGAAGGAGCTGAAGCTGAACCTGATGCCCTTCTCCGCGCACCCGACGAGCCCGCAGGCGTTCGGCTGGTTCAAGCGGCCGATCAAGAACCTCGCCGACTTCAAGGGCATGCGCTGCCGCCAGACCGGCATCAACGCGGAAGTGTTCCAGCGCATGGGCATGCAGACCGTCAACATGCCGGGCGGCGAGATCATCCCCGCCGCGCAGCGCGGCGTGATCGACTGCGCCGAGTGGGTCGGCGGCATCGAGGACCTGCGCCTCGGCCTGCACCAGGTCTACAAGTACCACTACACACCCGGCCTGCACGAGAACAACACCATCGGCGAGCTCACCTTCAACCTCGACGTGTGGAAGAGCTTCTCGCCGGTGCAGCAGGAGCAGGTGCGCTCGGCGCTGCGCGACGCCTTCATCTCCTGGCTGGCGCGCAACCAGAAGGAAAATGCCGATGCGCTGAAGGAGTTCCGCGAGAAGCACGGCGTGCAGGTGCTGCGCACGCCGCCGGAGATCCTGCTCGCCTACTTGAAGGCGTGGGACGACATGGCGGCCGAGGAATCGGCGAGGAGCCCGTTCTTCAAGAAGGTGCTGGACTCGCAGCGCCAGTGGGCCTCGGTCGTCGTGCCGGCGAAGCGCTTCATGCAGCCGCCGTACTCGTTCGCGGCGAACTACTATTGGCCGCCGGAGCAGAAGCCTGCGGCCAAGAAGGGAGGTAAATGAAAAAGGAGTTCATGGTCGACGGCCTCGCGCCGCCCATCAGCCACTACTGCGACGCCGTGCGCTTCGGCGACCTGCTCTACATCTCCGGCGTGCCGCCGACCGATGCGAAGGGGGCGGTGGTCGGCGGCGAAGACGTCGCCGCGCAGACGCGGCAGGTGTTCAAGAACATGAAGCTCGTGCTCGACGCAGCGGGCGCGAGCTTCGCCGAAATCCTCAAGGTGACGGTCTACCTGCTCGATGTGAACGATCGCAGCAAGATCAACCCGGTGCGGAAGGAGTTCTTCGGCGCCGCCCGCCCGGCGAGCACGCTGATCGGCGTGAGCGAGCTCGCCATCCCGGGAATGAAGGTCGAGATCGAGGCGGTGGTCGGCCTGCGGAAATGAAACAGGGGTCAGACCCCAATTAAAAAAGAAAAGGGGTCTGACCCCCATTCCTTGATCACCCAGCGGATCGCCGAGCTGGGCGGCTGGCGCGGCGAGGCGCTGGCGCGCGTGCGGAAGCTGATCCACGAAGCGGTGCCCGATGTCGTTGAGGAATGGAAGTGGGACGTGCCGGTGTGGTCGCACGACGGGATCCTCTGCACCGGCGAGGCGTACAAGTCGGCGGTGAAGCTCACCTTCCCGAAAGGCGCGGCGCTCAAGGACCCGAAGAAGCTGTTCAATTCGAGCCTCGAGGGGAAGGTGCGGCGGGCGATCGACATCAAGGAAGGCGAAAAACCCGACGCCGGCGCGTTCAAGGCGCTCATCAAGGCCGCGGTCGCCGCGAACGCGGCGCCCAAATAGTCAAGATTTGTGGGCGAGCGGACAAGCTGCTAAGGGCGCTCAGCTTGCCGCAAGCAAAATCGGCGCTGGATGGAATCCG
>DATMIG010000425.1:0-3888 GCA_035554335.1 Burkholderiales bacterium
CCTTGTAGGGAACGTGGACGATGTTGGTGCCGGTGCGCAGCTTGAAGAGCTCGCCGGCGAGATGCTGGGTGGTGCCCTGCCCGGCGGAGGAATAGTTGAGCGAGCCCGGCTTCTCCTTCGCCATGGCGACCAGGTCCTTCACCGACTTCGCCGGCAGCGCGGCCGGCACGACGAGCAGGTTGGTGCTTTCGGAGAACACCGACACGCCGGCGAAATCGCGCAGCGCGTCGTAGGGCGGGTTGCGGTAGAGCGACATGTTGATCGCCACCGCCGGGCTGGTGAAGAGCAGCGTGTAGCCGTCCGGCGCGCTCTTCGCCACGTATTCGTTGCCGATGTTGGTGCCGGCGCCCGGCTTGTTCTCGACCACGAACTGCTGGCCGAGCAGCTCGGAGAGCTTCGCGGCGACGAGGCGCGCGTTGATGTCGACGCCGCCGCCGGGCGTGAAGCCGACGACGACGCGTACCGGGTGGGTCGGATACGGCTGGGCGCCAGCCTGGACCGCCGCCGCCAGGGCGACGGCGAAGAGGATCGATCGCATGCGGGGATGCTAGCCGGGCTGGCGCCACCAGGCGAGCGCTTCGCTCGCACAGAGTCCTTCAAACTAGAATTTGTCGATCGATCCGATCCTCGTTTTTGCACACGGCGCCGGCGGCCACCGGCACGACCGCGGCATGCAGGCGAGCGCCCGGGCGCTCGAGGCGGCGGGGCTCGACGTGCGGCGCTTCAACTTCGGCTATCGCGAGCAGGGCCGGCGCATTCCGGATCCGATGCCGGTGTTGAAGAAAGCCTATGAAGCTGCCGTCGCGCGAGAACGCGGGGAAGGGCGCAAACTTTTCATCGGCGGCCGCTCCATGGGCGGGCGCGTGGCGACGATGCTCGCCGCGGACGGCTTCGAGTGCGACGGGCTCATCCTGCTCGCCTATCCGCTGCACCCGGCGGGCAAGCCCGAGAAGCTGCGCGACGCGCACCTGCCGCGCATCCGCGTGCCGGTGCTGTGCTTCAACGGCACGCGCGACGCGCTCTGCACGCGAGCGCTGATGGAGAAGGCGCTCGAGCCGGTGCGCGCGCCCTGGGAGATGCACTGGCTCGAAGGCGCCGACCATTCGCTCGGCCGCGCAAGGGATTTCGCGCAGATCGGCGAGCTGACGCGCGCCTGGCTGGCTAAGTAGTTTCTCGTATTGCCGATGCCGGCGCGGGCCATTAGCTTGGGGGCGTCTCGCCGAAGCGCGTTCCCAACCCCACTGGGCGTGCCCGCAGGAGCAGGCGGGATCTCCCCCACCGGGGCCGCGGCGCGCGCCCCGGTTATTTTTTGTGGCAGACACCAACAAACAGCGACTCCTGCAGCAGGCGGCCGCGTTGTACGGCCGGGCCGCGCTCGCGTCGGGATTGCAGGCGTTCGCCGATATTCTCCACAAGCTGGCCGAGCGCGACGGGTAGAGAGCGCGCCATCGCGCGATCGTCACTTCGCGCCGAGCGAGAAGCGCACCAGCTCGGCGATGTTGCGCACGCCGAGCTTTTCCATGATGCGCGTCTTGTGCACCTCCACCGTGCGAGGGCTGATGCCGAGGCTGCCGGCGATCTCTTTCGCGTGCAGACCTTGCGCCGCGCACTCGAGCACCTCGCGCTCACGCGGCGTCAGGCGCGCGAGCTTCTCCGCATCGTCGCGGCGCTCCAGGCGCCGCTCCTCGAGCGCGAGCGCGCTGTCGATGGCGGCGCGCAGCTGCGCGTCGTCGAACGGCTTCTCCAGAAAGTCCACGGCCTGCGCGCGAAAGGCCGCGCGCGCGCTCGGCACGTCGCCGTGTGCGGTGATCACGATCACCGGCAGCGCGCTCCTGCGCCGGCGCACCTCCGCCTGGAGCTCGAGGCCGCTTGCGCCGGGAAGCCGCAGATCCGTGACGATGCATCCGGTCCATTGCTCGCGCCAGGCGGCGAGGAAGGCCTCCGCATCGGCGAACGCCGCGGTGCGATAACCGGCGAGGCCGAGCATCAGCGCGAGCGAGTCGCGCACGGCGGCGTCGTCCTCGACGATGTAGACCGTCAGGCCGGCGGCGCGCATGGCAGGATGAGATGGAATTCGCCGTGCCCCCTTGGCGCGGCGGCGAGCGAGCCGCCATGCGCCTCGGCGATGGCCCGGCTCACCGCGAGGCCGAGCCCCATGCCGGTGGGCTTGCCGGAGACGAACGGCTCGAAGACGCGCTCGCGATCCGCCTCGGCGATGCCTGGTCCGCTGTCGGCCACCACGATGCGCACGTGCGCGGCATCGTGGGCGCTCGCGCTGAGCGTGATGCGGCCGCCCGGCGACGCGCTCATGGCGAGCGAATCGACCGCGTTGGCGACGAGGTTGCGCAGGATGAGCTCCACCTGCAGTCGGTCGATGAAGAGCGCGGGCAGGGGAGCGTCGCTCGTCGCCTCGATGCGGATCGAGTGTGCGCCCGCCGCGCTCTCCGCCATGCGGCACGCCGCCTCGAGCAGCTCGCGCGCCTCCACCGGCGCAAGGCGCGTGCTGCCGGCGCGGAAGAAGTCTCGCAGCCGCCGCACGACGTCGGCGGCGCGGTCGGCCTCCTGCAGCATGCGGCGGATGATCTCGCTGAGCTGCGGCATCCCGGCGCCGGCGAGGAGCATCTGCGCCGAGCGTCCGTAGTTGGTGAGCGCGGTGAGCGGCTGGTTCACTTCGTGCGCGATCGCGCCCGCCATCTCGCCCGCCGCCGCCAGCCGCAGGCTCTCGCGCAGGCCGGCCTCGGCGCGCTTCCTTTCGTCGACTACCACGCCGAGGAAAAGGCCCGTCAGGGTGAGCGCGGTCACCAGGATCTGCAGCTCCATGACCGGCAACGCCGGGCCGCCGCCGCGATGGATGCCGAGCACCACGCCGATCTGGACGATGCCGGTCGCGACGATCGCGCCGCTCATGCCCGAGCGCATCGCGATCCAGATGAGCGGCAGGAACAGGAGATAGAAATGGTGCGCCGGGTCGCCGCCGAGGCCGGCGAAGATGAGCCACAGGGTGGCGCCGAGGACGAGCGCCTGCAGGCCGACCTCCGGTCGCCGCGCGAGCTCGAGCAGCGCAGCGCGGCGCGCCGGATCCGCGGCAGCGAGGAGGAGCGGCGCCGTCACGAGCACGCCGACCGCGTCGCCGAGCCAGAACCGCAGCCAGGCGTCCTGCAGGGCGATATCGCCGAGCAGCCGCGCACCGCCGAGCAATCCGACGAACGCGGCGCCGACGAGGCCGGTACCGGCGAGGACTACCGCGGCGAACACGGTGAGGTCGCGCGCCGTATGCAGGCCGAGTTGGCGCAGGAGCGCCTTAAGCGCGCGTGCGATCGCCGCGTAGCCGACGGTAAGCACGACGGCGCTGGTGGCGGTAATCAGGTAGCCGCCCGGTGCATGCCGCACGACGACGTCGGCGGCAATGATCGCCGCGAGGACGGCGGGCGCCTGGCCGAGCCCGGCGAGCATCATCCAGACGATGGCGAGCGCCGGTTGCGGATTCCAGGGCGTGATGTTGAACGGTCCGACCGGCGCGATGTAGCTCGCCCAGTCGAGCGCGATGTAGCAGGGCGCGAATACGGCGGCATCGCGCAGTCGCCGCACGATCATCGGGTTCGAGATGGCCATATAAGGGAAACCACGTACGCGCTCGCGCCAATGGCGCGCGAGCGTGCGCGCCGATTATGGTGGGGCGCATGACCGTTGCCAACCCTGCCACCGTGGAGTGGATCGGCGCCGGACTCTTCGCCCTCGCCGTGCTGCACACTTTCAGCACGCGCTACTTCGAGCACCTCGCGCATACGCGCACCGCGCATGCCGGGCTATGGCACCTCCTCGGCGAAGTCGAGGCGGTGTTCGGCTTCTGGGCGTTCCTGCTGCTCGTCTTCATGGCGCTCGCCCTCG
>DATMIG010000426.1:0-8783 GCA_035554335.1 Burkholderiales bacterium
ATATCCTGGACGATCTCCACATCCACGGCAGCCTGCAAGCCGGCGCAGAACTGCCGCGCCCGCTCCGGCGATCGGCTGACCACGTTGATTCGCTCGAGCTTCGGCAGCGCGCAGGTCAACGCCTCGACCTGGCTCTGCGCCTGGAAGCCGGCGCCGAAGAGCGTCATCACCCGGCTTTCCGGGCGCGCCATGTACTTCGCCGCCACGCCGCTCGCGGCGCCGGTCCGGATCTGCCCGAGCACGCTCGCTTCGACGATCGCATCGAGCGCGCCGGTGGAGATGCGGTACAGGAGGAGCGTCAGGCTCGATCCCACCGTCACGTCCTTCCGGATGACCGGGTAGGCCTTCACCGCGGCCGCATCGAGCTTGTGCGACACCGCCGCCAGTACATTGAGCGTGACCTCCGGCAGCGTGCCGCGCACTCGCGGCACGTTCACCGCATCGCCGCTCGCCACTGACGCGAAGGCGTCCTCGATGACGGGCAGCGCCTCGTCCATCGTCAGCAGTTGCCTCACGTCCGCTTCGCGCAGGAGGAGCGCCATCTAGCTCAGGACCCGCGTCCTCATCGCGAAGTGCGTGACGCTTCCGCGATGGGGAGGAAACTGCGCGAAGTCGGCGCGCATCTCGCGCCGGACCGGTGAATCGAGCGCGGCCGCGAGCGCCTCGGCGCTGTCGAACGCGACCTTGTTCCGTTGCAGGTGTCGCACCCGCTTCAGCGATGCCGGGCAGCGCCAGTCCGTGGGCGTATAGATCTCCAGCTGCCGGATCCCGGGCAGCCTGGCCATGAGCGGCGGATGATGCTTCAGGTAGTACGCGAGCCATGCGGGCTCATCGTCGGCGGGTCCCTCGTAGGCGACGAGATAGGTGCAGTAGCTCGCCGGCACGCGCGGCCACGGTTCCGGCACCGGGAATCGATGTACCTCCATTGCTTCCGCCTCACCGGCACCGATCCCAGCCGCCGCGCGCTCGAGCGCGGCGATCGAGTCGAAGTAAACCTGCGTCACGCCGCCCGGCGGCGGACCATCGTCGAGGTAGGGATCGCGAACCCGGTCCGGCGTGTACTGCAGCGCTCCCGGGAAGTCCGCGATCGGGGACAGGAACAGCGTAAACACCTATAGACCGCCAAACACGAACCGTCCGCCCACCATGGTGGCGACCGGCTTGATCGTCTGGATCTCGCGCTCCGGCACGGTCAGGAAATCGGCCGAGAGGATCACGAGATCAGCCAGCTTGCCCGGCTCGAGCGAGCCCTTGATATTCTCCTCGAACGTGAGGCGCGCGTTGTTGATGGTGTACATGCGCAGCGCTTCCTCTCGCGAAATGCGCTGGTCGGCGCCGTAGACGCCATCCGAAATGGTGTCGCGCGTGATGAAGTGGTACATCGCCCAGAAAGGGTTGTACGGAATCACCGGCGAGTCGGTACCCCCGGCGACGAGCAGCTTCTCGTCCAGGAAGGTGCGCACCGGCGTCACCTGCTCCGCCCTCGCCCGGCCCCAGTACTTCGCCATGCTGGGCGCGGCGAGATAGAGATGGTCCTGCGCCGAGACGACGACGCCGAGCGCGCGGATGCGCGGATAGTGGTCGGGCCGGCCGATGAAGAGATGCTCGATCGCCCAGCGCTTGTCCTTGATCGAGCGCTCCTTGTCCGCCGCCTCGTAGGCGTCGAGCACCTCGTCGACGGCGGCGTCCCCTACCGCGTGCGTCGCCACGCGCCAGCCCTCCCGGTTGAGCTCCATCACCACCGGGATGTATTGCCGCGGCGCAACCACCTCGATGCCCTTGAACCTGCCGCCGCGGCCGAACGGCTCGGCGTACGGCTCGCGCATGTGGCCGCCCTCGAAGCCGCCGTCGACCAGCGTCTTCATGCCGCCGATGCGCAGCCACTCGTCGCCCTCGTCGGGCTTGATGTTCCAGCCCGCGATCGTCGCCTTCACCTTCTCGACGCTCGAGAAGTCGAAGATGCGCATCAGGTAGTTCACCCGCATCGTGAGCTGGCCCTTCGCCTTCAGCTCCTGGAACATGCGGTACGGCGTGACGATGTCGCCGCCGAACTGGAACGAGCCCGGGATCCGCACGCTCGTGAGGCCGACGCTGTTCAGTAGCCGCATCTGCGCAGCGATGGATTCCGGCGTGAGCTTCGGCGGCGGCGGCAGCCTGACGAGACTCCGCGCCGTGTCGACCAGCTCGCCGTTCAGCTCACCGTCGGCGTCGTGACCGATTTCGCCGCCCGGCGGACTGCGAGTCGCCTTCGAGATGGTCCAGTGCCCGAGCGCCGGCGAGTTGAGGATGAATTCGTGGCCACCGCGCACCAGCACCACGGGATTCTTCGGCGCGACGCGATCCAGCTCGCGCCGGTGCGGCAACCGCTTCTCCTTGAGCTGCGCCTCGTGCCAGTCGCTGTTCGAGATCAGGATCTCGCCCGGCTGCGCGGCCTTCGCGCGCGCTTCCACCGCGGCGAGCAGCTCGTCGATGGTGCGCACGCCGGCGAGTGCGATACCGGGCCCGCCGCCGGCGTTGTGCAGGTGGCCGTCCATCAAACCGGGGATGACGGTGCGTCCGCCCAGGTCGATCTGCTTCGTGCGCGGTCCGGCCAGCGAGCGGAGGTCGTCACCGACCGACACGATGCGGTCGCCGCGAATGGCGATCGAGCGTGCGAGGGTGAAGTGGCTGTCGACGGTGACGACCTTGCCGTTGTAGAGGACAAGATCGGGCGCCTCGCCGCCGGGCGTGGTGCTACAGGCGGCGAGCAGGACGGCAGCGAGCGAGACGAAGCGGCGGATGGTGAACATGTCGGAAAACACTCCCTTTTCCCGGTTTACCATAAGAGCGCATGGCCGCCAACGAACAGCTCGCAATGCTCGTCCAGCCGGACCGCGTGCACCGCTCGGTGTATGCCGACCCGGCGATCTTCGAGCTCGAAATGGACCGCGTCTTCGGCCGCGCCTGGCTCGTGCTCGGGCACGACAGCCAGGTGCCGAAGGCCGGCGATTACTTCACCACGCGCATGGGCCGTGAACCGGTCATCGTCGTGCGCAGCGATGACCAAATCCATGTATTGATCAACCGGTGCGCGCATCGCGGCTCCATGGTGTGCGCGGACGGCCGCGGCAACGTCGAGCGCTTCGTCTGCCCGTACCACGGCTGGAGCTACGACCGATCCGGTGAGCTGAAGGCCGTGCCCATCGCGGCCTCTTTTCCAACGGAAAAATTCGGCGAGCTGGGGCTTAAGCGGGTGCCCCGGGTGCAGACGTACCGTGGCTTCATCTTCGCCTCGCTGGCGGCAAGCGGGCCCACCCTCGACGAATTCCTCGGCCCGACGAAGGCGTCCTTCGACGATTTCGTCGACCGCGCGCCGGGCGGCGAGCTCGAGGTGGCGGGCGGCGTCTTCAAGCACGGCTACAACGGCAACTGGAAGCTGATGCTCGAGAACCACCTCGACGGCGCGCATCCGGCGTGGGTGCACGCATCCTCGGTGGCCGTGGCCCGCACGGCGCCCGATCCGGATGGCAAGCACTACTACGACATCGCCGTGCGCCAGATGCGCCAGAACGGCGCGCCGGAATCCGTCTGGGAGAACACCGGCATCTGGACCACGCCCTGGGGCCACGGCTACATGGGGGATTACCACGACGACAGCCGCCTCGTGACCGGCCTCGGCAACCCCGTCTTCGACGATTACCGCAAGATGCTGGTGCAGGAGCACGGCGAGAAGCGCGCCGACCAGATCCTGCGCGTGACGCTGTGGAACACGATCGTCTACCCGAACTGCTCGTTCATGAGCCAGTTCCGGCAGCTGCGCATCATCCATCCGCTCGCCGTCGACCGCTCGATGGTCTACACGTATTCCTTCCGAATGAAGAAGGCGCCGCCGCAGATGTTCCGCGACACGATCGCCTTCTCCAACGTGGTGAACGGCACCGCCTCGTGGGTGCTCACCGACGACCTCGAGGTGTACGAGCGCATCCAGCGCGGCTTCACCTCCGGCGCGGTGGACTGGGCGTTCATCGGCCGCGGCGCGGGCGGCGACATCCCGGATGGGCCAGCGCTCAGAGGCAAGACCGGCACCAGCGAAATATTCGTGCGCGGCCAGATGAACGCATGGCTGCGCTACATGACCGCTCAGTGAGCCCGGAACAGTTCCTGTATCACGAGGCGCGGCTCCTCGATACGCAGCGCTACGAGGACTGGCTGCAGCTCTTCACGCCGGATGCCACCTACTGGCTGCCGCTCGAGCAGGATCAGAAAGACCCGCACGAGACTTCGTCTATCCTTCACGACGACCGCACGCTGCTCGAGCTGCGCGTGAAGCAGTACCGCCATGCGCGCGCCCACGCCCGGCAGCCGCTGGCGCGGACCGTGCACCAGATCGCCAATATTTCAGTCCTGGAGGAAACGCCGAAGGAGCTGCGCGTGGCCTCCACGATGACGGTCGTCGAGTTCCGCAACGAGAAACAGCGCCTCTACGGCGCGCTGGTCGAGCACCGCCTGCGCAAGAACGGGGATACATTCGCCATCGCCCACAAGCGAGTGGACCTCGTCAATTCCGAAGGTGAGCTCGATGGCATCGCGATCCTCCTCTAGCCAGACGCCCCGAAACAAGAACCCGGTGCTCATCGCCGGTGGCGGCATCGGCGGCCTCGCCGCCGCGCTGGCGCTCGCGCGCAAGGGATTCAAGAGCATCGTGCTCGAGCAGGCGCCGCAGTTCGGCGAGATCGGCGCCGGCATCCAGATCGCACCCAATGCCTGGCACGCGCTCGATGCGCTCGGCGTCGGCCAGCTCGTGAAGAAGGAAGCCGTCTTCATCGAGCGCCTGCTGATGATGGACGGCGTGAGCGGCGAGAAGGTGATCGACATCCCGCTCGACAAGCGCTTCGCCCGGCGCTTCGCCAACCCTTACGCGGTGACCCATCGCGCCGACATCCATGGCTCGCTCGTCGACGGCTGCCAGGCGCTGCCGCAGCTCATCGACCTGCGCACCAATAGCCGGGTGAGCGGATTCGAGCTCGCGGGCGACGGAGTCGCCGTGACGCTCGCGAGCGGCGAGCGGATCGACGGTGTCGCGCTGGTCGGCGCGGACGGCGCGAAATCCGTGGTGCGCGATGCGCTGGTCGGCGATCCGTTGCCCGGCACCACGATCCACAAGTGCTATCGCGCGGTGCTCAACGCGGGCGACGTGCCGAAGGACCTGCGCTGGGCGGCGGCGACGCTTTGGGCCGCGCACGACACGCACATCGTCCATTACCCGCTGCGCGGCTGGAAGCTCTTCAACCTGGTGGCGACGGCGATCGGCAAGCCGATCAGCGAAGGCCACGCCGAGGTGGCGTCGCCGGAGGAAGTGCTGCCGCAGTTCGCGCATTACTGCGAGAAGCCGCTCAAGCTGATGCGCACGCCGCAGAAGTTCACGCGCTGGATGCTTCGCTACCGCGACCCGGTCGACAACTGGATCAAGGGACCGGTGGCGCTGCTCGGCGATGCGGCGCACCTCATGCTGCAGTACATGGCACAGGGCGCGGCGATGGCGATGGAGGATGCCGTGGCGCTGGGTGTCGCCTGCGATGCGACGCCGAACGACTTCGAGAAGGCTTTCAAGCGTTACCAGGACATGCGCCTGGTGCGCGCCTCGCGCGTGCACATCTCGGCGAACAGCCTGGTCGGCCAGATCTTCCACGTTCCCGACACGGTGGAGCGCCTGGTGCGCAACCAGATCTTCATGGGGCGCAAGCCCGAGCGCTATTACGACGCGCTGGAGTGGGTGTTCAGCGCGCCCGACTACGTGCGCGACTTTAAAAAGACCAAGAAGCGCAAGTAATTGGACCGCAGCCTCATGCTGCTGCTCACCGTGGCCACCTTCGCCGCGGCCGGCGGCATCCATTACCAGACGCCGATGCTCGGGCCGATGGCGGCGGAGTTCGGCGTCGGCGCGGCCGAGATCGGCTGGATCCCGACCGCGACCTTCGGCGGCTTCCTCGCCGGCATCGCGCTCCTCGCGCCGCTCGGCGACCGCATGGACAAGCGCAAGCTCATCCTGCGCCAGCACTGCGCCTGCATCGTGGCGCTGCTCGTGGCGGCGGCGGCGCCGACGCTCGCCACGGCCGCGGCGGCCGGATTCGTGATCGGCATCTGCGGCTCGACCAGCCAGTCGTTCATCCCGCTTGTCGCCGAGCTCTCGCCGCCGAACCAGCGCGGGCGCGGCGTCAGCACGATCCTGACCGCGGTGTTCGTCGGCATCCTCTTCGCGCGCATCGTCGGCGGCGTGGTGGCGGCGCATCTCGGCTGGCGCTGGATGTACGTGATCGGCGCGGGAATGATGATCGCTATCGCGCCGGTGCTGTTCGCGCGCCTGCCGCACTCCGCGCCGAAGACGTCGCTCTCCTATCCGCGGCTCCTCGCTTCGCTCTGGCACCTCCTCGCCGAGCACGCCGACATGCGCCGCGTGCTCGTCATCCAGATCCTGCTCGGCATCTGCTACGGCGGATTCTGGGCGACGATCGCGACGATGCTCCTCAAGTTCCACGGCCTCGGGCCGCAGGTCGCGGGTCTCATCGCCATTCCGGGCGCGGCCGGCATCCTCATCACGCGTCCGGCCGGTCGCTGGGTCGACCTGCGCGGCGCAGCGCCCATCGTGCGCGCCGGGATCGCGCTGATGTTCGCGGCCTACGCCGCCTTCGCGCTCGGCCTCTGGTGGCCCGCCGCGCTCGCCGTCGGCGCTGCGATCCTCGACTGTGGACTGCGCGCCACGCTGGTCGCTAATCAGACGACGGTGAACTCGCTCGCGCCGGACGCGCGTAGCCGCTCGAATACCGTCTTCGGCGTCAGCGTATGGAGCGGCAACGCGCTCGGCGCCTTCCTCGCTTCGCTCGCCCTCGCGCACAGCGGCTGGCTCGCCGTGTGTGCGCTCTCCGCCGTGGCGGCCGCCACGGCGCTCGGCGTGCAGCTCATCTCGATGCGAGGATATCCGGCCCGATCTCGGCGATAGAGCGCACGCCGCAGAGCTTCATCGAGCGCTCGAGCTCGGTCCGCAGAATCTCCAGCGCATGCTTCGCGCCTTCCTCGCCGCCCGCCATCGCGCCGAAGAGCGTCGCTCTTCCGGTTAGCACGCCGTGCGCGCCGAGCGCGCGGGCCTTGAGGATGTCGACGCCGCGGCGCACGCCGCCGTCGAGCAGCACCGTGATGCGGGAGCCCACGGCGCGAGCGACCTGCGGCAGGGCGTCGAGCGTCGGCGCGGCGCCGTCGAGCTGGCGGCCGCCGTGGTTGGATACCACGACACCGTCGAGACCGATGCTCGCCGCCTTCTCTGCGTCTTCCGGGCGCTCGACCCCCTTGATGAGGAGCTTCCTCGGCCAGAGCTCGCGCAGGCCCTTGATCTGCTCCCAGTCGAGGCTCGGGTCCATCTCGCGGCCGACGGCGGTGGCGATGTCGGTGCCCTTCGGCGTGGAGAACTTGTAGCCCTCCATGTTCGCCATGCCCGGCAGGCCGTGCTGCATGACCTCGAGCAGCCACGCCGGCTTGAAGATCACGTCGCGCGAATTGCGCCAGTTCGGGTTGTACGGCGTGCGGAAGCCGTTGCGCGGATCGCGCTCGCGCTTGCCGGAAACCGGCAGGTCCACGGTAACCAGCATCGCCTCGTAGCCCGCATCACGGGCCCGCGTCACGAGCTGGTTGCGGAACTCGCGCTCGCGCACCGCATAGAGCTGGAACCACAGGCGCCCGCCGACTTCTTCCGCGATGCGCTCGATGGTGAAGGCGGCGGGCGTCGCGAGCGTGAAGGGCACGCCGAACGCCTTCGCCGCGCGCGCGAGGGCCAGCTCGGCGCCGGCGCGGCCGGCGCTGATGCCGCCGGTGGGCGCGATCGCGAGCGGCAGCGTCGACTTCACGCCGAAAAGGTCCGTCGTCATGTCGACCTGCGCGACGTTAACCAGCACCTTGGGCAGCAGCCGCACGCGCTCGAATGCCGCGCGGTTGCCGCGCAGCGTGACCTCGTCCTCGGCGCCGCCGTCGAAGAAGTCGAAGATGGCGCGCGGCAGGCGGCGGCGCGCCATGTCGCGCAGGTCCTCGATGCTGACGGCCCTAGACAGATCAGCCATATAATTTGCGCTCCGCACTCTACCGTCTAAAGGGCCCCCTTTGCTCCGCCTGTTCGCAATCGCACTTCTCCTGCCCTCGCTTGCGCTCGCGCAGGCATTCCCGTCGAAGCCGATCCGCATGGTCGTACCGTTCACGCCCGCGGGTGCGGTCGACATCGCGACGCGCGCCACCGCCAACGAGATGACCAAGGTCCTCGGCCAGCCGGTGGCGGTCGAGAACAAGCCCGGCGCCGGCGGCAACCTCGGCGTGCTGGACGTCTCGCGCTCGGCGCCCGACGGCTACTCGGTGGTGATGAGCACGAGCGGCATCCAGGCGATCAACCCGTTCCTGTATTCCAAGATGCCGCTCGACGTGAACAAGGATCTCGCTCCGGTGGCGGCGATCGTCTCGCTCAACAATGTGCTGGTGGTCAACCCGTCCTTCCCGCCGCGCAGCGTGAAGGAGGTGATCGAGATCACGAAGAAGAATCCCGGCAAATACACCTACGCCTCGAGCGGCGCCGGCACCAGCATCCACATGTCGGGCGCTATGTTCACGCAGTTCACGCACACCGACATCGTCCACATCCCGTACAAGGGCAGCGCGCCGGCGGTGACCGACCTGCTCGCCGGCCAGACGCAGATGATGTTCGACAACATTCCTTCGTCGCTGCCGCACATCAAGGCGGGCAAGCTGATCGCGCTCGCCACCACCGGCGC
>DATMIG010000427.1:0-5654 GCA_035554335.1 Burkholderiales bacterium
CGCGTTCATCAACATGGACCCGGAAGCCGTCGGCAACTGGGCCGAGAAGCACCACATGCCGTATTCCGGCTATATCGATCTCGCCTCGCGCGACGAGGTCTACACGCTGGTCCGCGAATGCGTCGAGCAGGTGAACGCCGATCTTGCGCAGGAGCCGGAGATCGCCAACTCGCAAATCCATCGCTTCCTTATCCTGCACAAGGAGCTCGACGCGGACGACGAGGAGCTCACGCGCACGCGCAAGGTGCGGCGCCGCTTCATCGCGGAGAAATACGCGCGACTCGTCGATGCGCTCTACGACGGAAGCCCGAGCGTGCACATCCAGGCGCAGGTGCGCTACGAGGACGGCCGCACCGGCAGCGTGTCCGCGGACCTGCGCATCGCCGACGCCAGGACCTTCCCGCCCGCCGCGGCGAGGCGGGCCGCCTGATCCTCAGCGTAGAAGGGATCTCCCTCTCCTTCGGAGGCGTCAAGGCGCTGTCAGACGTTTCCTTTGACGTCCTCGAGCACGAGGTGCGGGCCATCATCGGTCCGAACGGCGCCGGCAAGAGCTCGATGCTCAATGTGCTGAACGGCGTCTACCACCCGCAGCAGGGGCGCATCCGCTTCCGCGGCCAGGAGTTCCGCACCATGGACTCCCACCACGCGGCGGCGATGGGAATCGCGCGCACGTTCCAGAACATCGCCCTCTTCAAGGGCATGACGGTGCTCGACAACGTCATGACCGGCCGCAACCTCAAGATGCGCTGCAGCTTCGTCGAGCAGGCGCTGTGGCTGGGGCGCGCGCGCCGCGAGGAGATCGCCCATCGCCGCGCGGTCGAGGAGATCATCGACTTCCTCGAGATCCAGCACATCCGCAAGACCCCGGTCGGCCGGCTTCCCTACGGCCTGCAGAAGCGCGTCGAGCTCGCCCGTGCGCTCGCCGCTGAGCCGGTGCTCCTGCTGCTCGACGAGCCGATGGCGGGGATGAACCTGGAAGAAAAGCAGGACATGTGCCGCTTCATCCTCGACGTCAACGATCATTACGGCACCACCATCGTCCTCATCGAGCACGACATGGGCGTGGTGATGGACATCTCGCAGCGCGTGGTGGTGCTCGACTACGGCCGCAAGATCGCCGACGGCAGCCCCGAGGAGGTTCGCGGCAATCAGAAAGTCATCGACGCCTACCTCGGCGTGGCGCACGCATGAGCTTCTTCATTGAAGTCCTGGCGGGGGGCCTGCTGGCGGGCGTGATGTATTCGCTCGTCGCGCTGGGCTTCGTGCTGATCTACAAGGCGTCGGGCGTCTTCAACTTCGCACAGGGCTCGATGGTGTTCTTCGCCGCGCTCACGTTCGTGTCGCTCATGGAGCGCGGCTGGAACATGTGGCTCGCGCTCGCCGTCACGCTGCTCGCCATGATCGCCGTCGGCGTGGCGATCGAGCGGGTCGTGCTGCGGCCGCTCGTCAACCAGCCGCCGATCACGCTCCTCATGGCGACCATCGGCCTCACCTTCGTGCTCGAGGGCATATCGCAGCTCATGTGGGGCTCGCAGCCGCACGGCCTCGAGCTCGGCATTCCCGACGTGCCGATGGAGTGGCTGTCGGAGAAGTGGAACATCAACATCAGCCAGTTCGATCTCTTCGCGGCGGTGGTCGCCGGCGTGCTGGTCGCCGTGCTCGCGCTGCTTTTCCAGAAAACCCGGATCGGCCGCGCGCTGCGCGCCGTGGCGGACGACCACCAGGCCGCGCTCGCCGTCGGCATTCCGCTGCAGCACATCTGGGCCATCGTCTGGGCCACGGCCGGCTTCGTCGCGCTGGTCGCGGGCGTGATGTGGGGCGTACGCAATGGGGTGCAGTACGCGCTCACCTTCGTCGCGCTGAAGGCGCTGCCGGTGCTGATTCTCGGCGGCTTCGAGTCGATCCTCGGCGCGATCGTCGGCGGCCTGATCATCGGCGCGAGCGAGAAGCTGGCGGAGGTCTACATCGGACCGATGGTCGGCGGCGGCATCGAGAGCTGGTTCGCCTATGTCGTGGCGCTGCTCTTCCTGCTCGTCAGGCCGGAAGGCTTGTTCGGCGAAAAGCACATCGACAGGGTCTAGAGATGCTCTACCGCGAAGCCGGCCAGTTCAAATCGACCTACGCGCAGGACCAGCAGATCTTTCCGATCTTGCAGGACCGCGTGGCGATCGTCGCGCTGCTGCTCGTCGCCTTCGTCGTCGTGCCGCTGGTCGGCGACCAGTACTGGCTGTCCGCGATCATC
The DNA here is from genome assembly GCA_035554335.1 of Burkholderiales bacterium. Lineage (GTDB taxonomy): Bacteria > Pseudomonadota > Gammaproteobacteria > Burkholderiales > SG8-39 > SCGC-AG-212-J23. Next base: position 2,243 of record DATMIG010000427.1, read on the forward strand.
ACGCCATTCCTCGTGCTGTCGCTCGCCGCGCTCGGCTTGAACATCCTCACGGGTTACGCCGGGCAGCTCTCGCTCGGAGCGGCCGCGTTCATGGCGATCGGCGCCTTCATGGCCTACAACGCCGTCTTGCGCATCCCCGGCGTGCCGATCCTCGCCGCCTTCGCGATCGGCGGCCTGTGCGCCGCGGCGGTCGGCATCGTCTTCGGCTTGCCGAGCCTGCGCATCAAGGGCCTCTACCTTGCAGTGGCGACGCTCGCTTGCCAGTTCTTCGTGCTTTGGGCGATCAACCGCATCGGCTGGTTCTCGAACCACAGCTCTTCCGGCGTCATCACCGCGCAGCGCATGCAGATCCTCGGCTACGCGGTGGATACGCCGGCGACCAAGTACCTGCTCACGCTCTTCGTCGTCTCGATCATGGCCCTGGCGGCGAAGAATTTGATGCGAAGCGAGACCGGGCGCGCCTTCATGGCCGTGCGAGACATGGACGTGGCGGCGAGCGTAATCGGCATCCCGATGATGAAAACGAAGCTGCTCGCCTTCGCCATCAGCTCGTTCTACTGCGGGGTGGCGGGGGCGTTGTACGCCTATTGCTACCTCGGCACGGTCGAGCCGGAGGCCTTCACGCTCGACCTCTCGTTCCGCGTCCTCTTCATGATCATCATCGGCGGCGTGGGCTCGATCATGGGCTCGTTCCTCGGCGCCGCCTTCATCACGCTCTTCCCGATCCTGCTCAGCGTGGCGTCCAAGTGGATCGAAAACCTGCTCGCCATCGAGATGTCGCACGCCGTGGTGTCCAACACCGAGGCCATCATCTTCGGCGGGCTGATCATCTTTTTCCTGATCGTCGAGCCCCTCGGCCTCGCCCGCCTCTGGCAGGTGGCCAAGGAGAAGCTGCGCCTCTGGCCATTTCCGCATTAGGGCGTATACTGCCCGTTCCGCTATTCGGATCAGACTCTTAGGAGGAGGACTGGCATGAATAGGAAACTGGCCGTCGCTGCGGCGGCCCTCGGCTTCGCCATTTCCGGCGCGGCCATCGCGCAGAACGAGCAGTTCGTCCCCGCAAACTTCTACTGGGTCGGGCCCTATGCTCCCGGCGGCTCCGGGTTCGGCGGCGGGATCATCGACTACATGCAGATGCTGAACGAGCGCGACGGCGGCATCAACGGCGTCAAGCTCACGTGGGAGAAGTGCGAGACCGAATACAACAACGCGCGCGGCGTGGAGTGCTACGAGCGCTCCAAGAAGCATCCGCCGACCGGCGCCACGGTGATCCATCCGCTCTCGACCGGCATCACCTATTCGCTGATCGAGAAGGCGACCGCCGACAAGATCCCGGTCATCTCCATGGGCTACGGCCGCACGTCGGCGGCGGATGGTCGCGTGTTCCCGTACGTCTTCCCGCTCATCACCACGTACTGGTCGCAGGCGACGGTGATGATCAAGTTCATGGGCCAGAAGATGGGCGGCATGGACAAGTGGAAGGGCAAGAAGCTGGTCCTCGTCTATCACGACTCCGCCTACGGCAAGGAACCGATTCCGATCCTCACCGACATGGCGAAGCAGTACGGCTACGAGCTCACCACGATCGCCGTCCCGCACCCGGGCAACGAGCAGCAGGCGCAGTGGCTGCAGGTGCGCCAGATCAAGCCCGACTGGGTGATCCTCTGGGGCTGGGGCGTGATGAACCCGACCGCGCTCAAGGCGGCGGCGAAGATCGGCTACCCGCGCGACAAGATCGTCGGCGTGTGGTGGTCCGGCGCGGAAGAAGACGTGCTGCCCGCCGGCTCCGCTGCCAAGGGCTTCATCTCCGCCGGCTTCAACGCGCCGGGCACGGACTTCCCGGTAATGAAGGACATCAAGAAGTTCGTCTACGACAAGGGCAAGGGCGAGTTCGAGGACAAGTCGCGCTTCGGCTCGATCTACCACACGCGCGGCGTCGTCGCCGGCATCGTCACCGCGGAGGCGATCCGGGTCGCGCAAGCCAAGTACGGCAAGGGCAAGCCGATCACCGGCGAGCAGATGCGCTGGGGCATCGAGCACCTGAACATCGACGACAAGCGCCTGAAGGAGCTCGGCGCCACCGGCCTCATGCCGACGCTGAAGGTGTCGTGCATGGACCACGAGGGCTCCGGCCTCGTGAAGTTCCAGCAGTGGGACGGCGCGAAGTGGAAGGTGATCAGCGACTGGATGGAGCCCGACCGCAAGCTCGTGCGCGAGAAGGTCGAGGCCGATGCCTCGCAGTACGCGAAGGAGAAGGGCATCACGCCGCGCACCTGCACCGGCGACCAGATGTGAGCGCGTAGCGCTCGGACAGGCGGCGGACTGCGGTCCGCCGTTTTTTTATATGGCGACCCAGGCTCTCCTCGCGATCCAGAACATCGAGGTCATCTACGACCACGTGATCCTCGTCCTGCGCGGCGTCTCGCTCGACGTGCAGGAGGGCCAGATCGTGGCGCTCCTCGGCGCCAACGGCGCCGGCAAGACGACGACGCTGAAGGCGATCTCGAACCTCTTGCGCGCCGAGCGCGGCGACGTCACCAAGGGGCAGATCCTCTACCGGGGCGAGCGCATCGACCGGCTCAACCCGGCGGACCTCGTGAAGCGCGGCCTTTGCCAGGTGATGGAAGGTCGGCACTGTTTCCAGCACCTCACCGTGGAGGAGAACCTGCTGACCGGCGCGTACACGCGAGGCACAAATTGGAAAATGAGCGCTAGCGGCATCCGCGAAGACCTCGAGAAGGTGTACACGTATTTCCCGCGCCTCAAGGAGCGCCGCCATTCGCAGGCGGGCTATACCTCCGGCGGCGAGCAGCAGATGACGGCCATCGGCCGGGCGCTGATGGCGCGGCCGAACTTCATCCTGCTCGACGAGCCGTCGATGGGTCTCGCGCCGCAGCTCGTCGAGGAGATCTTCGACATCGTCAAGGATCTCAACCGCAAGGAGCGCGTGAGCTTCCTCCTCGCGGAGCAGAACACCAACATCGCCCTTCGCTACGCCGACTACGGCTACATCCTCGAAAACGGGCGCGTGGTCATGGACGGCGAAGCCGCCTCGCTCGCGCAGAACGAGGACGTGAAGGAGTTCTATCTCGGCTTTTCCACCGCCGGCCGCAAGAGCTTCCGCGACGTGAAATCCTATCGTCGCCGCAAAAGATGGCTGTAAAGAAAATCGGGGTCAGGACCCGATCTGCGGAATTTTTCGATCGTCTGGAGGCCCGCGCTCCGGGGACGCGCGAGAAAGCGCTGATGAGCGCCCTGCCAAGGCTCGTCGCGCATGCTCAGAAGAACGCCCCGGGCTGGGCGCGCATCCTGAAGGGTGTGAAGGCGGCAAAGGTCAATTCGCGCGCCGCTCTGGCCGCACTGCCGGTCACGCGCAAATCCGAGCTCAGTGATCTTCAAAAGGCAATGCCGC
>DATMIG010000428.1:0-16767 GCA_035554335.1 Burkholderiales bacterium
TCATCTCGGGCTCCGCCATCGTCGCCGTGGTGCTCTCGCTGCAGACCTCGGGACCGATGCTGCTCGAGGCGCTGAGGAGCCAGGACCAGTACCTCGCCGGCTCGTTCCTCATGTTCCTCGCCTCCCTTACGGTGATCGGGATGTTCATCTCCGATCTGCTGCTGGCGGCGCTGGATCCTCGCATTCGCCTTACGGGCGGAGTAGCGAAATGAGCCAATGGTTTTGTTTTTGCCGCCCCCCTTATCAGGGGGTCGGCAAGTGAACGCCGCGGACGACAAGCTCGAACACTACGTTTCGAAGGATCCGTGGGACCCGAACGTCTCGGAGGCGCTCACGCCCGAGCAGGAGCGCTTCTACCGTGCCTCGCAGTGGCAGATCATGTGGTGGAAGTTCCGCCGCCACCGCATCGCCGTCGCCGCGGCGTTGATCCTCGCGGTCTTCTATGCCTCGACGCTGGTGAGCGAGTTCATCGCGCCCTATAACCTGCATACGCGCAACACCTCGAGCATCTACGCGCCGCCGCAGCGGCTGCATCTCTTCCACGAAGGCAGGTTCGTCGGCCCGTTCGTCTACGGCTACGACATGAAGCTCAACCTCGAGCAGCTGCGCCGCGTCTACACCGACGACCCGGCGAAAATCTACAAGGTGCGCTTCTTCTGCCTCGGCGACGAATACCGCTTCTGGCAGCTGATCGAGGGGAGCTTCCACTTCTTCTGCCCGGCGCAGGGCGGCACGCTCTACCTGCTCGGCACCGACCGGCTCGGGCGCGACCTCTTCTCGCGCATTGTCTATGGCACGCGCATCTCGCTCACCGTCGGCCTTTTCGGCATCGCGGTGAGCTTCCTCATCGGCCTCACGCTCGGCGGCATCTCGGGCTACTACGGCGGCTGGGTCGACAACGTGATCCAGCGCTTCATCGAGATGGTGCGTTCCTTCCCCGAGCTGCCGCTCTGGATGGCGCTCTCCGCGGCGTTGCCCGTCAACTGGAGCCCGATCCTCGTCTACTTCGGCATCACCATCATCCTCGGCCTGCTCGACTGGCCGGGGCTCGCGCGTGCGGTGCGCTCGAAGCTGCTGGCGCTGAGGGAGGAAGACTTCGCCACGGCGGCCGTGCTGATGGGCGCGAGCCCGGCGCGCGTCATCGGGCGGCACCTGCTGCCGAGCTTTGCGAGCCACCTGATAGCTTCGGCGACGCTGTCGGTGCCGGCCATGATTCTGGGCGAGACCGCGCTGTCGTTCCTGGGCCTGGGATTGCGGCCACCCGTGACGAGCTGGGGGGTGCTCCTCAACGAGGCGCAGAACATCAATGTGGTCGCGCTCTACCCGTGGCTCATGCTCTCGGTGGTGCCGGTGTTCATCGTCGTGCTCGCCTTCAACTTCTTCGGCGACGGGCTGCGCGACGCGGCCGACCCCTACACCGCAGCCCGCGGCTGACAGTTCCTGTCTTGACGTCCCGCCATTAGCGGCATAGCGTCGGCCGCAGGGGGCACCATGCATCGCGATTCGATTGCCGAAGACCGGGTGGCGGACCTGCGCTCGCGCTGGACGCCGGAGGCGACCGCCGCCGCGGTGGCGTTCCTCGAATCGAGGCCGGTGGCCTACGACCTGCCGACCATGGAGCAGGGCGGTGAGACCTATCTCGACCTGCGCGGCCTGCGCATCGAGCAGACGCAGGTCGACAAGGCGTACCTGCGCAACGTCAACCTGCGCTGGGCCATCTTCCGCGACGTCGGCTTCAAGAACGCGCGCTTCGTCGGCTGCAACCTGAGCCAGGTGAGCTTCGCCGAGTGCTATCTGCGCCGAGCGCAGTTCGAGAAGTGCGATCTGGTCAATTCGCGCTTCGACTCGTGCGACTTCTCGCAGGCGAGGATGGTCGAGAGCCGCATCGACTTCGCCTCGTTCAAGAACTGCGAGGTGGGCTTGCAGAACATCGAGTTCCGCAAGGACTCGACGCCGCGCGCCATGGTGCGCGTGTGCCGCAGCTTGAAGCTCAACGCGATGTCGATGGGCAACTTCGGCGACGCGGGCGAGCTCACATACCTGGAGAAAACGTACGAGCGCCTCGGGCTGTGGCGCGAGAAGAGCTGGGCAAGATGGATCGCGTCGACGGCGCAGAACGTGTTCTGGGGCTATGGCGAGAAGCCGTGGCGCCTCGCCGCGTTCATGCTCTTCAACATCGTGCTCTTCGGCTCGCTCATCCACTGGACCGATCCGCTGCCGGGCAAGAGCTGGGCCGAGCACATCTATTTCAGCGGCATCACCTATCTCACGGTCGGCTACGGCGACCTCGCGCCGCATGCGCCGCTCGCGCGATTCCTGTCGGTGGTCTGCGCGGCGGCGGGCATAGGGACGTTCGGCATGCTCATCGCCGCGGTCACGAAGAAGGTCATGTACCGATGAGCCGTATCCTGGTCGTCGAGGACGACGCCGACATGGCGAACCTCGCCATCCGCTGGCTGGAGCGCGCCGGACATGCCGTGCAGCGCGCGGGCGACGGCGCGGCCGGCCTCCACGCGCTCGACGCGGATCCGCTGCCGGACCTCGTGCTGCTCGACGTGATGCTGCCGAAGCTGGACGGCTTCGAGGTGCTGAAGCGCGTGCGCGCCGCCGCGCGCACCAAGCGCCTGCCGGTGATCATGGTGACGAGCTTCTCGCGCGACAAGGACGCGGCGCGCGGCCGCGAGCTCGGCGCGAACGACTACATCGTGAAGCCGCTGATGGAGCTCGATTTCCTGAAGCGCGTCGAGCACATCCTGAAGGACTGATTACTCGGGGCGCGCGGTGGCGCCCGGGGTCGGCGAAGTGGCGACCGTCGAGTAGAGGCAGTAGGCGTTCTTGCCCGCCTGCTTCGCCGTGTACATCGCCGCGTCCGCGTGCTCCATGAGCGTGGTCGCGTCCGGCGCGTCGTCCGGGAAGATGCTGACGCCGAGCGTGGCCGAGATGCGGCGCTGCGTCTCGCCGATGCCGGCGTAGGGGCGGCGCAGCGCGTCGATCAGCTTGCCGACGATGCTTTCCACCGCCGCCATGTCCTGCACCTCTTCCAGCACGAGGAAGAACTCGTCGCCGCCCAGGCGCGCGACGAGGTCGCTCGCGCGCACGTTGCGGCGCAGGCGCTGCGCCACCTCGACGAGGAACGCGTCGCCGGCGGCGTGGCCGTGGCGGTCGTTGATCTGCTTGAAGCCGTCGAGGTCGACGAACACGCCGGCGATCTTCCAGCCGTGGCGGCGCGAGCGCTCGATCGCCTGCTCGAGGGCGGGCGCGAGGCTGACGCGGTTGGTAAGACCGGTGAGTGGATCGCTGTAGGCGAGGGAGGCGATGCGCTCGCGCGCGGCGGCGATCTCGCTCACGTCGCGGCCGACGCCCCGGTAGCCGAGGAAGACGCCGAGCGAGTCGTAGCGCGGCTCGCCGCTCACGGCGAAATGGCGCGTCACGCCGTCGCTCGAGGGGCGCGCGATCTCGAAGTCGCGAAACGGCAGCCGCGCCTCGATCATCTGCCGGTGCACCTTCCAGCCGCCCTCGTCGGGGCTGACGGAGGCCATCTCCCACGGCGTCTTGCCGAGCGTGCCGTAGCCCACCGGCGCCGCGGCGTAGCCGGGGCCGTGCACGATGCTGGACAGGCGGTGCTGCGAGTCCGATTCCCAGAAGAAGTCGCTCGAGAGCTGGGTGAGGGCGCGGAAGCGCGCCTCGCTCTCGCTCATCGACTCCTCGGCGTCGCAGCGCTGCAGGAACTGGCCGAACAGGCTGCCGACGGCGGGCGCCGCGTCGACGAAGTCCTGGTCGGGCTCGCGCGCCGTGTGGCCGGAAAAGGTGAGGAGCGCGGTCGTGCGCCCGTGCGACACCACCGGAATGGCGAAAGTGGCGAAGCGCGCGTTCTTGGCCGTCGGCACCGCGGGCAGGTTCGCCTTCGGCACGTCGTTCGACCAGACGGTCTTGCCCGACTCCCACAGCACCTTCGAGCTGCGCAGGAGGTGCTCGATGCCCTGCTCGCGCGCGAACCAGCCCTGGACGAGCTTGAGCTCGCCCTGCACGACGCGGAAGCAGCGGCCGGCGTCCCAGCCCTCGATCTCGCAGATCACGCGCAGGGCGTTCTTCAGGCCCTCGGCGGCGCCGGAGGCCTGGGCGAGGCCGCGGGCCACGCCGTGCTCGAGCCGGCGCAGCTCCTCCGCGCGCTTCTGCGTCGTGATGTCGCGGCCGATGCCGCGGTAGCCGACGAAGGTGCCGACCTCGTCGAACATCGGCTGGCCGGAAAGCGAGACCCAGACGAGGCGGCCGTCCTCGGTGAGGTGCTGCAGCTCGAGATCGCGGAACGGCTGGTGCCAGGCGAGCTGGGCGCGATGGCGCTCCCAGTCCTGCTCGGTCAGGTTGAGCGCCGGCTGTTCCCAGTGCTTGTGGCCGACATACGGAAAGGGGTCCGCGCCCGGATTTTCCGGGCTGCGACGCGATACGACCGTGAAGCGGAATTCGGCGTCCTGCTCCCAGTACCAGTCCGACAGTAGCTCGAGCAGAGACGAGGAATCACGCTGCGGCGCCGGCTCTCCCCCACCCGCCGCGAGGCTTGGCTTCCCCATTAAGTGAAAAAATACACCTAAAGAGTGAAAAGCTCCATCGGTTCTGCGACGCCGCGCAACGCGTGCGGGCCGAGCGAGCGGCAGCCGCTCAGGTGGCGCGCGACCGGCGCCGAGACGAGCAGCGCCGCGTCCAGCACCTTGCAGAGCGATTCGATCCTCGCCGCCTCGTTCGCCGCCGCGCCGATCACGGTGAACTCCAGCCGCGTCGGCGTGCCGATGTTGCCGTAGAGGACGTCGCCGAGGTGCAGGGCGATGCCGAAGCGAAGCGGGCGCTTGCGTGCCGCGTTGAGCGTCTGCATCCGCTGCATGGCCTCCTTCGCGGCTTCCAGCGCCCGGCGGCAGGCGTCGGCCTCGTCCGCGCCGACGGGAAAGATGGCGAGCGCCGCGTCGCCGATGAAGCGCAGGATCTCGCCCTCGCGCTCGAGCACGGGGCCGAGCACGCACTCGAAGAACTCGTTCAGGAGGGCCAGGAACTCGCTCCGGCTCATGGAGTTGGCGAGCGGCGTGGAGTCGCGCAGGTCGCAGAACCAGATCACCGCGTGCGTTTCCTCGCCGTCGCCGCGGCGGATGAGCCCGGACAGCACCTTGTCGCCGGCCTGCCGGCCGAGGTAGGTCTCGAGGATGTTCTGCGCCTTGCGCCGCCACGCCATCACCTCGGCGATGCGGGCCACGGGCGGCAGCAGGCGCAGCAGCGCCGCCATCTGCGCGTCGCTGAAGCCGCCCGGCCTGCGCGTGGTGTAGCTAACCAGCAGCTTCTCTCCGGTGAACGAAGGCAGCGGGGTGGCGAAGTAGTCGGTCATGCCTTCGCCGCGCAGGTCGGCGAGCACCGGGAAGTCCATCGGGCACTGCGGGTCGGCGAGCCGGCGGCGGATCGCCTGCCCGGTGCTGGTGATGTGGTGGATTGGGCTGGTCAGGTGCTGCTCGCTTTGCATCCACTCGTGCTCGGCGACGTCGACGTCCACCTCATCGGGCTTCTCCGCCCGCCAGAAGAACGCCCGCCCCGCCACGTTCGGGTGCAGGGTGCGCACGAAGATCGCCACGCGGGCGAGCGGGACGCCGGCCGCCACGAGCCGCTGGTTGAGGCCCGCGATGAACGCCTCGGGCGTGCGCACGCCGGGCACGCCGGCATCCAGCCACTCGGCGATCGGCTCGACCTCTAGCGCTTGCATACCCAGAAGCTCGACTCGAGCGCGCCGGGCGGCAGCGGCAGGCGGGCGAGCACGCCGTTCAGGCCGGCCTTCTTCGCCTGGTGGCTGGAGAACTCCGGCGCATAGCCGTCCTCGAGAAGGCGGGCGAGCGCGTCCTGCTCGTTATAGCGCCGCCAGGCCCACATCGGCGGATACGGGTCGGGCAGGAAGATGTCGTGGAAGTGCACGCGCACGCCGCGCGGCAGGCGCGGCAGCACGCGGTTGAGGAGGAAGTCGAGGTCGCTGCCCGGCTTCACCTGGTGGCTCGAGTCGATGAACAGGATGTCGCCGCCGTGAAGGTCGAAGACGCCCAGCGGGGCCGACTGGACCGGCGAGCGAAGGTAGTCGACATCGAGCCCGGCGATCGTGGCGCGCGGCTCCGGGTCGATGCAGGTGATGCGCGTGGCGAGCGCGCCATCCGCGATTGCGCGGGCGAGGAAGCGCGTCGAGTGCCCCGAGCCGACTTCGACGATGCGGCGCGGCTTCGTCTTCCTGACGATGGCGTAGGCTGCGGCGGCATCCAGGCGGGGAAACCAGTCCTGGTTCCAGCGCGGCTGCGGCGGGCGGTCCTCGCCGATGGCCTCGAGGCTGGCGGCGCAGTCCTCGATCCACTCGAGAACCTTCACGGCTCCAGTACGAGCCCCTCGTGCGCGACGACCGAGCCGGGCAACAGCTTCTCGACCTCGCGCGCGATGCCGTCGAGCATGTCGTCGTCGTGCTCGGGATCGTGGTGGAACACGGCGAGGCGCTTCACGCCCGCTTCCTTGCACAGGCGCACGCCTTCCTGCCAGGTCGAGTGGCCCCAGCCGACGTAGCGCCGGTATTCCGCGTCGGTGTACATGCAGTCGTAGACGACGAGGTCGGCGCCCGCGATGAGGTTCAGAACGTTGCGGTCCGGGCTGCCCGGCACGTGCTCGGTGTCGGTCACGTAGCAGAAGGAACGCCCGTCGTACTCGATGCGGTAGCCGGTGGCGCCGTCGGGATGGTTGAGCCGCGCGGTGCGGATCTGCACCTCGCCTGCCTTTGCATCGCTTCCCACGGCCAAGGTGTCGCCGGCGGTGAAGTCGCGGTACTCGAGCGTCGCGCGGAACACTTCCGGCGGCACCGGGAAGAGCGGCGACATCATGAACTCGGCCAGCACGCGCTTCAGCGTCATGGCGCCGGAGAGGTGCCCGGCCCACAGGCGGAAGCGGTTCTGCGGCTGGAAGAGCGGCCGGAAAAACGGCAGGCCGCAGACGTGGTCGAAATGCGTGTGGGTGAAGTAGATGTCGGCGTCCATGCGCACATCGTCGAGCGCGCGGCCGAGGTAGCGGATGCCGGTGCCGGCGTCGAAGAGCAGCATCCGCTCGCCGCAACGCACCTCGAGCGACGACGTATTGCCGCCGTAGCGCGCGGTGCGCGGCCCGGAGCAGGCGATGGAGCCGCGCACGCCCCAGAAGCGGGCCGAGAAAGGTGCCTTACCCCCCATTCGCTAGAATGGTAGCGCATCGATGGAACGCGGCCTCTTCGGCTTCATTATCAAGTACAGCAAGCGCGACCAGCTGCTGATCGTGCCGCTGGTGGTCGCGACCATGGTGGTCTATTACCTGTCGCTCGACCTGCCGAAGACCATCATCAACCAGGCGATCCAGGGCTCGAGCTTTCCCAATGCCGAGTCGGTGCGCAACTTCCTCGGCTTCGAGCTGCACCGCATCCCGTATCTCTTCGCGCTGTCGATGCTGTTCCTGTCGCTGATCGTCCTCAACGGCTGGCTCAAGTTCCAGATCAACACCATGAAGGGCTGGATGGGCGAGCGGATGCTGCGCCGCCTGCGCTACCAGCTCTTCGACTTCATCCTGCGTTTCCCGCTCACGCGCTTCAAGCGGGTGAAGGCCGCCGAGATGGCGACCATGATCAAGGACGAGGTGGAGCCGCTCGGCGGCTTCATCGGCGAGGCGCTGATCACGCCGCTCTTCCTCGGCGGCCAGGCGCTCACTGCGATGGCCTTCATCCTGTACCAGCACTGGGCGCTCGGCCTGATCGCGCTCGCCGTGGTCGGCATCCAGGCGGTGATCATCCCGCGGCTGAGGCGGCGCCAGCTGGTGCTCGGCCGCGAGCGCCAGCTCACCGCGCGCGCGCTCGCCGGGCGCATCGCCGAGTGCGTGGACGGCGTGGCCGAGATCCACGCCCATGGCACGTCGAACTACGAGCGCGCCGAGATCTCGGCGCGCCTCGGCAGGATCTTCCGCATCCGCTTCGAGCTGTACCAGCGCAAGTTCATGGTCAAGTTCCTGAACAACTTTCTCTCCCAGGTGACCCCATTCCTCTTCTACACGGTGGGCGGCTACCTGGTGATCGTCGGAAGGCTCGACATCGGCGCGCTGGTCGCGGTGATCGCCGCCTACAAGGACCTGCCGGCCCCGGTGAAGGAGCTGATCGACTGGGACCAGCAGCGCATGGACGTCGAGATCAAGTACCAGCAGGTGATGGAGCAGTTCACCGCGGAGGAAGTGCTGTCCGCGGACCTGCAGGCGCCGCTCGAGCGGGAGAAGGCCCTCGCGCAACTGCCGCGCGAGGGACGCCTGAAGGCGGCGGGCCTGACGCTCGTCGACGACTCGAACGTGAAGCTGGTCGACGGCGTGTCGTTCGAATGCTCGCTGAAGGACCACGTCGCCATCGTCAGCCGCCAGGGCGGCGGGGCAAGCGAGCTCGCCCAGCTCCTCGCGCGGCTCATCCCGCCGAGCAGCGGCTCCATCGACATGGGCGGCGTGGACATCACGCGCGCGCCGGAAGCGGTGACGGGCCGCGCGCTCGCCTACGTCGGCACGCCGGCGTACCTCTTCCCGGTATCGGTGCGCGAGAACATCGTCTACGGCCTGAAGAGCCATCCGCTGCGCGACGCGCAGTACGAGGAAGAGCTACGCCGCGAGCGCGACTTCCAGCTGAAGGAGGCGGCGCGCACCGGCAACTCCACGCTCGACATCAACGCCGACTGGATCGACTACGCCGCAGCCGGCGTCGCGAACGCGCAGCAGATGGACGAACGCATCGTCCAGCTCCTGCACGTCGTCGACCTCGAGGAGGTCATCTTCGAGCTCGGCCTGAGGAGCGCCGCCGACACGTCGCGCAACCCGCAGCTCGCCGGGCGCGTGCTGGATGCCCGCGCGCGCATGCGCGAGCGACTCGAATCGCTCGGCATCCAGGACTGGGTGGAGCGCTTCGATGCGCAGCGCTACCTGCGCAACGCGACGGTGGCCGAGAACCTGCTCTTCGGCACGCCGGTCGGGCGCACCTTCGACATCGAGAACCTGGCCGGCAACCCGTACGTGCTGCGCGTGCTGCACGAGACCGGCTTGTACGAGCTCATGCTGCGCACCGGCCACAAGGTGGCCGAGACGATGGTCGAGCTCTTCAGCGGCCTGCCGCCGGGCCACGAGTTCTTCGCGCAGTACTCCTTCATCCGCCAGGAAGACCTGCCGCAGTTCGAGGCGATCCTCAAGCGCGCCGGCGAGGTCGGGCTGAAGGAGCTGGACGAGCCCGAGCGCCGCGCGCTCCTCGCGCTGCCTTTCAAGCTGATCGCCACCCGGCATCGCCTCGGCCTGATCGACGAGAACTTCGAGGCGCGCGTGGTCGAGGCGCGGCGCCACTTCGCCGCGCACCTGCCGGAAGAATGGAAGCCGGCGATCGAGTTCTTCGACGCCGGCCGCTACAACAGCGCGGCGACCCTCGCCGACAACATCCTCTTCGGCAAGATCGTCACCGGGCAGGCGGAAGCCGGCACCCGCATCACGGCGCTGGTGCGCGAGCTCCTGGACGAGCTCGGCCTGCGGCCGCTCGTCACGACGACCGGCCTCGACTATCCGGTCGGCGTCGGCGGCGCCAGGCTGCCGGTCGCCGACCGGCAGAAGGTGGCGCTGGTGCGCGCGCTGATCAAGAATCCGGTGCTCCTCGTCATCGACCAGGCGATCGGGCCGCTCGATCCGTCGTCGCAGGCGCGGGTGCTCGAGCGCGTGCTCGCCGAGCGCAAGGGCCGCGGCGTGGTCTGGGTGCTGCAGCGCGCCGACGTCGCCGAGCGCTTCGACGTGGTGCTGGTCATGGAGCGCGGCAAGATCGCCGAGAAGGGCGCGTTCGCCCAGCTGAAATCGAACGGCGGCGCGTTGCAGAAGCTGCTGGTCGCCGCATGAGAGGAAACCCATGAGCCTCGAGCAGGAAGTCGAACTCATCCGCCAGTTCCCGATCTTCAGCAAGATCCAGCCGGCGATGCAGAAGCTGCTCTGCTTCTCGGCCGAGCGCCTGACCTACGACGCCGGGCAGGTGATCTTCAACGCCGGCGACACCGCCGACGCGGCCTACGTGGTGATCGACGGCACGGTCGAGATCTCGGTGCCGACGCCGAGCGGCCCGATCATCATCAACACGATGACCAAGAACGAGATCCTCGGCGAGATCGCCATCGTCGGCGACGTGCCGAGGACGGCCACGGCGAAGGCGGTGAGCAAGCTCGAGACGCTGAAGATCTCGAAGGAGCTCTTCGTCAAGATCATCCGCGAGAACCCCGACGCCGCGGTCGAGCTGATCCGCATCCTCGCCGCGCGCCTCGCCAGCACCACCAGCCAGCTCACCCGCACCCGCACCGGCGGCCAGCGCTAATTGAACCGGCGCCGGCTGCTGACAGCGCTCGCGGCGGCGGCGCTTCCGTTCGGTGTTTCGGCGCAGCGCAAGCCGCGCCGCGTCGCTCTGCTATCGGCCACCGCGACGCCCGACGATCTGCGCGAAGCGATCGCGGCGCTGAAGCTCACCGTCGACGCCCGCTCGGCGGCGGGCCGCTTCACCCAGCTCGAGAAGCTCGCCGCCGAGGCCGTGCGCGCGAAGCCCGATGTGATCGTCGCGCACGAGACGCCGGCCGTTGCGGCCGCCGCCAAGGCGACCGAGCGCATCCCGATCGTGATGGCGCCGGCATCGGAGCGCGTGGACGGCGCGAACATCACCGGCCTGGTCGTGGACGGCACGCGATACGCCGCCGGCGTGCTCAACCTGGTGCGAGAGGTGAAGGGCAACGCGCGGCGCATTGCGCTGCTCGCCAACGGCGATGATCCGTCCAGCCGCGCATTGCTCGCGTCGCTCAATCAGGCCGCGGCGCGCATTCGCGTGCCGGTGGGCGTCGCGCGCGTGAGGGGCGCCGACGACTACGAGGCCGCCTTCGCGCAATGGGACCGCCTGCGCGTGCAGGTCGTGATCGCCGGGCCGACGGCGGACCTGAAGCGCGCGGCCGAGCTGGCGCTGCGGTATCGCCTGCCCGCCATCGCGCTGGCGAGCGGATTCGTCGAGGCGGGCGGCCTCGCCTCGTACTCGGTCCGTGCAAGAGACATCGTGCGACGGGTGCCAGGCTACGTCGAGCGCATCCTCAACGGCATCCGGCCGCGGGACCTGCCGGTAGAGCCGCTCGGCGTGTTCGAGCTGGCGGTCAATCTGAAGACGGCACGCGCGATCGAGATCGATCTGCCCGACGGCCTGCTCGGCCGAGCCGACGCCGTTATCCAGTGAAGAGATCGCGCGGGTCGTTGACCGCGTAGACGTCGAGGCGCTCGGTGCGGCCGCGCACGCGAACCCGGTGCAGCGTGGCGCCGCGCGGCTCGAGGCCTGCGTGGCGCAGCGTCTCTGCCGATACGACCATCACGCAGCTGTAGGCCTTGGTCATCCCCTCGAAGCGCGCGGCGATGTTGACGTTGTCGCCGATCGCCGAGTAGATCGGCGACTCGGGCGGTCCCATGGTGCCGATGATGGCGACACCGGCGTGCACGCCGATGCCGATGCGCAGCGGCTCGGCGAGGTCGGCGGCGAGGCTCTTCGACAGGCCCTCGACGCGGCGCTGCATCTCCGCCGCGCCGCGCATCGCCTGCCGGCACGCTTCGCCGAGCTCGCTTTCCAGGCCGTACAGCGCGAGCAGGCCGTCGCCGCGGAACTGCGCGTAGTAGCCGTTCGTCATGCGCAGCGCCTCGTACATCTCGGCGAAGAACTGGTTCATGATGAAGACGACGTCGTAAGGCAGGCGCGACTCGGCGATGCGCGTCGAGCCGCGCAGGTCGACGAACATCGAGACGATCGGCCGCTCGCGCTCGCGGGCGGCGCCGGGCCGGCGCGCCGTGGCCGCGTTCACGTCGGGCGGCAATAAAGGAATCACCGTGACGTCGCGCCGCGGGCGCGTCTGGCACGCGAGGCGCACGTTGGGCGGCGCGTCGACGCGCTCGAGCGCGAGCGCCTCGTGGCGGTCGGGCGCCGGCAGGGCGGAGAGGCCCTCGCTGATCCGCACGCGGCAGGTGGTGCAGCGCGCGCGGCCGCCGCACACCGAGGCGTGCGGCACGCCGTCGTCGCGCAGCGCTTCGAGGATGCTGCGTCCGATGGGCGCCGTGATGACGCGTCCGGAGGAGTGCCGCAGCTGGTAGGTGCCGCCCAGGCGCGTGCGCAGCCAGCGCGCGAGCAACGTGGCGCCGAGCAGCGACCAGAAGGCGAGCTCGAGGCCGGAGCGCAGCGCGGTCAGGCGCGCGGTCTCGTCCGCCGTCTGGTTGGCGAGGTCGACGTTGTACTTGCGCATGCCGCCGACGCGCTCGATCACCGGCCAGAGCTCGTTGCCGGCGGCGGCAAATCCGGCGAGGGCGAGCGCCGGCACGAGCAGCGCCGCGGCGAAGAAGAGCGGCTGCGCCGACGGATACCAGCGCTGCACGCGCAGCCAGTAGTGGATGCCGATGCAGAAGTGCCCCCAGACGATGAGGAGCAGGATCGACTGCCGGATCGCCGACCACGGATCCGACCACAGCACGCCGATCACGCGCTCGTAGTTGACGTTGTGGCCGAGGAGGTACCACGCGAAGCGCGAGCCGACCACGTGCCCGATGAGAAGCGGCGGAATGAGGAGCCCGAAGCAGAGCTGCGCGGCCTCCCAGAACGGCATGCGCAGCGTGGTGCGGCGATAAAGCGAGACCAGGGCGAGCGCGAAGTGGGTGAGCAGCGCGCCGTAGAGGATCACCGTGCCCGGCGCGCTGCGCCACCAGGCGGCGAGCGGTTGCCGCAGGCGCTCCATCGCATCGATCGACACGACGCCGAGCGAGTGGTTGAGGAAATGCCCGATGATGAAGCAGGCAATGGTGAGGCCCGTCGCGAGCCTCAGCCTTCGTTCGATGCGCCTCATTCAGGAAAAAATAAATGGGGTCAGACCCCATTTACGGTTTCGCGCGAAGCTCCAGTAAATGGGGTCTGACCCCATTTATTTTTGCTTCAGCCCTTCAGCTGCAGCGACTTATACTCCAAAAACTCCTCTAGCCCGTAGACGCCGGCTTCGCGGCCGTGGCCCGACTGCTTGAAGCCGCCGAAGGGCGCGTTCATGTTGAAGGCGCCGCCGTTGATGTCGATCTGCCCGGCGCGGATGCGGCGCGCCACGCGCTGCGCGCGCGACTCGTCCTTGGACCACACCGCGCCGGCGAGGCCGTACACGGTGTCGTTCGCGATGCGCACCGCCTCTTCCTCGTCCTTGTACGGGATGATGGACAGCACCGGGCCGAAGATCTCCTCCTGCGCGATGGTCATGCTGTTCTTCACCTTGCCGAATACCGTCGGGCGCACGTAGTAGCCGCCCTTCGGCGCGCCTTCCGGCAGATCGGCGCCGCCCGCGACGAGCTCGGCGCCTTCGTCGAGGCCTTTGCGGATGTAGCTCCTCACGCGCTCGAGCTGGGCCTGCGAGCTCAGCGGTCCGAGCTTGGTCGTCTCGGCGAGCGGGTCGCCGACCGTGAAGCCTTTCGCGATGTCGGCCGCGAGCCTGGCCGCCTCGTCGTACTGGGAGGCGGGGACGAGCATCCGTGTCAGCGCGGTGCACGTCTGGCCGGAATTCAGGTAGCAGCCGTTGACGGTGCTCTTCACCGCCGTCGGCAGGTCCGCATCATCGAGGATCACGGAGGCGCTCTTGCCGCCGAGTTCGAGCGCCACGCGCTTCACGCCCTGGGCAGCGAGCTCCGAGATGCGCTTGCCGGCGCGCGTCGAGCCGGTGAACGAGATCATGTCCACCTCGGGGTGCCTCACCAGCGCTTCACCGACGTTCGGGCCATAGCCGGTCACGAGGTTGAACACGCCCTTGGGCAGCCCGGCCTGCTCGATCACCTCGGCGAGCAGGAAAGCATTGAAGGGCGCGACCTCCGAAGGCTTGAGCACGACCGTGCATCCGGCGCCGAGCGCCGGCGCGACTTTCAGGGTGATCTGGTGCAGCGGATAGTTCCACGGCGTGATGGCGACCACGACGCCGACCGGATCGCGCACCACCATGGAGTTGCCGACCTTGGTCTCCCACTGGAACTCGCGCACCAGTCTTGCGTAGTTCGCGAAGTTGGCGATCGGCAGGCCGGCCTGGATGCGGCTCGACATCTTGAGCGGCATGCCGACTTCCTGCGCGATGGTCTTCGCCAGCTCGTCGGCGCGCGCCTTCAGGCCGGCCGAGATCTTTTCGAGGAATTCGGCACGCTTTTCGGCCGGCGTGGCGCTCCACGAGTCGAATGCCGCGCGCGCCGCGCGCACCGCGGCGTCCGCGTCCTTCTCCGTGGCGGCGGGAACGCGTCCCATCACTTCGCCGTTGCCGGCGTTGTGAACATCGATCGATTCGCGGCCGGCGGGAGCAATCCATTGGCCGCCGATGAAGAGCTTGTCTTTCACGAGCATGGGGATCTCCGCAGAGAGACAGCTATTTTATCCGGCTATACTCTTTTCGATGTCACGCAAAGCGCGCGCCGCCGTCTGCTGGGAGCACAACAAGCCCGTCGTCGTCGAGGAGCTCACCGTCGATTCGCCCAAGCGCGGCGAGGTGATGGTGAAGCTCGGCGCCTGCGGCGTGTGCCACTCGGATCTCTCCGCCATCACCGGGACCATTCCGCTGCCACTGCCGCTCGTCCTCGGCCATGAGGGCGCCGGGGTGGTCGAGGAGGTGGGCGAAGGCGTGAGCGATTTCGCGAAGGGCGACCACGTCGTCTTCTCGTTCATCTACATGTGCGGCAAGTGCCGCTTCTGCGTCTCCGGCCGTCCGGTGCTGTGCCTCGAGCAGGGAAAAGCGCTCACCACGCCGCTCGAGGGCACCTCGCGCATCCGCGATTCGAAAGGCCAGTCGCTCAATATTTTCTCGGGCTGCGGCGCGATGGCCGAATACGCCACGGTCTCCGCCGAGAACCTGATCAGGATCGATCCGAAGATACCGCTCGAGTGCGCGGCGCTGGTCGGCTGCGCGGTGACCACCGGGGTCGGCGCGGTATTCAACACGGCGAAGGTCGAGCCGGGCTCGAGCGTCGCCGTCTTCGGCTGCGGCGGCGTGGGGCTTTCCGCCATCCAGGGCGCGCGCATTGCCGGCGCGGAGAAGATCATCGCCATCGACACGCTCGAATCCAAGCTCGCCATGGCGAAGCAGTTCGGCGCCACCGACGTCCTGATGGGCAAGGAGGATCCGGTCAAGGCGCTGAAGAAAATGACCGGCGGCGGTCCGGACTACGCTTTCGAATGCGTCGGCGCCGGCTCTCTGGCCGAAGCGGCCTATCGCGCGATCCGCCGCGGCGGCACGGCGGTCGTGGTCGGCGTGGCGAAGCCGACCGACTCGACGTCGCTGCGCAGCATGACGCTCGTCTTCGAGGAGAAGACGCTCACCGGCAGCTATTTCGGCTCGTGCGTGCCGCGCGTCGATTTCCCGCGCATGCTGAGCCTGTACCTGAAGGGCGAGCTGAAGCTGAACGAGCTCATCACCCAGCGCTACGGCATCGCCGAAGCCGCGCAGGCCTTCGCCGACCTCGAGTCGGGGCGCAACGCCCGAGGGGTGATTGTCTTCTAGGATCCTGGTCGTCGACGACCAGCGCGCGAATGTCGAGATGATCGCCGGCGTGCTCGAGGTGCGCGGCTATAAGGTCGACCGGGCTTTCAGCGGCGAGCAGGCGCTGGCCCGCATCGCCGAATGCGCGCCGGATCTGATCGTCTCCGACATCCTGATGCCCGGCATGGACGGCTTCGATCTCGTGGCGCGCCTGCGCGCGCAGCCGGCGACGGCGCTGCTGCCGGTGATCCTCATCACTTCGCTCGAGGAGAGCGAGCGCGTCAAGGGACTGGAAGCGGGAGCCGACGATTTCCTCTCGAAGCCGATCAACTGGCAGGAGCTCTTCGCGCGCGTGCGCTCGCTGCTCCGCGTGAAGTCGCTGCAGGACGAGCTGAAGGAAGTGAATGCAAGGCTGGAGGAGCGCGTGCGCGAGCAGGTCGCCCAGCTCGACCGCCTCTCGCGCCTGAAGCGCTTCTTCTCCAGGCCGGTGGCGGAGGCGATCATCGCCGGCGGCGAGGAGCTGATCGAGCCGCACCGCCGCGAGATCACCGCGGTGTTCCTCGATCTGCGCGGCTTCACCGCCTTCACCGACCGCGCGGACCCGGACGAAGTGATGGAGCTCCTGCGCGAATACCACGCCACGCTAGGCCGCACGGTGGACGAGTATGGCGGCACGCTCGAGCACTTCGCGGGCGACGGCGTGATGATCTTCTTCAGCGACCCGCTGCCCGTCGACCAGCCGGCGGAGCGCGCGGTGCGCATGGCGATCGCGCTGCAGAAGGCCTTCACGCCGATCGCGGAGGCCTGGGCGAAGCTCGGCCACGACGTCGGCCTCGGCATCGGCATCGCGCAGGGCGAGGCGACGCTGGGCGTGATCGGCTTCGAGCAGCGCTGGGAGTACGCCGCGATCGGCAACGTGCCGAACCTCGCGGCGCGCCTGTGCGGCACGGCGCACGCCGGCGAGATCATCCTCGACGCGCAGACGGAGCGCGACCTAGCGCACGTCGCCGAGACCGAGCCGA
Organism: Burkholderiales bacterium; assembly: GCA_035554335.1. Lineage (GTDB taxonomy): Bacteria > Pseudomonadota > Gammaproteobacteria > Burkholderiales > SG8-39 > SCGC-AG-212-J23. The sequence goes on from DATMIG010000428.1 coordinate 16,586, forward strand.
TCGGGCCGCTGGTGCTGCGAGGCTTTCAGCAGCCCGTCGCCGCGTTCCGGCTTAAGTCGATCCGCTAGCCAGGCCGCCCCGGCGTAGAGGGCGAGGGCGACAAGGCCCGCGGCGAGCACCGCGGAGAGGACCAGCCGGACGGTGAATCCGAGCGCGTTCATGGCCGCCGGCCATCACACGAT
>DATMIG010000429.1:0-7066 GCA_035554335.1 Burkholderiales bacterium
CGCGATGCTCGTCGAACGCGCCGCGCCCGTCGGCCTCGCAGTCCAGCGTAATGCGGCGGTCGCGCGCGATGGCCTCGAGCTCGTCGATGATCTGCTGGCACACGGCGCGCAGGTCGATCGACCTCGGCTCGATCGGGATGCCGGCGCCCTCGCGCGCACGCGAGAGGTCGAGCAGATCGCCGACGATGTGCCGGATGCGGTTCACGCCGCGCGCCACGATGTCGGTGTACTTGCGCACGCTCGGAGAATCCGCCGTGTGCTGCAGGCCGATGGCCGCGAGGTGGATCGCGTTCAGCGGATCGCGGATGTCATGGCCGACGATGGCGAGGATGCGCTTCTCGAAATCGCGGGCGAGCGCGAGCTGCTCCGCGCTGTGCTGATGCGCAGCTTCCTGCGCGATGTGCCGCTCATGGACGTCGATGCAACTGCCGATAAAGCCGGCGAAGGCGCCGCCGTCGTCGGTGAACGGAACGCCGCGGTCGAAGATCCAGCGGTACTCGCCGTCGTGCCGCTTGAGGCGATACTCCATCTCGAACGGCTCGCGACGGTGGAAGTGGTCGAGATAGTGATCGACGCAGCGCTTGAAATCGCCGGGATGGACGCCTTCGGCCCAGCCGTTGCCCATTTCCTGCTCGAGGGTGCGGCCGGTGAACGCGAGCCAGGTCTCGTTGAAGTAGTCGCAGGCCGCGTCGAGCCCGGAGCGCCAGATCATCACCGGCGAGTGCTGCACCAGCAGGCGATACTCGGTGGCGGTCGGGGCCGGGCTCACGGGCCCACTATGCCACAGCCCCGTTAATTCAGGTCGAGCGCGTGGCGCTTGAGCGCGGCGAGCGGCGCGTACTTGAGGACGTTCTCGTGCGTCGCCTCGAGGACCACGCGCGGCGCCTTGCCGGCTTCCCACGCCTCGATCCAGCGCAGGACGTGCAGGCACCAGCGGTCGCCGTGCTTCAGGCCCCGGAAGCGCATCTCCGGGCGCGGCGTGACGAGGTCGTTGCCGCGCGAGACGCTGAACTCGAGGAACTCCTGCGTCACCTGCACGCAGACCAGGTGCGCGACGCCGTCCTGGTCGTGCGTCGCGCAGCAGCCGTCGCGGAAGTAGCCGGTGAGCGGCGCGTAGCTGCACGCGCGCAGCTCGCCGCCGAGGACGTTCTGTTCCGCTTTCATGCCGCCGCGATGTGCCGCTTCACGATCTCGGCGTCGTTGTCGATCACCGTGACGCGCTGCGGCTTCTCTTCGAGCCCGATGAATTCCGCCGGGCGCTCGGGATCGCGGCCGAGCGCCTCGCGGATCGTTTCGGCGAATTTCACCGGCAGGGCGGTCTCGAGGCAGACGAGCGGCACGCCGGGCTCGCGGTGCGCGAGGCCGATCTTCACCCCGTCGGCGGTGTGCGGGTCGATCATCACGTTGTAGCGGGCATAGAGGCTCTTGATCGTCGCCAGGCGGTCGGCGTGGGCGCTGCGCCCGGAGACGAACCCGCTTTCCACGACGCGCGGCCAGTACGGCGAATGCTGCAAGTCGAACTCGCCCTCGCCATCGAGCCGGCGGTACAGATCGCGCACCCGCGTGCCGTCGCGGCCGACGAGGTCGTACACGTAGCGCTCGAAGTTGGACGCCTTCGAGATGTCCATCGACGGGCTGGAGGTCTTCTTCGCCGTCTTGCGCACGCGATAGCGCCCGCTCTTGAAGAACTCGTCCAGCACGTCGTTTTCGTTGGCCGCCAGCACCAGCCGCCGCACCGGCAATCCCATGCTGCGCGCGACGTAGCCCGCGTAGATGTTGCCGAAGTTGCCCGACGGCACGGCAAAGGTTACCTGCTCGTTGTCGGACTTCGTCGCCGCGAAGTAGCCCTTGAAGTAGTAGACCACCTGCGCCGCCACGCGCGCCCAGTTGATGGAGTTCACCGCGCCGATACGGTGGCGCTCCTTGAAGGCGGCGTCCGCGTTCACCTTCTTGACGAGGTCCTGGCAGTCGTCGAACACGCCCTTTACCGCGAGGTTGTGCACGTTCGCTTCCTGCAGCGAGAACATCTGCGCGCGCTGGAACGGGGTCATGCGGTTGTGCGGCGAGAGCATGAACACCTGGATGCCTTGCTTGCCCTTCAGCGCGTACTCCGCGGCCGTGCCGGTGTCGCCGGAGGTCGCGCCGAGGATCTTCAGCTGCTTGCCCTCGAACAGATTTCCCAGCAGCTGGAGCGCGACATCCTTGAACGCCGCGGTGGGACCGTTGGACAACGCGAGCAGATGCAGCCCCGGCTCGAGGGTCTTCAGCGGCGTGATCTCTTCGCTGCCGAAAACGCGCGCCGTGTAGGTGCGCTCGACCAGCGCCTCGAGGTTCGGCACGTCGTCCATGAACTCGCGCAGGACGACCTTCGCCAGCTCCACATAGGGCAGGCGCCGCCAGCGCTGCAGATCGGCCTTGGGAAAGCGCTCGGGCACGTAAAGGCCGCCATCGGCCGCGAGCCCCTCGAGGAGGATGCCGGAGAAAGGCTGCGGCCTGCCGCCGCCGCGGGTGCTGACGTAGAGCACTACTTGCCCTGCTTCTTCTCGAGCTCGTTGAACTTGCGGATCTGCTCCGGCGTGGGCTTGCTGTGCCCCTTGGCGACCGGCATCTTCTTCTGCGTCTTCGGCGGCGGGTTCTTCGCTTTCTCCTGGGCGAGGCCCGGCACGACCACCAGAGCGAGCGCCAGCGCCAGCCACCTCACAGCAGCGACTCCTGCCGCAGCCGCACGATGCTGCCGAGCACCGTCGGCAGCCCTTCGATCTTGCGCATCGCCTGGTTCACGTCGCGCTCGAGCGCGCGGTGGGTGAGCATGACGATGTCCACCTGCTGCTCGCCCTCGGCGGGCTCCTTCTGCACCATCGCGTCGATCGAAATGCGGCAATCGGCGAGGATGCGCGCGATGTCGGCGAGCACGCCCGGCTGGTCGGCGACGCGCAGGCGCAGGTAGTACGAGCTCTCGACGTCGTCCATCGGCAGCACCGGCTCATCCGACAGCTGGTCGGGCTGGAACGCGAGGTGCGGCACGCGCTGCTCGGGGTCGGCGGTGATGAGGCGGGTCACGTCGACGAGATCCGCGACCACCGCGCTCGCCGTGGGCTGTGCGCCAGCGCCGGCGCCGTAGTAGAGCGTCGCGCCGACCGCGTCGCCCTTGACGAGGATCGCGTTCATCACGCCTTCCACGTTGGCGATCAGGCGACGCGACGGAATGAGCGTCGGGTGCACGCGCAGCTCGATGCCTTTGGCCGTGCGCTTGGTGATGCCGAGCAGCTTGATGCGATAGCCGAGCTCCTCGGCATACTTGATGTCCTGCTGCGTGAGCTTGGCGATGCCTTCGGTATAGGCGCGCTTGAACTGCATCGGGATGCCGAAGGCGAGCGCCGAGAGGATGGTGAGCTTGTGCGCGGCGTCGATGCCTTCGATGTCGAAGGTCGGATCCGCTTCCGCATAGCCGCGCGCCTGCGCATCCTTCAGCGCCGAGTCGAACGTAAGGCCCTTCTCGCGCATCTCGGACAGGATGAAGTTCGAGGTGCCGTTGATGATGCCGGCGATCCACTCGATGCGGTTTGCCGTCAGCCCCTCGCGCAGCGCCTTGATGATCGGCACGCCGCCCGCGACGGCGGCCTCGAACGCCACCATCACACCCTTCTTCTGGGCGGCGGCGAAAATTTCATTGCCGTGCGTGGCGAGCAGGGCCTTGTTGGCCGTCACCACGTGCTTGCCGTTCTTGATGGCCTCGAGCTGCAGGTCCTTGGCAATGGTATAGCCGCCGATCAGCTCGACCACGATGTCGACGTCCTTGGAGCGCACCACGTCGAACGCGTCCGCGCTCACCTTCGCTTTACCAGCAACTGTTTTTTGGGCCCGGGCGGTGTCCTTGTCCGCCACCTGCGTGATCTGGATGGCCCGCCCGGCGCGGCGCTGGATTTCGTCGGCGTTACGGTTCAGGACATCCCACGTACCGCCGCCGACCGTTCCAATGCCGAGCAGCCCTACGCGAATCGGCTGCATCTCAGGCCGTCGCTTTTTCGGCGCGCAGCAGGCCGTCCTTGCGGAACATGTCGCGGATGCCGCGCGCGGCCTGGCGCAGGCGATGCTCGTTCTCGATCAGCGCGATGCGCACGTGATCGTCGCCGTAGTCGCCGAAGCCGACGCCCGGCGCGACGGCGATCTTCGCCTCCTCGAGCAGGCGCTTGGTGAACGGGATCGAGCCGAGCTTGGCGTAGAACTCGGGGATCTTCGCCCAGATGTACATCGAGGCCTTCGGCTTCTCCACCATCCAGCCGATGTCGTGCAGCGCCTTCACCATCACGTTGCGCCGCCGTTCATAGGTTTTTCTGATTTCCTCGACGCAATCCTGCGGACCCTCGAGCGCGACGATCGACGCCACCTGCACCGGCGTAAAGCTGCCGTAGTCGTGGTAGCTCTTGATGCGCGCGAGCGCATGCACGAGATCCTTGTTGCCGACCATGAAGCCGATGCGCCAGCCGGCCATGTTGTAGCTCTTCGACATGGTGAAGAACTCGACCGCCACGTCGCGCGCGCCGGGCACCTGCATGATCGACGGCGCGGTGTAGCCGTCGAACGTGATGTCGGCGTAGGCGAGGTCGTGCACGACGAGGATGTCGTGCTGCTTCGCGATCGCCACCACGCGCTCGAAAAACGGCAGATCCACGCATTGCGCCGTGGGATTCGACGGGAAGCCGAGAATGATCATCTTCGGCTTCGGCGTCAGCTCGCGGATCGCGCGCTCGAGCTCGGAGAAGAAATCGATGCCCGGCGTCATGCGCACCGAGCGGATGTCGGCGCCGGCGATGATGGCGCCGTAGATGTGGATCGGGTACGACGGGTTCGGCACGAGCACGGTGTCGCCGCGCTCCAGGCAGGCGAGCATCAGGTGCGCGAGGCCTTCCTTCGAGCCGATGGTGACGATCGCCTCCGAGTCCCTGTCGAGCTCGACGCCATAGCGGCGCTGGTACCAGGCGCAGATCGCCTTGCGCAGGCGCGGGATGCCTTTCGAGACCGAGTAACCGTGCGTGTCCGGCCGCCGCGAGGCCTCGACCAGCTTGTCGACGATGTGTTGCGGCGTGGGGCCGTCCGGGTTACCCATCGAGAGGTCGATCACGTCCTCGCCGCGCCGGCGCGCGGCCATCTTCAACTCGTTGGTGATGTTGAAGACGTAGGGCGGAAGACGCTTGATCCTCGAGAACTCTCGCATTGCAACATTATAGGGGCACCGGCGAAGAATCCGCCTCCTCGAGCTTGAAGACGCGGCAGTGATGGCAGGCGGTGATGACGTTTTCCTCGCCGGAGAGCTTGCGGGCAACGATGCGATCGGCCTCTTCGTCGCACAGCACGCACAGCGGGCGGCGGAAATCCCGCGCGAGGGGCAGCACCGCGATCAGCGCCATCACCGCGATCATGCCCTTGATGGCAAGGTGCAGCCCGCCGTACCACCACGCGACCCACGCGAGCGGCGCGAGCAGCAGGCCGGCGACGAGCCACGACGAGACGCGGAAGCGGAAATGCCGAACGCGCCAGCGCTCGCGAAACGCTTGCGGCTTTTCCGCATAGGACTGCAGGCGCTCGACGAACGCCCGATCCTCTGCGCGGAACTGCGCCGGGTTCACTGAGTAAAATTGTAGGGTGAAACTGCACGCTTCCACCGCGGGCGCGGCCAACATCATCACCGCGTACGGCGACGATTACGTGACGGTGAACGGCGAGCGGCAGAAGTCGAGCGTCATCGTCACCGCGCAGGGCGTCGAAGCGTGGCCGCCGCAGGCCTTCGACGCGCTCTCGGCGGCGGACTTCGAGCGCCTCGCCAGCCTCGGCGTCGAGATCGTGCTGCTCGGCACGGGACCGCGCCAGCGCTTCCCGCATCCGCGCATCACGGCGCCGCTCGCCGAGGCGCGTGTCGGGCTCGAGGTGATGGACACGAAGGCCGCCTGCCGCACGTACAACATCCTCGTCGCCGAGGCGCGCCGCGTAGCGCTCGCTCTCGTCTTCACGTGACCGCCCCGCAGGTGAGATGCGGCCCGGGCCTCTGGCTCCTCCTCGCGGTCCTCTGGTTCGGCACGCTCGGCATCCGGCCGCTCTACAAGGCCGACGAAAGCCGCTATGGCGAGATCTCGCGCGAGATGGTGGCGAGCGGCGACTGGGTCACGCCGCGGCTGAACGGCTTCAAGTACTTCGAGAAGCCGCCGCTGCAGTACTGGACCACGGCCGCGCTGTTTTCGATGTTGGGCGAGAAAGACTGGGTGGCGCGGCTCTGGACCGCGCTCATCGGTTTCGCCGGCATCATGCTCACGCTCTACGCCGGCAATCGGCTGTTCGGCGCCCCGACCGGCGCATGGGCCGCCGCCATCCTCGCGGGTAGCCCGCTGTACGTGCTTCTCGCGCAGGTGAACACGCTCGACATGAGCGTGAGCGTCTTCCTCGCCGCGGCCATCTTCGCCTTCGCGTCGGGCCGCATGCTGCTCTTCTGGGCGGCGTGCGCGCTCGCGGTGCTGAGCAAGGGGCTGATCGGCATCGTGCTGCCGCTCGCGGCCGTCGGCCTCTACACCCTGGTGAAACGGGACTGGAGCGTGCCGCTGCGCATCCGCCCGTTCGCGGGCGGCGCGCTGTTCCTCGCCATCACCGCGCCGTGGTTCGTCGCCGTATCGGCCGCCAATGCCGAGTTCGCGCATTTCTTCTTCATCCAGGAGCACTTCCAGCGCTTCACGACCGAGATCCATCACCGCGTGCATCCGGCGTGGTACTTCGTTCCCGTTCTGCTCGCGGGCTTTGCGCCCTGGCTGGTGCCGCTCGGCAAGGCAGCCTATCTAGCAATAAAAACACGCACAGACGCCGAACTGCTGCTGTGGTGCTGGGTGGTCGTGGTCTTCGTTTTCTTTTCCGCCTCGGGCTCCAAGCTGCCGCCGTACATCCTGCCGATCTTCCCGGCGCTCGCCGTACTCGCGGCGCGCGGCGTGACGGCGGCGACGCTCAAGTGGCAGGGCATCGCCATCATTCCGGTCGCGCTCGGCGCCGGCCTGGCGATCTGGAAGATGGGCGCGGGCGGACGCTA
>DATMIG010000430.1:0-3279 GCA_035554335.1 Burkholderiales bacterium
GGACACGGCTGCCGATCGCGAGCTGTTCGAGCGCCTGGGTGTCAAGGCGCTGAACCCCGCCCCATAAAGGGCGGTCGTTTAGGTTACTGAGCCGACGACATCACGTCGCCGAAGAGCTCCCAGCGCTTGCCGTCGAACTTCTGCAGCTGCACCGCCTCGATCGGCGCATAGTCGGTCGATGAGGTGCTGATGGTGATGCCGGGCAGCAGCGTATCGATCTGCACGTTCTTCAGGCTCGCCGCCTGGCGCATGACGTTCTCGCGCGTCAGGTTGTCGCCGCACTGCTTGAGCGCCTGCACCAGGGTCTGGCCGACGCCGTAGCCGTAGACGTTGAAGTTGTCGTCGAGGTTGCCGTCGGGCATGTACTTCTTCATGAACGCGCGCCACTTGTTCATGCCGGCGTCGTTCGCGAAGCGCGGATCGCTGTGCTCCTTCTGGTAGCCGGCGGTGATGATGCCGATCGACTTCTCCAGTCCCGCGGGCTGCAGCACCGATCCGACCGAGATCGAGACGTTGTTCAGGTAATGCACCGGCTTCCAGCCGATGTCATACACCTTGCGGATCGCCTGCGCGGCGAACTTGGGCGTGGTCGCCTGGAAGAAGACGTTGGCGCCCGAAGCCTGCAGCTGCACGATCTGCGAGTCGATCGTCGGGTCGCTCACCTCGTAGGAGGCCTTGGCCACGATCATCGAGGCCTTCTGCCCGAGCCCGTCCTCCATGCCCTTCAGGTAGTCCTTGCCGTAGTCGTCGTTCTGGTAAAGGATCGCGATCTTCGCGTCGGGCTTGGTCTGCAGGATGTGCTTCGCGTAGATCATGCCCTCGGTGTGGTAGTTCGGCTGCCAGCCCATGGTCCACGGGAAGTGCTTGGGGTCGTTCCACTTCGAGGCGCCGGTGGCGACGAAGAGCTGCGGCACCTTCTTCGCGTTCATGTACTTGTGGATCGCGGTGTTGGACGGCGTGCCGAGCGTCTGGAAGAGGAACAGGACCTGGTCCTGCTCGACGAGCTTCCTTGCCATCTCCACGGTCTTCGGCGGGCTGTAGCCGTCGTCGTAGCTGATGAAATTGATCATGCGGCCGTTGACGCCGCCCTGGTCGTTCACCATCTTGAAGTAGGCGGCGATGGCCTTGCCGATCTGTCCATAGGCGGATGCCGGGCCGCTATAGGGGTTGGTGTTGCCGATCTTGATCTCCTTGTCGGTCGCGCCCGGGTCGTACTTCTTCTGCGCCATCGCCGGGGCGGCCAGCGCCGCCGCCATCAAGCCGAACAACAATGCTTTCCTCATGGTGCTCTCCTCCTGGTGATCAGGCGCAGGGCGCCTGCGACGCCGGTGGGCATCAGGTAGACGAAGACGATCATGAACACGCCGAAGATCGCCCAGGGCGCGGCCTTGGAGATCTCGTCGGCGATGTTGGGGACGAACTGGATGAAGAGCGCGCCGTAGACCGCGCCGGCGATCGAGCCGAGGCCGCCGATCACGATGCCGACCAGGAACACGATCGAGAGAAAGATGTTGAAGCTGTCCGGCGCCACGAATTGCACGGCGATCGCGCCGAGCGCGCCGGCGACGCCGGTGTACATCGCCGACACGCCGAAGGCGAGCGACTTGTAGAAGGCGTTATGGATGCCCATGGCCTCGGCCGCGATGTGCTGGTCGCGGATGGCGACCAGCGCCCGCCCGATGCGCCCGCGCAGCAGGTTCCAGGCGAGGATGAACATGATCAGCATGATCGCCAAGGTGAAGAAGTAGAGCCACTGGTCGGGGTTCAGCGGCAAACCCATATTGGGGAAAAAGGCAGGCGCATCCGGCTTGTTGATCACGATGCCCTGCACCCCGCCGGTCCACTTCTCCAGCGCATGGTATTTGAGGAGCTGCGGCATGGCCACGCCCAGCGCGAAGGTGGCGAGCGCGAGGTAGAGGCCCTCGAGCCGCAGCGCCGGCAGGCCGAAGAGGAACCCGGCCACCAGGCACACCACCGCCGCCGCCGGCACCGTGGCCCAGTACGGCGCGCTCGCCTTGTCCATCAATATCGCAGCGCAATAAGCGCCGAGCGCGTAGAACGCGCCGTGGCCGAGCGAGATCTGGCCGTTGTACCCCGTCAGGATGTTGAGCCCGAGCAGCGCAATGGCGTAGACCAGCACGAGCGTGAGCTGGAAGGTGTGGTAATTGCTGACGACGAACGGCAGCACGCACGCCACGAGAATCACCAAACCCCAGAAAACAGGGACAGACCACGTTTTCGTCCCGGTTTTCATACGCGCGTGACCTGCACCCGGCCGAAGAAGCCGCTCGGCCTGACCAGCAACACACCGACGATGATGACGAGCGCGACGGAGAGCTTGAGCTCGTTGCCGATCACGAAGGCGCCGAGCACGTTCTCCAGCACCCCGACGACGAAGCCGCCCACCACCGCGCCCCACGGATTGTCGATGCCGCCGACGAGCGCCGCGGCGAATGCGTAGAGCAGCACGCCGCCCATCATGTTCGGATCGAGGTAGACGATGGGCGCCACCATCATGCCGGCGACCGAGCCGATGGCGGCCGCGAGTCCCCAGCCGAGCGCGAGCATCCAGCCGACGCGGATGCCGACCAGGCGGCTCGACTCCGGGTTCTGCGCGGCGGCGCGCATGGCGAGACCCAGCGGCGTGAAGCGGAAGAATGCATACAGGAGCGCGAGCACCACCAGCGTCACACCGATCGCGCCCGCCTCGTGCGACGAGAGGTAGCGGCCGAAGATCGGCTGCTCGGGGAAAGGGCTGGGGAACTGCTTGATGGTGTAGGTGTAGATCCAGCCGGTGACGCTGTTCAGGATGAGAAGGAGCGCGATGAACACCACAACGATGGCGAGCACCGGAGCCTGCTCGACCGGCCGGATGATCACGCGCTCGATCACCACGCCGAGGACGAACGCGATCGCCACGGTGAGGAGGAACGCCGCCCAGTACGGCATGCCGGCGTTGACCAGCGTCCAGGCGATGTAGGTGGTGAACATCGCCATCTCGCCCTGCGCGAAGTTCACGAGGTGCGTGGCCTGGTAGATCATGACGAGCGCGAGCGCGAGGCTTGCGTAGATGCCGCCCGTGGCGAGGCCGGCGAGCACTTGGTGGAGGAAGGCGTCCATCAATAGCCCAGGTACGAGCGGCGCACCGCGTCGTCGCCTTTCAACTGTGCGGCGGAGCCGGCGAGCACCACGCGCCCCGTCTCGATCACGCACCCCTGGTCGGCGAGCTCGAGCGCCATGGCAGCGTTCTGCTCGACCAGCAGCATGCCGACGCCGGCC
>DATMIG010000431.1:0-4670 GCA_035554335.1 Burkholderiales bacterium
TGTCAATGACCGGGGACAGGTCGCTTACGCGGCCGAATGTGTCCGGGTACTGGAAGTGGGCCCCAAACACCTGCGCCGGATCCAGCTCGTGGACCAGCCGGATGCCGAGCCATTTCGCGCGCGTGCGCATGACCGCGAGAACCTGCGGATGCACGCCGGCATCGACGAAGAAGGCGTTCGCCTTGCTCTTCGCGGAGCGGCGGATCATCGTCATCGCCTCGGCGGCGGCGGTCGCTTCGTCGAGGAGCGACGCGTTCGCCACCGGCAGCCCGGTGAGGTCGATCACCATCTGCTGGAAGTTGAGCAGCGCCTCCAGCCGGCCCTGCGAGATCTCGGCCTGGTAAGGCGTGTACGCGGTGTACCAGCCGGGGTTCTCCATCACGTTGCGCTGGATCACCGCCGGCGTGTACGTGCCGTAGTAGCCCATGCCGATGAAGCTGCGCCAGATCTCGTTGCGCAACGCGTGCGCGCTGAGCTCGTTCGTCGCCTGCAGCTCGGTCGCCGGCTCGCCCAGCGCCAAAGGCGAGGACAGCCGGATCGATTTCGGCAGCACCTGGTCGATCAGCGCATCGAGCGACGGCACGCCGAGCGTGCCCAGCATCTCGCGCTGCGCCGCGTCGTCGGGTCCTATGTGGCGGCCGCGGAATTCTTCTTTGCCGAGCAGCTGATGGAAGCCGGTCACCGCCGCCCCCCGGTAAAGGGGGGTGTGAGCGAAGCGAACGGGGGGTTGCCGTTATAAAAACCAGCCCCCCGCTCACCAGGGGGGCAGCGGAAAACGACCAAGCTCATCCTCCAGCTGACTTCGCGTACGCGTCGGCAGCAAGAAGCTCGCCCATCTCCTTCGGGTTGCTCAGCTTCAGCTTGAAGAGCCAGCCGCCTTCGTACGGCGACTCGTTCACCTTCTGCGGCGTGTCGGCGAGGTCCGCGTTGGCCTCGACCACCTCGCCGGAGAGCGGCGCGTAGACGTCCGACGCCGCCTTCGTCGACTCCACGACGGCAATGGTCGAGCCCTTGTCGACTTTCGTGCCGGGCTTGGGCAGCTCGACATAGACGAGGTCGCCGAGCTGCTCGGTGGCCACGGCGGTGATGCCGATGGTCACGGTGCCGTCCCTGTTGTCGGCGATCCATTCGTGGGACTCGGTGTACCGCAGCTTTTCTGGAATGTTCATGGCCTGAGAATTAGGTGAATTAGCGCTTTGACCCCGAATTACGACAGCCTGAGATGGAAGGACTTGGGGCGCGTGAAGGTCTCGATGCCCAGGCGCGAGAGGGTGCAGCCGCGGCCCGAATCCTTCACGCCCGTCCAGGCGAGGGCGGGATCGAGGTAGTCGCAGCGGTTCATGAACCAGGTGCCGGTCTCGACCTGGTCGCCGATGCGCAGCGCCGCCTCCGCATCCTTCGTCCATATGGAAGCCGTCAGGCCGTAGCGGCTGTCGTTCATCAGGCGGATCGCGTCCTCGTCGTTGCCGACCGCCATGATGCCGACCACCGGCCCGAAGGTTTCCTCGGTCATCACCTGCATGCGATGGTCGACGTCGACCAGGACCTGCGGCGCCGCGTAGGGCGTGCCGGCCTTGTCGGCAGGAAAGGACTTCGGATCGATGAGTGCTTTCGCGCCTTTGCCGAGCGCGTCCTTGACGTGCGCCCGCACGAGCTCGGCCGCCTGTGCCCGGACCATCGGCCCCAGCGTCGTTTGCTTGTCGAGCGGATTGCCCAATCGGTATTGGCGAGTGAGCTCGACGAAGCAGTCGACGAACGGCTTATAGACGTCGCGGTGCACGTAGATGCGCTCGATGCCGCAACAGGACTGCCCCGAGTTGAAGTAGCTGCCGTCGACGAGGTTCTCGACTGCCGAGGAGAGATCGGCATCGGCGCGCACGTACGCCGGGTCCTTGCCGCCGAGCTCGAGACCGGTGGCGATGAAGCGCTCGGCCGCGGCACGTTGCACGGCATGGCCGCCTTCCACCGAGCCCGTGAAGGCGACGAAGGCGATGCGCTCGTCGCGGATCACGCGTGCCGTCTGCTCGTGATCCATGTGCAGGTACTGGAAGACGCCGTCCGGCAGCCCGGCCGCCTTGAATGCCTCGGCATAGCGCTCGGCCACCAGCGGCGTCTGCTGCGCCATCTTGAGGATCACGCTGTTGCCGGCGAGGAGCGCCGGCACCACCGCATTCACCGACGTGAGCCAGGGATAGTTCCACGGCGCGACCACCAGCACCACGCCGAGCGGCTCGCGGCGGATGAAGCGGCGGCCGGGCGTGACCTGGATCTCGGCAAGCGCTTCTTCCGCGAGCGACGCCATGTGCAGCGCGCGCTCCTGGAAGCCGCGCCGGATCTCGTTCGGCGTGTAGGCGATGGGTCGTCCCATCTGGCGCGTGAGCTCTTCACCCAGCGTGTCGGCACGCGCCACGCACCATTCGACCATCTTGCGCACGATGGCGACGCGATCCTTGACCGGCGTTTGCCGCCATTTCCTTTGCGCCTCTACCGAACGGGCGAGCGCGCGTTCAATGTCTTCATCGACCGCCCGCGCGCGCTCTACGACCACCGATCCATCCACGGGGCTGACCGTGCGCAGGGAAAACGTGGTCTGTCCCGGTTTGTCGGGTTGCGTCATTCGGGGGTGACGTACGCGGCGGTGAGGCCGCCGTCGACGAGGAACTCGGTGCCCGTCATGTAGGAGGAGTCGTCGCTCGCGAGGAAGAGCGCCGCCTTGGCGATTTCCTCCGCTTCGCCGAAGCGGCCCATCGGCACGTGCACCAGCCGGCGCTGCTTCTTCGCCTCGGTGTTGAGGAAGCTCATGAGGAGCTCGGTCTTCAGCGGTCCGGGCGAGAGCGCGTTCACGCGGATGTTCTGCCGCGCGTGGATCACGGCGAGTTCGCGCGTCATGGCGAGCACCGCGCCCTTGCTTGCCGTGTAGGCGATCTGCGGCGTCGCGGCGCCGAGGCGCGCGACGAACGAGGCGGTGTTGATGATGCTGCCACCGCCCGCCCGCTTGAGCGCCGGGATGCCGTACTTGCAGCCGAGGAACACGCCCTTCGCGTTGACGTCCATCGTCAGGTCCCACACCGACTCGTCGGTGGAGACGGCGTCGTCGTCCTTCGCGTGCATGATGCCGGCGTTGTTGAAGAGCACATGAAGCTTGCCGAAGGCCTTCTCGCCGGCGGCGATCATGTTCTGCGCATCGCCCGCTTTCGAGACGTCGGCCTTCACCGCGATCGCGTTCGGCAGCATCTTCGCCGTCTCGCGGGCGGCCGCTTCGTTGAGGTCGACGCAGACGATGGAGGCGCCTTCGCGCGCGAAAAGGAGCGCCGCCTGCCGGCCGATGCCGGCGCCCGCGCCGGTGATGAGTGCGACTTTGTCCTGGAGTCTCATATCCTCTCGAAGTAACGCTTGCGTTCCCAGTCCGTCACCGCCTTGTCGAAGGCGGCGACCTCGGTCCTGAAGAAGTGCGCATAGTGCTCGACGACGTCGGCGCCGAACGCGCGCTTCGCGAATTCGCTGCGCTCGAAGGTGTCGGTCGCCTGCGCGAGCGTGTAAGGCACGCGAGGCAGGTTGCGTGCCTGATAGACGTCGCCGACGAAAAGCTCCGGCGGCTCGATCTTGTTCTGGATGCCGTCGAGCCCGGAGGCGAGGGCGGCGGCGAGCGCCAGGTAGGGATTCGCGTCCGCGCCGGCGATGCGGCACTCGATGCGCAGGCCGTTGCCTTCGCCGACCACGCGGAAGCCCGCGGTGCGGTTGTCGTAGCTCCAGGCGAGGCGCGTCGGCGCCCATGAGGCATCGACGAAGCGCTTGTACGAATTGATGGTCGGCGCGTAGAGCGGCATCACGTCGGGCACGTGCTGGATCCAGCCGCCGAGGAAGTGCCGGAACACCGGCGAGACGCTGGCGCGGCCGAGCTTTTGATCGCCGGGAAAGGCGTTCTTGCCGTCCTTCCACAGGCTGAAGTGGATGTGGCAGCTCGAACCGGCCTGCGACGCGTCCGGTTTCGCCATGAAGGTGAGGCTCATGCCGGAGAGCTCGGCGATTTCCTTCAGGCACTGCTTGAAAATCACGTGGCGGTCCGCCATCTCGAGCGCTTCGGCGTAGCGCACGTTGAGCTCGTGCTGGCCGTTGCCCCATTCGCCCTTCGACGTCTCCACCGGCACGCCGGACTGCTTGAGATGACGGCGCGCCGCGGCGTGAAAGCTCTCGGTGCGGGTGCCCTGGAGGATGTGATAGTCCTCGAGATACCAGCCGGCGGGCTCGAGGTCGCGATAGCCCTTCTGCGCCGCGTCGCGATAACTGGTCCTGTACAGATAGTGCTCGAGCTCGGTGGCGGCGAAGGCCTGGAAGCCCGCCTGCTTGGCGGCGTCGACCTGGCGCCTAAGGATGGAGCGCGGCGCGACGGTGACGAGCTGGTGACTCTTCTCGTCCTTCACGTCGCAGATCACGAAGGCGCTCTTCTCCAGCCAGCTCGCGCGGCGCAGCGTGCTCATGTCGGGCACGAGGTGGAAGTCGCCGTAGCCGAGCTCCCAGTTGGCGAATTTGTAGCCCGGGACCGGATCCATCTCCATGTCCACGGTCAGGAGGTAGTCGCAGGCGTGCGCGCCGCCCTTCACGATGTCGTCGACGAACATCTCGGCGTCGAAGCGCTTGCCGAGGAGGCGGCCGTAGTGGTCGGTGAAGCC
>DATMIG010000432.1:0-8842 GCA_035554335.1 Burkholderiales bacterium
CCAGCAGGGCGGCGAATGCGATCCTCAGTTTCATCGACCCTCCCGAAGCGGGGCTTCATCATAGAATAATTTCCAATGCACCCGGTCGGCATCGGAGCGCCTTTCCCCGCGGAAATTGCGCTCGGCGCGCTCGTCTTCGCGTTGGGGCTGCGCCACGGCCTGGATCCCGACCACCTGGTCGCCATCGACGGCCTGACGCGCTCCTCCCGCTCGCGCTGGACCGGCTTCTTCTTCTCGCTCGGCCACGGCATGGTCGTCACCCTGATCGGCGTCGTCCTCGCGCTCGCGGCCACCGGCTGGCAGCCGGCCGCGTGGGTAGAAAGCTTCGGCACGCTGCTCTCGATCTGCATCCTCGTCGCGCTCGGCGCGGCGAACCTCGCCATGAGCGCGCGCACGCCGCGAGGCGTGCCGGTGTCCACCGTGGGTCTGCGCGGCCGCTGGCTGGCGCAGCGCTGGTCCCGCGCCAGCCATCCCGTGGTGGTGGCCGCGATCGGCGCGGCGTTCGCCGTCTCGTTCGACACGCTCTCGCATGCGCTGCTCTTTTCCGCGAGCGGCGCGACGGCCGCCGGCTGGCTGGTCGCCGCGGCGCTCGGCCTCGTGTTCACGGGCGGCATGGTGATCACCGATGCCCTGAACGGCTGGTGGGTGGCGCGCATGGTGGGCGCCTCGGATGCGCGCGGCGCGCGCGCTTCGAGGGTGATGAGCGTCACCGTGGCGCTCCTTTGCTTCGCCCTCGCCGCCGTGGGGCTCGCCCGGGTCGAGCTGCCGTCCTTCGTCGGCATCGGCACGTTCGCCATCGTGGTGAGCGCCTGGCTCGTCGCGCGCCGCAAAACGTACCGGGAAGCGGTTATTCCATGACGAAACAGCGGCTCTCTTCCGTCGCCAATTCGCTGCGCCTGCTCAAGTCTTTCTCCGGCGGACAGAACGAGCTCGGCATCACGACCCTCGCCAGCCGCCTGGGCCTGGCGAAGAGCACGGTCCATCGCCTGGCGGCGACGCTCACCGGCGCCGGATTCCTCGAGCAGAACGCGGATACCGGCAAGTACCGCCTGGGCCTCGCGCTCTTCGAACTCGGCGCGCTCGTGCGCCGGCGCATGGACGTGGCGAACGAGGCGCGGCCGCAGCTCAGGGAGCTGCTGGAAAAAACCGGCGAGACGGTGCAGCTCGGCATCATCGACCAGTCGAGCGTGCTGTACGTCTACGAGATGGAAAGCCGGCGCGCGATCCGCATGGCGGCCGCCGTCGGGGCGCGGGCGCCTTTGCATTGCACGGCGGTCGGCAAGGTACTCCTCGCCTACCAGTCGCCGGAGTACGTGAAGGAGCTCGTCGAGCGCGGCCTCGCGCCGCTCACCGATAACACCATTACCAAGCGCGATGCGTTCCTGGCCATGCTGAAGGAAGTGCGCGCGCGCGAGTGCGCCATCGACGACGAGGAGAGCGAGATCGGCCTGCGCGCCATCGCCGCGCCGGTGCGCAACCAGCGCGGCGCCGTGATCGCCGCCCTCGGCGTCGCCGCCCCGGTGCAGCGCATGACGAAGAAGGTGATGCAGAACTGCGTGCCCACGGTGGTCGCCACCGCCAGCGCCGTTTCCCAGCGCCTGGGCTACCTGCCGGCGCACGCCGAAGCCCTCGAGCATGCCTGAGGAAAAGAAGCGCCACTCGCTCACCGACCACCTGTACGGCGAGGACTACGAGCACACGCACGACGAGGACTCGGATCACGATCACGACCACGATCATGACGCTCCGGCCGGCCCGATCGAGGAGAACGCGATCTGGCAGCAGGACAACATCACGCTGACGAGCGTCGGCATCGACATCGGCTCGGCCGGCACCCAGGTCATCTTCTCGCGCGTGCGCATGCGGCGCATGGGCGAGGACCTTTCCAGCCGCTACTTCGTCGTCGGCCGCGACACGCTGTACCAGTCGCCGGTGGCGCTCACGCCTTACCAGAGCGACGTGCGCATCGATGAGCAGGCGGTCGGCAAGATCATCGAGGACGCGTATGCCGCGGCCAACATCCATCCGGACGAGGTCGACACCGGCTCGGTGATCCTCACCGGCGAGGCCCTGCGCCGCGAGAACGCGCAGGCGATCGGCGACATGCTGGCGGAGATCGGCGGCGAGTTCGTCTGCGCCACCGCCGGCCACCATATGGAAGCGATGCTCGCCGGCTACGGCTCGGGCGCGGCCAAGGTCTCGCACGACCGCGACCAGCACGTCCTCAACATCGACATCGGCGGCGGCACGACGAAGCTCGCTTTCGTCGCGCACGGGCGCGTGGTGGAGACGGCGGCCATCCACATCGGCGGCCGCCTGGTCGTGGTCGAAAACGGAACCATCACCCGCCTCGATCCGCAGGGGAAGGCGCTCGCCGCACGCGCGGGCTTTCATTGGCAGCTGGGCGCGAAAGTCTCTGGCGATGAGCTGGACCAGCTCTGCGAGTGGCTGGCCGACACGCTCGTTTCCGCGATCCTGCGCCGTCGGAGCGAGCTCTATCTCACAGACCCGCTCACCGAGGTGAAGGTCGACGGCGTCATGTTCTCCGGCGGCGTGGGCGAATACGTCTATGGCCGCGAGACGCGCGACTTCGGCGACCTCGGCCGCCGCCTCGGCACGGCGCTGCGCAGCCGGAAATTTCCGTGGCCGGTCCTTCCCGCCGGCGAATGCATCCGCGCCACGGCGTTCGGCGCCTCGGAGTACAGCGTGCAGCTCTCGGGCAACACGGTGTACATCTCTTCGCCCGCCGAGCTGCTGCCGCGCAAGAATCTCCAGGTGCTGCATCCGCCGGTCCGGCTGGAGGGCACCGTCGACGCCGCCAAGCTGGCGCAGACGATAGCCGAGCATTTCGTCGCCTTCGACGTCGTCGAAGGCGGGAAAGAGGTGGCGCTCGCCTTCCGCTGGCGCGGCGAGCCGGCCTTCGAGCGCCTGCACGCGCTGGCGGACGCCATCCGCTGCGCGCTGCCGCGCACCATCGAGCAAGGCAAGCCCATCTTCCTCATCATCGAAGGCGACGTGGCGCACACGGTGGGCGCGATGCTGAAGGAGGACTTCGGCATCCGCTCCGAAGTCCTGGTGCTGGACGGCATCTCGCTGCGCGACTTCGACTACATCGACCTCGGCCGCATCCGCATGCCGTCGCACACCGTGCCGGTGACGATCAAGTCGCTCGTCTTCAGCAAGGACCCGCGCACGCCGCGCCAGCGCCATTAGGCCGGGCGTCCGGCGTCTTGACAGGGCGGCGCGGCGACTTGTAGCTTGTGCTCAAGATCGCGGTTCCGAGTACGGAACGAGAGGCATCACCTAACCGGGAGGAAGAGGCATGAAGAGGAAGGCAGCCGCACTCGCCGTCGGCGCGCTGTTCATCGCGCCCGCCGCGCACGCGCAGATCGTTTTCGGCAATCCGCAGCTCGGCACGCTCCAGGTCTACGGCAAGCTCTATCCCCAGTTCGGCTACGGCTCGAGCAAGGATGCGACGCAGCCGGGCGCCGGGGTCTCGACGCTCGTTTCCACCACCGGCACGCTGCCGGCCGGCGCTTTCATCCCGACGCCGGGTTCGCGGCGCGCGATCGATACGCAGAACTCCTACATCGGCTTCCGCGGTGAGCGCGACATCACCAGCTCGCGGCTGAAGTTCATCTGGCAGATCGAGCAGTCGGTGCAGTTCGACACCGGCGACGCCACCTGGTCCAACCGCAACTCCTTCCTCGGCGTGCGCAGCGGCTGGGGCACGGTGAAGCTGGGCAACATGGACACGATCTACAAGGAGTACGGCGACACGCTGCAGATGTTCGGCATCTCGAGCGGCAATTTCGTCTCGGCGAGCAACGTGCTTTCGCAGATCGGCGTCGGCAACAGCAGCACGGCGAGCTTCCACCTGCGGAAGGCGAACTCGCTGCAATACGAGACGCCCACCTTCAGCGGGGTCACGTTCGGCTACCAGTACTCGCCCGACGAGGCGCGCGACACCACCAACGCCGCCGCGACCTGCACCAGCGGTCCCGGCGCCGGCAACTGCGGGCGCGATGCATCGCTGCATTCCTATGGCGTGAAGTGGGACAGCCAGCAGTTCTACGTCTCGCTGCACCAGGAAGTGCACAACGACTTCTTCGGCGGCTCCAACAACGTGGCGAGCGCCCTGTCCAACGTCGCGACGCAGGGCGCGCACTCGCAGGACCTCGGCACGCGCTTCAGCGCGCAATGGCGTTACATGCCGGACCAGCGCATCACCCTGGACGTGGCGCGGCTCAAGTACCGGGAAAACGGCCAGGCCGCCGGCGTCCGCTTCGAATCCTACGCGCACAACACGTGGGCGATCGGCTGGGAGGCGGCGGCGTTCGGGCCCTGGGGCTTCGCGGCGCAGTACGTGCGCGGCAACCAGGGCGAGTGCACCCTGACCGGCGGCGTCGGCTGCTCGACCGATGGGCTCACCGGCTACATGATGAACGTCGGCGTGCGCTATCGCTTCGACCGCCAGACCTTCATCTACGCGATCGGCAGCAAGCTGAATAACGGGCCGTCGGCGCGGTACGACAACTGGGCCGCCTCCAGCCCGGCGCGCGGTGCCGATATCCTGCAGGCGGCGCTCGGCCTGAGCTATTCGTTCTAGGTCGGGCGGGTTGCACCTCGGACGGGCGCCGCGAGGCGCCCGTTTTTGTTTGTTATAAAGGCCGGACCCATGAAGAACGCCACCGTTTCGGAAGAGTTCGCGAAGAAATTCGCGACCGAGAAGGACACGCCGTACACGCGCTGGGTGCGCGACGAAGGGCTGGACATCATCAGCTCCTTCTACGTTCCCAATCTCCACACGGTCGAGTTGAAACCATGGGCGCGCCGCGGCGGCAGGGGCGTCTACCTGAACCACGACGCCTCGCGCACCTCCAACGACTGCTACGTGTGCGAGATCCCGCCGGGGAAGAGCCTCGCGCCGCAGCGCCAGCTGTATGAAGAGATGATCTACGTGCTCGACGGCCGCGGCTCGACTACCGTCTGGAACGACGCCGGCAAGCGCATCCAGTTCGAATGGAAGGCGGGCGCGATCTTCGCCATCCCGCTCAACACCTGGCACCAGCACTTCAACGGCTCCGGCCAGGCGCCGGCGCGGTTCGTCGCGGTGACCAATGCGCCCGTGATCATCAACGCCTTCTCCGACATCCACTTCGTGTTCAACACGAAGCACGACTTCAAGGAGCGCTTCGACGGCGAGCCCGACTACTTCGCGAACAAGGGTGAACAGAAAGGTTTATTGCTGGACACCAACTTCGTGGCGGACGCCATCAACCTGCCCTTGTTCGCAGCGAAGGAGCGCGGCGCGGGCGGCGGCCACACGCGCTTCTCGATGGCGAAGGGCTCGATGAACAGCCACATCTCGCAGTTTCCGATCGGCACCTACAAGAAGGCGCACGCGCACGGTCCGGGCGCGCACGTCATCGTGCTCTCGGGCGAGGGCTTCAGCCTGATGTGGCCGGAGGGCGAGGAGCCGCAGCGCTTCGAGTGGCAGGAGGGCGCGATGATCGTGCCGCCCAACATGTGGTTCCACCAGCACTTCAACACCGGCACCACGCCCGCGCGCTATCTCGCCTTCAAGGCCGAGGGCGTCGCCATCCGCAATCCGCAGGGCGTGCCGAAGGCGTGGATCTCACGGCGCCTCGGCGGCAACCAGATCGACTACGCCGATGAGCGGCCGGAAATCCGCCAGTGGTTCTCCGAGGCGCTCGCCAAGCACGGGCTCAAGCCGAATATGCAGAAGGCTTACGACGCGGAGGCCGCGGACCTGCCCCAGAAGGCTGCCTGAAAATAAATGGGGTCAGACCCCATTTATTTTTTAATTGGGGTCTGACCCCAATTAAACGGTGGCGTGGGCGGAGCCGGGCTGCGGCAGCAGCGCGTCTTCGGCGGCTTCGGCGAAGGCGACGCCGCGCGGCAGCAGCACGGAGGCGGAGCGCACGCGAGTGTGCGCGGGATCGACGCCGGGAGGTTGCGCGCCGTCCTTGAGGCCGTTCGCCGCGGCGACCAGGCGGCGGCGCGCCATGATGATGCCCTGGTCGGTCGGCACGAGGTTCTCGCGAGTGCGGTCCTGAATCGGGCCCATGCTTTCCTGCACCGACGCATCCTGCATGGCGAAGCCCTCGACGCCGGAGAATGTGCGGCCTTCCCGCTGCGCCTGGCGGTCGATCAGGTAGTCGTTGTCCTTGTTGGCCACCGGCCGGAATGTGCCGGGGATGAGCGGCGTGTGGATGCCCTTGCCGGCTTCCATCGCCTCGCGCTCTTCCTTCGTCAACGCGCGCGTGGCGTGGTGATTGGTGCTCCACGCCCAGCAGTTCTCGTCGTCGAGCGGCACCCAGCAGTGGCCGCCGATCGGATGGTCGCCGCGCGGCGGGATCAGCGTGAAGGACGGCATCACGTACTGCGTGATGCGCCAGTAGTAGCTGTTGTTCTCCGCGTTGCGCCGGGCGCCGATGTAGAGGCCGCCGGCCGACTCGACCACCTCGAAATGCGGCGCGAGGTCCTGCAGGTTGTACTGGTGGCTCTGCGTCGCGCCCTTGAACATCGGGTCGACCTTCATCGTGAAGCGATGCAGGAACGAGACGTGCGACGAGTCGATGCCGCCTTCCATCGCCTGCAGCCAGTTGCACTCCTGCCAGCGCTTGGAGACGAAGCGGTTCGCCGCCGGCACCATGGCCCATTCGTGCTCGGGCAGCGGCGGCCGGTTCTCGGCCGGTCCCATGTAGGTCCACAGCACGCCGCCGCGCTCGACGAGCGGATAGCTCTTCAGCTTCATGCGCTGGCATAGGCGCGGGTTGTCCGGCTCCGACGGGATCTCGATGCACTGGCCGGTGTAGTCGTACTTCCAGCCGTGGTACGGGCAGCGCAGGCCGCTCTCCTCGTTGCGCGCGAACCAGAGCGACACGCCGCGGTGCGCGCAGAATTCGTCGACCAGGCCGAGGCGGTTCTGCGTGTCGCGGAAGGCGACCAGCTTCTCGCCCAGCAGGCGCACGCGCACCGGCGGGCAATCGGGCGCCGGCAGCTCCTCGGCGAGCAGCGCCGGCAGCCAGTAGCGGCGGAAGAGCTCGCCCATCGGCGTGCCGCGGCCGGTGCGAGTCAGGAAATCGTTCTGCTCCGCTCTCATCGTTCCTCTATGGCGAAAGAGATTCGCCGATATGGGACGAGTATACTGGGCGCCGCGAAATGCAAGTCGGGCGCAACGATCCATGTCCTTGCGGGAGCGGCAAAAAATACAAGAAGTGCTGTGGCGCCACGATCCCGGTTCAGGCAGTGCAGCGCCGGTGCGGCGCGTGCACGGCCTGCTGCGAGGGCTGGGTGGAAGCCACGATCCGCGGGCACGAGATGAAGCCGGGCGTGCCGTGCCACTTCCGCGGCGAGGGCTGCTGCACGATCTACGAGGAGCGGCCGCAGGATCCCTGCCGGCGCTTCGTCTGCGGCTGGCTGGCGGCGGGCAGCCCGTTCCCGGACTCGTTCCGCCCGGACCGGCTCGGCGTCATGATCGTGGCGACGAAATGGCGCGGGCGTCCGGCGTACATTCTGAAATCGGCGGGACGCGACCCGGACGAGGCGCTGCTCGGCTGGATGCGCGCCTTCAGCGTGGAGCGCGGCGCGCCGTTCTTCTACGAGCAGGCGGGCGAGCGCTTCGGCTTCGGCCCGCCGGAGTTCCAGCACGAGATGCTGGCGAGACTGGAGTCGGGTGAGAGGCTATGGTGACGGACGACAAGTCGAAGGGCATCGAATCGCACTACCACAGCAAGAAGGACCGCATCTTCGTGCGGCCGATCCAGGGCCAGTACAGCCTGAAGGATGAGCTGAAGCGCCTGCGCTCCATGCCGCGCGTGCGCCGCGCGAAGGACATCAAGTTCGTCGACGGCCCGCAGACCTACAGCCGCCACTACGTCGAGCCGAAGGACGGCATCTCGCAGATGTTCCACCTGCACCTCGAGGAGTACGCGCCGGGCGGCAAATCGCAGAAGCACGGGCACGTGAACGAGGCCGCGTTCTACATCCTCGACGGCGTCGGCTACGAGATCCACGACGGCGTGCGCTACGACTGGAAGGCGGGCGACGTCGCCATCGTGCACAACAACTGCGTGCACCAGCATTTCAACGCCAGCCCCGACAAGCCGGCGCGCGCGCTCGTCATCAAGACCAAGCCGATGTTCATGTTCATGAACATGCTGTTCCAGCAGCTCGTCGAGCCGCGGCCGACCGAGCCCGCGCCGGGCGCGCCCGCGCACCAGGTGCGCGAAGCCGAGCGCAACTTCAACCACGAGGAATGACCATGGCCTGGGACGAATCCAAAGCCTGGCGCAGGGGCACGCAGAACAAGAAGCTCTACCAGGCGCTGCTCGACGACGCGTCGACTGCGCCGGCGCGCAACGCCAAGCGCAAGAAAGTCGTCACCCCGGAGGACATGCCCTGGGAAATGTCGCGCCAGGGGCTGCTCAAGCATCTCCTGAACGAAGGCATGAACACGCGGATGGAAACGGTCGACGCGTACATGGCGATCATTCCGCCGGGCAGCCGCTCGGGCAAGCACCGCCATCTCGCCGAGGAGTGCCTGTACGTGCTCGAAGGCCGTGGCTACGACCTGCACCAGGACTGCGACGTCGAGATCACCGACACCTACCACTGGAAGCCGCAGGCCGAGGTGAAGCGCTATGAATGGGAAGCGGGCGACGTGATCTACATTCCGCCCAACACGATCCACCAGCACTTCAACGCCGATCCCGACCGGCCGGTGCGCCTCATCAGCTGCACCAACCGCATCTTCAAGGCGTGCGGCCTGAACGACCTCGAACAGATCGAGGACTGCCCGGAATACGATCCCGCG
>DATMIG010000433.1:0-12471 GCA_035554335.1 Burkholderiales bacterium
GGCGAGCCTCGACAGCTCGCAGGCGTCGTACTATCGATCGCGCCACGAGGATTTCGACAAGCGCTGGACCGCCGCGACGGCGCGATGGCAGCAGCAGGCCGCGCCGCTCAAGGGAATGCCGGTCGTCGTCTATCACAAGGATCTGTCCTACCTGATCGGCTGGACAGGCATGCGTGAAGTCGGCGCGCTGGAGCCCAAGCCCGGCATCCCGCCGAGCACCGCGCACCTCGCCGAGCTCCTCGAAACGCTCAAGAAATCGCCGGCAAAGGCGGTGGTGCGCTCGGCGTACAACGATCCGCGGGCGGCGGAATGGCTCGCCGAGCGCGCGAAGATTCCCGCCGTGATGGTGCCGTACACAGTGGGCGGAACGGATCGCGCCAAGGATCTCTTCGGTCTCTATGACGATACGCTCGCCCGACTGCTCGCCGTGACGAAATGACGCCGGACCTCTCGCTCATCGGGCCGGCGCTGATTGCCGGCCTTCTCGTGACGGCCACGCACGTGCCGCTCGGCGTGCAGGTGCTGAATCGCGGCATCGTGTTCATCGATCTCGCGGTAGCGCAGATCGCCGGCCTCGGCGTCATCGTCGCCGACCGGTTCGGCTTCGAGCCGCAGGGCATCGCCGTGCAGGTCGCCGCGCTGCTCGCCGCACTGCTCGGCGCGCTGCTGCTCAACTGGACCGACAAGCGCTGGCCGCAGGTGCAGGAGGCGGTGATCGGCGTGACGTTCATCGTCGCGGCAAACGCGGCGATCCTTCTTCTGGCGAGCAATCCGCACGGCGCGGAACATTTGAAGGACCTGCTGATCGGCCAGATCCTCTGGGTCGATACCGCCCGGCTCGCCGTGGTTGCCGCCGTCTATGCGCTCATCCTGGCCGTCTGGTTTGGCATGCGGCAGCGCGCGGGAAGCATCGGCTTCTACGTGCTGTTCGCGTTCGCCGTCACCGCGTCGGTGCAGCTCGTTGGCGTCTATCTCGTGTTCACGACCCTGATTGTTCCGGCGCTCGCGACGCGCACGATGACGCGCGGCAGGCTGGCGGCCTGCTACGCTCTGGGTGTGCTCGGGTATGCGGCGGGGCTCGCCCTCTCGCTGGTGTCGGACCTGCCGCCGGGGCCGCTCATCGTGTGCACGATGACGGTGCTCGGGCTCGCGATGTTTCTATTGAAATCGCGGGCACCCGCCACCACCTAAGGAGTCCAACCCGGATGGAACAGTTCCACGGCACCACGATCCTGTCGGTGCGACGCGGCTCGACCGTGGCGCTCGGCGGCGACGGCCAGGTCACGCTCGGCAACGTGGTCGTGAAGGGCGGCGCGAAAAAAGTCCGGCGCCTGTACCACGACAAGATCCTCGCCGGCTTTGCCGGCGGCACGGCCGACGCCTTCACGCTCTTCGAGCGCTTCGAGTCGAAGCTCGACAAGCACCAGGGCAACCTCATGCGCTCGGCGGTCGAGCTCGCCAAGGACTGGCGCACCGACCGCATCCTGCGGCGCCTCGAGGCCATGCTCGCGGTCGCCGACAAGGAGCATTCGCTCATCATCACGGGGGCCGGCGACGTGCTCGAGCCGGAGCAGGGCATCGTCGCCATCGGCTCCGGCGGGCCCTACGCGCAGAGTGCGGCGCTCGCCCTGCTGAACAACACGCAGCTCGGCCCGCGCGAGATCGTCGACAAGGCGCTCGCCATCGCGGCGGACCTCTGCATCTATACGAACCACCAGAGAACGATCGAAGTCATCGAATGAGCGCGCGCATCTCGGTCATGACCCCGCAGGAAATCGTCCACGAGCTGGACAAGTACATCGTCGGCCAGTCGAAGGCGAAGCGCGCGGTCGCCATCGCGCTGCGCAACCGCTGGCGCCGCCAGCAGGTGCCGGACCCGCTGCGCCAGGAGATCACGCCGAAGAACATCCTGATGATCGGGCCGACGGGCGTCGGCAAGACGGAAATCGCGCGGCGACTGGCGCGCCTTGCGGATGCGCCCTTCATCAAGGTCGAGGCGACCAAGTTCACGGAGGTGGGCTATGTCGGCCGCGACGTCGACACCATAGTGAGAGACCTGGTTGAGATCAGCGTCAAGCAGACTCGCGAGCAGGCAATGAAGCGCGTGCGCACGCGAGCGCAGGAGGCGGCGGAAGACCGCGTGCTCGACGCGCTGGTGCCCGCACCGCGAAGCGTCGGCTTCCAGGAGGGCCCGGCGGAGGAGAGCGGCACGCGGCAGAAGTTCAGGAAGAAGCTGCGCGAGGGCGAACTCGACGACAAGGAGATCGACATCGAGGTCGCGGCGTCGAGTCCGCAGATGGAGATCCTCGCCCCGCCGGGGATGGAGGACCTCACCTCGCAGATCCAGGGCATGCTCTCCAACCTCGGCGGCGCGCGCCGGCGCCTGCGCAAGATGAAGATCCGCGAGGCGATGCAGGTGGTGACCGACGAGGAAGCCGCCCGCCTGGTCAACGATGACGAGCTGAAGACCCGCGCGGTGGCGAACGCCGAGCAGAACGGCATCGTGTTCCTCGACGAGATCGACAAGATCACCAGCCGCTCGGAGATGCAGGGCGCGGACGTCTCGCGCCAGGGCGTGCAGCGCGACCTGCTGCCATTGGTGGAGGGCACGACCGTGTCCACGCGCTACGGCATGGTGAAGACCGACCACGTCCTCTTCATCGCCTCCGGCGCCTTTCATCTGGCGAAGCCGTCGGATCTCATCCCCGAGCTGCAGGGGCGATTCCCGATCCGGGTGGAATTGGATTCGCTGTCCGTGGAGGACTTCGAGCGCATCCTCACCGGTACCGATGCAAGCCAGGTGAAGCAGTACCAGGCGCTGCTCGCCACCGAGGGCGTGACGCTGGATTTCAAGCCCGACGCCATCCGCCGCCTGGCGCAGATTGCCTGGCAGGTGAACGAGAAGACCGAGAACATCGGCGCGCGCCGGCTCTATACCGTGCTCGAGAAGCTGCTGGAGCAGATTTCTTTCGAGGCCGGCCAGCGCGGCGCGGGCGAAGTCACCATCGATGCCGCCTACGTCGACCAGCGCCTGGGCGATCTCGCTAAGGACGAGGATCTGGCGCGCTACGTTCTTTGAGCTCGGCCTGAAGGCAGCCCGGGCAAAGGCAGTCGCGCCCGGCCACCGGCTGTAGGCTCGGCAGATCCTCGCACCAGCAGCCCTCCTCGTCCGCCCCGCAGCGGAACGCTGCACCGCATCGAGCGCAGCAGAGGTCCCTCACGGGTTGAGCTTACCCCTTGAAATGCGGCCGGGCGACCCTACCTCCTTGTCTGTGCAGGGGCCCGAGCCCCATCAGCTAAAGGAGACCGCAATATGGCGAGCATGCAGAGGTTCGACCCCTTCAACGAGCTGGTCGATGATCTTTTCAAGGGCTTCCTGGTCCGTCCCCTGGCGTATGACGGCCGCGGGGAAACCGCGACCCGCGCGAAGGTCGATGTGACGGAGCGCAACGGCGCCTATGTCGTGGCGGCGGAGCTGCCCGGCGTGAAGAAGGAAGACATCCAGGTCACGATCGACGGCGCCCAGGTCACGCTGGCCGCCGAAGCGAAGCGCGAGCGCGAAGTCGAGAAAGACGAGCGCGTGCTGCACACCGAGCGCACGTACGGCAAGGTGACCCGCAGCTTCACGCTGCCGCAGGAAGTGGATGAGGCGAAGGCCGAAGCCAAGTTCCGCGACGGCGTGCTGGAGCTCACGCTGCCCAAGAAGGCCGCGGCGCAGCGCAAGCAAATTTCCATCCAGTAAGCGTCTTCGGCAATACCGCGAAGGGCCGGCGTCAGCGACGCCCGGCCCTTTTCGTTTGTAGAATCCGCGGGAGATGAACGCCCCGCTCAACCACAACCCGGAAGCCGCCGAGAAGGCGCGCGTCCTGGCCGAGGCCTTGCCGTACATCCAGCGCTTCCACGGCAAGACCATCGTCGTGAAGTACGGCGGCAACGCCATGACCGACGACGGGCTGAAGCGCGACTTCGCGTACGACGTGGTGCTGCTGAAGCTGGTGGGCATGAATCCGGTGGTGGTGCACGGCGGCGGGCCGCAGATCGAGCAGCTGCTCGCGAGGCTCGGCAAGAAGGGCGAGTTCGTGCAGGGCATGCGCGTCACCGACGCGGAGACCATGGACGTGGTCGAGATGGTGCTCGGTGGCCAGGTGAACAAGGAAGTCGTCGAGCTCATCAACCAGGCGGGCGGCAAGGCGGTGGGCCTCACCGGCCAGGACGGCGCCTTCATCCGCGCGAAGAAGATGCTGATTCCCTCCGCCGACAACGGCCACGTCGACATCGGCCAGGTGGGGGAGATCGAGAAGATCGACCCGTCGGTGATCCGCGCGCTCGAGGCGGGCGGCTTCATTCCGGTGGTCGCCCCGATCGGCACCGGCGCCGACGGCACCACCTACAACATCAACGCCGACCTGGTGGCCGGCAAGCTGGCCGAGATCCTCACCGCGGAAAAGCTGGTCGTCATGACCAACACGCCCGGCGTGCTCGACAAGCAGGGCAAGCTCCTCACGGGCCTGACGCCGAAGAAGATCGACGACCTCGTGGGCAAGGGCGTCATCTCCGGCGGCATGTTGCCGAAGATCGGCTCCGCGCTCGACGCGGCACGCAACGGCGTGAAGAGCGTGCACATCATCGATGGGCGCGTGCCGCACGCGCTGCTCCTCGAAGTCCTCACCGACCAGGGCGTCGGGACGCTGATCCGCAGCAAGTGAAGTGAGGCTGGCCCGAATCCCGCCATCCCGGCGGGTCTGGATCTTCGATCTCGACAACACGCTGCACGACGCCCGCGTGCACATCTTTCCGTCGATGCACGAGCAGATCAATGCGTACCTGCGCCGGCACTTCCATGTCGACGCGGCCGGCGCGGACGCGATGCGGGAGAACTTCTGGCGGACCTACGGCACGACGCTGAACGGCCTGATGCGCCACCATGGCGCCGACCCGAGGCGGTTCCTGCGCGAGACGCACGTCTTCCCGGAGCTCGCCGGGATGGTGGTGCGGGAGAACGCGCTGAAGCACGCCCTGCGCCTCCTCGGCGGCACGAAGCTCATCTTTTCGAACGCGCCGAGGCACTATGTCACGGAAGTGCTGCGCGCCATGGGCCTCGCGCGCTACTTCGACGCCGTCTACACGATCGAAGACGCGCGCTATCGTGGCAAGCCTGCGCTGCACGGATTCCACTATTTGCTGCGCAAGCACAAGCTCGACCCGCATCGCTGCGCATTCATCGACGACATGCTGGAGAACCTGCGCACCGCGCACCGCCTCGGCATGTCCACGGTCTGGGTGTCGAGCGCGCGGCGAAGTGTGACTTTTGTCGACCTGCGGGTCGCCTCGGTAGTGGAACTTCCGCGCATGGTTTTCAGAGCAAGCTCGGCATAGAATTTCCTTACGCTCTATGCCCCGCGCCAAAGGTGAACGCCGGCTCGAAATCCTGAAAGCCCTCGCGCAGATGCTCGAGGCGCCCAAGTGGGAGCGCATTACGACGGCCGCGCTGGCCGAGGCGCTCGGCGTGTCGGAGGCGGCGCTGTACCGTCACTTCGCTTCCAAAGCTCAGATGTACGAAGGCCTGATCGAGTTCATCGAGACCTCGGTCTTCACCCTCGCGAACCGCATCACGCAGGACGAGGGCGACGGCCGCCGGCAGGCCGAGCAGCTCACCGAGATGCTGCTCGCCTTCGCCGAAAAGAACCCCGGCATGGTGCGCGTGATGACCGGCGACGCGCTGGTCGGCGAGCACGAGCGCCTGCAGGCGCGCATGAACCAGTTCTTCGACCGCTTCGAAGCCACGCTCAAGCAGTCGCTGCGCGCCGCCGAGGACGGCGATGCCGCCGGGCGGGCGGCGGCGCTGACGCGCTACTCGATCGGCTGCATGCACCAGTTCGGCAAGAGCGGGTTCTCCCGCAAGCCGACCGAGAGCTTCTCCGTACAGCGCAAATACCTGATGCAGTAACGGCGCCGGTGTCTAGCGGCCGGCGCAGGCCTTGCACGCGGGGTCGCGCGCGACTTTCACGGTCCGCCACTCCGCGGCATTCGCATCCACGATCAGCAGACGTCCGCTCAGGCTGTTGCCGGTGCCGACGAGGAGCTTGATCGCTTCCATCGCCTGGATCGAGCCCACCATGCCGGTGAGCGGCGCGAACACGCCCATCTGCGAGCACTGCACTTCCTCGACTTCCGCGTCCTCGGGGAACAGGCAGGCGTAGCAGGGCGCTGCCGGTTGGCGCAGGTCGAAGACCATCAACTGGGCATCGAAGCGGATGGCGGCGCCCGACACGAGCGGTTTGCGGTGCTGCACGCAGGCGCGGTTGATCGCGTGGCGCGTGGCGAAGTTGTCGGTGCAGTCGAGCACGATGTCGGCCTTCGCGGTGAGCTCGTCGAGCTCGCGGGCCTTGACGCGCGCGTCGATCGGGACGATCTCGACCTCCGGGTTCAGGGCGCGCAGCGCGCTTTTCGCGGCGAGCACCTTCTGTGCGCCGACTGACTCGGTGCGGTAGAGGATCTGGCGCTGCAGGTTGGTGAGGTCGACCTTGTCGGCGTCGACGAGCGTGAGGTTGCCGATGCCGGCGGCGGCGAGGTAGAGGGAGGCGGGACAACCCAGGACGCCCGCGCCCACGATGAGCGCGCTCGAGGCGCGCAGCGTCTCCTGTCCTTCTATCCCGATTTCGGGAAGAAGGATGTGCCTGCTGTAGCGGAGAAGCTGCTCGTCTCTAATTCGTCGGCTTCGACGCGGGCGCGGTGGTCTGCGCGACCGTCGGCGCCTGGCTCTTCACCGGCTCGCCCTTCAGGAAGGCGAGCGCCTGCGAGAGCTGGAAGTCGTCCTTCGAGCCGAAGTCGGTCGGCTTTTGCTCGGCCGGCGAGGCCTGCGGCACGGTGCGCGGCTTGGCGACCGGCTCCTTGCCCTTCTCGACGTCCTTCTTCTGCTCGATGCGGTTGTTCTCGAGATGGCGCTGCAGGTCGGCTTCGCGCACCCGCGTCATCGTATCGGACGGATCTTCGACGATGATGTCCGGCGTGATGCCGAGCGCCTGGATCGAGCGGCCGCTCGGCGTGTAGTAGCGCGCCGTCGTCAGCTTGATCGCGGTGTTGTTGCCGAGCGGCATGATGGTCTGCACCGAGCCCTTGCCGAAGCTCTGCGTGCCCATCACCTTGGCGCGCTTGTGGTCCTGCAGCGCGCCGGCCACGATCTCCGAAGCGGAAGCCGAGCCGCCGTTGACGAGCACCACCATCGGCACCGTCTTCACCGCTTGCGGCAGCGACTTCAGCACGTCTTCGCCGCGGCGCGCGTAGTCGTCGGGCGAGGCGTAGAACTTCTTGCGCGCGTCTTCCGTGCGGCCGTCGGTCGAGACGACCAGCGTCTTCTGCGGCAGGAACGCGGCGCTCACCGCCACCGCGCCGTGCAGCAGGCCGCCCGGGTCGTTGCGCAGGTCGAGCACCAGGCCCTTGATCTGGCCCTGCTTGAAGAGGCCGTCGATGTGCTTCACCAGCGACTCGGTGGTGTTCTCCTGGAACGCCCGCACGCGCACGAAGGCATAGCCCGGCTCGATCATCTTCGACACCACGCTCTGCACGCGGATCACGTCGCGCGTCAGCGTGACGACGATCGGCGCCGACTCGCCCTTGCGGGTGATGGTCAGCGTGATCTGGGTCTTCGGCTTGCCGCGCATGCGCTTCACGGCGTCGTTCAGCGTCATGCCCTTCACCGGCGTGTCGTCGAGCTTGACGATGAGGTCGTTCGGCTTGATGCCGGCCTTGAACGCCGGCGTGTCCTCGATCGGCGAGATCACCTTGACGAAGCCGTCTTCCATGCCGACCTCGATGCCGAGGCCGCCGAACTGGCCCTGCGTGCCGACCTGCAGCTCCTTGAACGCTTCCTGGTCGAGGTACGCCGAGTGCGGGTCGAGGCCGGTCAGCATGCCGTTGATGGCCTCGGTGATGAGCTTCTTGTCCTCCACCGGCTCGACGTAGTTCGTCTTCACCGCGCCGAACACCTCGGTGAACGCGCGCAGCTCCTCGTAGGGGATCGGCGCGCGGCCGGCGCGATCGGCGAAGGCCTGGAAATTCAGGCTGATGAGCACGCCGGCGACCGCGCCGACGAGGATGAATCCGACACTGCGAAGCTTTTGCATGTATGGGGTCGCTGTGGTGGTACGCCTATTTCAGCCTGACCCAGCGTAGAGGGTCGAAAGGACGGCCTAAATGCCGTAATTCAAAGTATAAACCCGATTCCTCGTTGCCACCGCTCGCTCCCGTGGTGGCAACCGGATCGCCGGCCGCCACGACGTCACCAACGGTCTTCAGCAACGCCTCGTTGTTCGCGTAGATGGACAGGTAACTCTCGCCGTGGTCCACGATGAGGAGATTGCCGAAGCCGCGCATCCAGTCGGCATAGACCACCTGGCCCCGCGCGACCGCCCTGACCGGCTCTCCCTCGGGCGCGCGGATGAAGACGCCTTTCGCCTCCAGGCCGCTCGCTCCCCTTGGAGCGCCGAACCGGCCCGTCAGTTCCCCTCTGACCGGAAGTCGCAGGCTGCCGCGAAGCTTCGAGAAAGGTTGCGCCGGCTCGACCTTCGCGAGTACCCGCCCCAGCCCCTCCACGAGGCGGGCCAGGCGCGTCTCGTCCGCCTTGAGCACCGTGATCTGGCGCCGCTGCCTGCGGATTTCGCCGCTGGTCCGGTCGAGCACCTGACGTCGCGCCTGCCGCTCGCGCACGATGCGCGCCCGGTCTTCGCGCGCGGCCTGCTCCACCGAGCGCAGGCTGTCGCGCTTCGCCTGCGCCTCGCGGACCAGGCGCTCGAGCGCCTCGAGGTCGGCCCGGTAGCCCGCGAGGAGCGCCGCCGCGGCGCGCGACACGTAGCCCATGTACTCCAGGCGGCGGCCGAGGTCCGCCGGGTCGTCGCCCGAGAGCGCGGCGCGCAGCATGTCCGGACCGGCGAGGAGCTGGCGCGCGAGGAGCAGGCGCTCGACCGTGGCCTGCCGCTCGGCGAGCGCGCGCTCGAGCGTCTTCCTTTGCTCGGCGAGCCTCGCGGCCTCGGTGCGCAATTGCTTGCCCTGGGATTCGAGCGCAGCGAGCGTGCGATTGGCTTCCGAAATCGCGCGCTCGGACTCGCGCAGCGCGTCGCGCGCTTCGCGGCGCTCCGTTTCCTTGGCATCGAGCTCTTTCTCGATCGCGGCGATGCGGCCGCGGAGCGCGTCGAGGTCCTTCTCGCTCGGTGCCGCCTGCGCGGCGAGCGCCGTGCAGGCAAGCGCGAGCGTGATCGCGCGGATCAGACCTTGGCCTTGCCTTGCGCCGAGACGGCGGCGATGCGCCTGGCGATCTCGTCCTGGTCGCCGAGGTAGTAGTGCTGGATGGGCTTCAGCGAGCTGTCGAGCTCGTAGACGAGCGGGATGCCGGTCGGGATGTTGAGGCCGACGATCTCGCTGTCGCTGACGCTGTCGAGGTGCTTCACCAGCGCGCGCAGCGAGTTGCCGTGCGCCGCGATCAGCACGCGCTTCTTGCCGCGGATCGCGGGGGCGATGGTCGAGTTCCAGTAGGGCAGCACGCGCGCCACCGTATCCTTCAGGCACTCGGTGCGCGGCACGTCGATGCCGGCGTAGCGCGGGTCCTTGCCCTCGTAGCGCGAATCGCCCGGCGAGAGCTCGGGCGGCGGCGTGTCGTAGCTTCGCCGCCAGACGAGCACCTGCTTCTCGCCGAACTTCGCCGCCATCTCGGCCTTGTTCAATCCCTGCAGGTCGCCGTAGTGGCGCTCGTTCAGCCGCCAGTTCTTCTCCACCGGCAGCCACAGCCGGTCGAGCTCGTCGAGCGCGACCCACAGCGTGCGGATGGCGCGCTTCAGCACCGACGTGTAGGCGATGTCGAACTCGTAGCCGCTCGACTTGAGCACGCGTCCGGCGGCGCGCGCTTCCTCGAGGCCGACCGGAGAAAGATCGACGTCGGTCCAGCCGGTGAAGCGGTTTTCCTTGTTCCAGGTGGACTCGCCGTGGCGAAGCAGGACAAGCTTGTGCATCGCGCTCAATTATAATGTCGCGCTCCCGTGGATATCTCCCTCTTCGAGTTTTTCAAGAAGGGCAACAACGCCATGTTCCTGGCGGTGGCGCTCGCTTCGGGCGGCATGCTCCTGTGGCCCTTCGTGCGCCGCACGACCGGCGGGCCGTGGGTCACGCCGGCACAGGCGACGCACCTCATCAATCGCGAGGACGCGGTGGTGATCGACGCGCGCGAGGCGAACGAGTTCGCGAGCGGCCACGTGCTCGGCGCGAGGAACCTTCCGCCGGCGCGCATGGAAACTGCTGCAGGCGACCTTATGAAGAAGAAGGACCGCCCGGTGATCGTGTATTGCGACGGCACGGATCGCTCCGGCAAGGCGCTCGCCGCGCTGAAAAAGCAGGGATTTACGCGTGTCGCGAACCTGTCGGGCGGGCTCAAGGCCTGGCAGGACGCCGGGCTCCCGGTGGAGAAATGAGCGTGCCCAAGGTGCTCATGTATTGCACGGCTGCATGCCCGTTCTGCCAGGCTGCGGAGCGGCTGCTCGTGGAGAAGGGCGTGAAGATCGACAAGGTGCGCGTCGACCTGCAGCCCGCGCGGCGCGCGGAAATGCAGCAGAAGAGCGGGCGGCGCACCGTGCCGCAGATCTGGATCGGCGAGCGCCACATCGGCGGCTGCGACGATCTCTATGACCTCGACCGCCAAGGCGGCCTCGACCCATTACTGAAGGCGGTTCCATGACCGAAGCGCAGCCGCAGCAGCCCGCGACTTTCCAGATCGAGAAGATCTACGTGAAGGACCTGTCGCTCGAGATCCCGCATGCGCCGGCCATCTTCACCGAGCAGGTGCAGCCCGAGATCCAGGTGCAGATCAACACCGAGGCGCAGCAGTTCGGCGAGGGCTTCTACGAAGTGACGGTGACCGCGACCGTGACGGCGAAGATGGGCGAGCGCACCATCTTCCTCGCCGAAGCGGAGCAGGCGGGCATCTTTTCACTGCGCAACGTGCCGGCGACCGATATCGGGCCGCTCCTCGGCATTGCCTGCCCGAACGTGATCTTTCCCTATCTGCGCGAGACGATGTCCGACGTCATCACGCGCGGCGGCTTCCCGCCGCTCCTCCTCGCGCCGCTCTCCTTCGAGCAGCTCTACCTGCAGCAGCAGCAAGCGCAGGCGCCGCAGGGCTCGCCGATCCAGATCGCGCAGTAATGAAGGTCGCGGTCCTCGGCGCGGGCGCCTGGGGCACCGCGATGAGTTGCGTGCTGGCCGCGCGCCTCGAGGTCTCGCTCTGGGCGCGCGACGCGGCGCAGGCGAAAACCATCGGTAGCACGCGGCGTAACGAGCGCTACCTCGCCGGCTTCGAGCTGCCCTCCACCGTCGCCGTCGCCGGCGACCTGAAAGCGGCGACGCAGGGCGCGCAGCTCCTGGTGGCGGCGACGCCGGTGGCCGGGCTGCGCGGATTGCTGCAACAGCTGGGTGGCGCCCAGCCGCTCGTGTGGCTCTGCAAAGGTTTCGAGCAGGGATCGGGCGAGTTGCCGCACCAGATTGCGCAAGCCACGCTCGGCGAGAAGGCGCGCTTCGGCGCGCTCTCCGGGCCGTCCTTCGCCGAGGAAGTAGCGCGCGGGCTGCCCTGCGCGCTGACGCTCGCGTCGCGGGACCAAGCATTCGCGCGCGAAGCGGCCGCGCTCCTGCACGGCGGCCGCATGCGCGTGTATTACAGCACCGACCTCGTCGGCGTGGAGGTCGGCGGCGCGGTGAAGAACATCATGGCGATTGCCGCCGGCATTTCCGATGGCCTCGGCCTCGGATTGAACGCGCGCGCGGCGCTCATCACGCGCGGCCTCGCCGAAATCGCTCGGCTCGGCACCGCGCTCGGCGGCAAGCCGGAAACCTTCATGGGCCTCGCCGGCGCCGGCGATCTCATCCTGACCGCGACCGGCGACCTTTCGCGCAATCGGCGTGTCGGGCTCGAGCTCGCGCGCGGCAAGACGCTCGGCGAAGTCATGTCGACGCTCGGCCACGTCGCCGAAGGCGTCTATTCGGCGAAGGAAGTCGCGCGCCTCGCCGCCGCGCGCGGCGTGGACATGCCGGTGACGAGCGCCGTGAACGATGTGCTCGCGGGCCGCCTCGCGCCGGCGGCGGCAGTGGAACGCCTGCTCGCGCGCGAATCGAAAATGGAGCGCTAGGGGTTGATGCCCCGGATGCCGTCGTAGAGCGCGCGTAGCTGGGGGATTTCGCGCGCAGGGTCGCCGCTCGGCTCGAATGGCGCGAGCAGGCGGATGGTGCGATGCGCACCGTCGAAGGCCACCGGCAGGATCGGCACGCGAGCGGCGTGCGCGATGTGATAGAAGCCGCTCCTCCACGGCCGCGTGGACGAGCGCGTGCCGGACGGCGTGATGGCGAGGAAGATGGCTTCGGCTTCGCCGATCGCCTGCACCGCCTGCGGCACGAGCCCTTGCGGCGCCTCGCGGTTCACCGGCACGCCGCCGGACC
>DATMIG010000434.1:0-5970 GCA_035554335.1 Burkholderiales bacterium
CCGACGAGGTGAGCGCGGAAGTGAAAAGCCGGCGCCTGCAACGGCTGCAGGCGCAGATCCAGTCGCAGGCGGCGGCGGTCTCCCAGCGGATGATCGGTACCGTGGAGCGCGTGCTCGTCGAGGGCGTTTCGCGCAAGCGCGCGCATGAGCTCGCCGGCCGGACGGGCAATAACCGCGTAGTCAACTTTGCCGGCGGCGCCGGCCTGGTCGACCAGTTCGTCGATGTACGCATCACCGACTCGCGCCCGCACTCGCTGCGCGGCGAGCTGGTTTCATGAGGGTGAAGCCGGTCGAGGTCAAGCTCGATCCCGTCGATAACCAGCGCCTCGCGCGCCTGTGCGGCTCGCTGGACGAGAACCTGCGGCAGATCGAATCGGCGCTCGACGTCACCATCGCGCGCCGCGGCGGGAAGTTCACCGTGCGCGGCGAACAGGCCGAGCGCGCGGCGCAGGCCATCGAGCACTTCTACGATCGCGCCACCGGCGATCTCACGGTCGACGACGTCCAGCTCGCGCTCACCGAGCTCTCGCATCATCAAAAGCCATCTCAAGACGGCCCGCAGCTGCTCACCAAGCGCCCCGATCTGCACGGCCGCACGCCGCACCAGGTCGAGTACATCGAGAAGATCCTCGCCAGCGACCTCACGTTCGGCATCGGCCCGGCGGGAACGGGCAAGACCTACCTCGCGGTGGCCTGCGCGGTCGATGCGCTCGAGCGGGACAAGGTGAAGCGCATCGTGCTAGCGCGTCCGGCGGTGGAAGCCGGCGAGCGCCTCGGCTTCCTGCCGGGCGACCTCGCGCAGAAAGTCGATCCGTATCTGCGCCCGCTGTACGACGCGTTGTTCGATCTCATGGGATTCGAGAAGACCGGCAAGCTTCTCGAGCGCGGCGCGATCGAGCTGGCGCCGCTCGCCTACATGCGCGGCCGCACGCTCAACCACGCGTTCATCATCCTCGACGAGGCGCAGAACACGACGCCCGAGCAGATGAAAATGTTCCTCACGCGCATCGGCTTCGGCGCCAAGGTGGTGGTCAACGGCGACGTCACGCAGATCGACCTGCCGCGCGGCCACAAGAGCGGGCTCATCGAGGCGCGGCGCATCCTCGAGGGCGTGCGCGGCATCGCGTTCACGCAATTCGGCGCGCAGGACGTGGTGCGCCATCCGCTCGTCGCGCGCATCATCGATGCGTACGACGCGAACGCTGCGCAGGAATAACGTCGCCGTGCAATACGCCGTCCCGCGGCGGGGCGTGCCGGGCGCCGCGTCGCTGCGCGCCTGGGCGCGCGCGGCGGGCTCGCTTCCGATCACCGTGAGGATCGTCGGCCGCGCGGAAGGCCGGCGCCTCAATTTCCACTACCGGCACAAGGCGTACGCCACGAATGTGCTCAGCTTCCCATACGGGAAATCGGGCGACCTGGTGCTGTGCCACCCGGTGATCGCACGCGAAGCGCGCGAGCAGGGAAAAAGCGTACGCGCGCACTACGCACATCTCGTGGTGCACGGCATGCTGCACCTGCGCGGCTACGCGCACGGCGGGCGCATGGAAGCTCGCGAGATCCGGCTGCTCGCGCGATTCGGCTTTCGTAATCCTTACACGGTAGAATCGGCCCGCACGGAATGAACGATCCCGCGCGTCCCAGTCTGCTCGAACGCCTCTCCGCGCTGCTGATGCGCGAGCCGAGCGACCGCGACCAGCTCGTCGAGCTCCTGCGCTCGGCCTACTCGCGCAACCTGCTCGACGCCGACGCGCTCTCCATCATCGAGGGCGCGCTCAACGTGTCCGAGATGCAGGTGCGCGACATCATGATCCCGCGCGCGCAGGTCGACTTCATCGACATCAACGAGCCGGTCGAAACGTTCATCCCGCGCATCATCGCCACCGCGCACTCGCGTTTCCCGGTCATCGACCAGAACCGCGACGACGTGATCGGCATCCTGCTCGCCAAGGACCTGCTGCGGCACTACGCCGGCGACGAGGAATTCAACGTGCGCGAGATGCTGCGGCCGGCGGTGTTCGTGCCGGAAGCGAAGCGGCTCAACGTGCTGCTGCGCGAGTTC
Source organism: Burkholderiales bacterium (assembly GCA_035554335.1). Taxonomy (GTDB): domain Bacteria; phylum Pseudomonadota; class Gammaproteobacteria; order Burkholderiales; family SG8-39; genus SCGC-AG-212-J23. The sequence goes on from DATMIG010000434.1 coordinate 2,060, forward strand.
CGCGCGAGCCGCAACCACATGGCGCTGGTGGTCGACGAGTACGGCGGCGTTTCCGGGCTGGTGACGATCGAGGACGTGCTCGAGCAGATCGTCGGCGACATCGAGGACGAATACGACTTCGACGAAGCCTCCGACAACATCATCCCCGAGCCGGGGGGGCGGTTTCGTGTCAAGGCGCTCACCCAGATCGCGGACTTCAACGCCGCCTTCGGCTCGCGGTTCCCCGACGAAGCCACCGATACCGTGGGCGGCATGGTCATCGCGCACCTCGGCCGGCTGCCGAAGCGCGGCGAGACGCTGATCATCGAAGGCCTGCGCTTCCAGGTGCTGCGCGCCGACAGCCGGCGCGTCTACACGCTGCTCGTCGACAAGCCCAGGGACCTGCGGTAGAAACGCCGCAGCCCGTCGATCTGCTTCTCGACGGTGAACACGCGCTCGGCTTTGAGCCGCGCATGGCGGCTCACTTCGGCCAGGCGCTCCGGCGTGAGGCGCAGGAACCACTCGATCGCTTCGGCGACGCCCTGCGCGTCGCCACACTCCACCAGGCGGCCGTTCAGCTCGTCGTCCACGTTCTCCACCAACCCGGCGTAGTTCGAGCTGATGAGGGGTTTTCCCATCGCCATCAGTTCGCGCGCAGCGAACGACACCGCCTCGATCGCCTCGCTGAGCAGAAAGCCGACGTCGATGACGGACAGGTAGCCGCGCGGGTCCTCCGCATAGCCCTGGTAGACGACGTTGTCGATGCCGACCTCGGCCGCGACGCGCCGGCTCTGCGCGACTTCCTTGTCGTTACCGCGCAGCAGGATCTTGAACGGGCGCGGCGCGCCGCGCTTCAGGAGGAGCGCCGCGCCACGCAGGAAGAGATCGGTGCGCTTGTGCCAGCCCATGCCGGCGTGCGAGCCGAAGACGAAATCGTCCGGCTTCAGCCCGAGCTGCTGCAGGCTCGCCGCATCCTTCGGCCGCGGCGACCAGAACTCGACGTCGACGCCGTTCGGCACCACCACTGAATTCGGCGGCTGCAGCGACGGCTCGGCCCATGAGATGTTCTTGGCGCTATGGCTGACATACAGGTGGCCGCCGATCACCTTGAGGTACGCGTAGCGGTTGTATGCGTTGTCCGGGATGCTGCGCACCGCGTGATGCGTGCGCACGCACGGCGTGCCGTTCCGGTCCACCGTCTTCCATAGCACCACGATGTTCTGGTCGCGCGAGCCGTTCATGTGCACGAGGTCCGGACGCCACTCGTCCGCGATGCGGCCGAACCGGCGCACCGCGCCCAGCATCTGCGGGATCTCGCGGAAATGGCCGGGGAAGTCGCACGCGAACGCGGGCGCGTTCAGCTCGGCGCCGAGGCGCCACACGCCCGAATCCCCGGGCGCCGCCACGGCGAACTCAAACTCGTCGCGAAGCGGACTGCTCAGGATGGTGCGGATATAGCGGGCATGACCGCCGCCGCCGCCCGGGTGCGGATGGAAGTTGGTAAGAAGGATTCGCTTCAAGTGTTACCCTTGATTATCACCTCCCGTTTGCGTTCGCCCCTCATCGCTTTCGCTCTCGGCGCGCTGGCCGTCGCCGCCTTCGCGCCGCTCGGCTTCTTCCCGCTCGCCGTCGCGGCCCTCGCCTGGCTGGCGCGCGAATGGAGCCGTGCATCTCCATGGCAGGCGTTCAGGGTCGGCTACGCGTTCGGCTTCGGCCTTTTCGCCGCCGGCGTGTCGTGGATCTACGTGAGCCTGCACGACGTCGGCGGCATGCCGGCCATCGTCGCCGGGCTGGCGACCCTCCTCTTTTGCGCCTTCCTTTCGCTCTTCCCCGCCCTCGCGGGCTGGCTGCAGGCTCGCATCCCGGCATCGCTGCCTGTGCGAGCGCTCTTGCTGATTCCCGCGGCATGGACGCTGGCCGAGTGGGTCCGCTCGTGGATCCTCACCGGCTTTCCGTGGCTTTCGTTCGGCTATGCGTCGACGCGCTCGCCTCTGCAAGGCTATGCGCCGCTCGGCGGCGTTTTCCTGCTCTCCTTCCTCACGCTCGCGCTCGCTGCCTTGCTGTGGATCGCCATCCGCGGACCCCGTCGTTTCGTCTGGGCCACCCTCTTCGTCGCCGTGCTCGCGATCGGCGAAGGGCTGCGCCATGTCGAATGGACCACGCCGGCGGGCGAGCCGCTCACCGTCGCGCTTCTCCAGGGAAACATCGAGCAATCGCTCAAGTTCGACCCGCGGCGATACGTGCGCACGCTGGAGACGTACGCCGCTCTCGCGAACGAGACGAAGGCGCGCCTCATCGTCTTTCCGGAAACCGCGGTGCCACGCTTCCTCGACACGGTCGACCCGCGCTATATCGAATTCCTCGACAGCGTGGCGCGCCGGAACAACGGCGACATGCTGCTCGGGGTACCGACGCGCAAATCGGCCGACGAGTTCTACAACAGCGTGCTCACGCTTGGCGTCTCGCCGCGGCAGCTCTATCACAAGGTGCATCTCGTCCCGTACGGCGAATTCGTGCCGCCGGGCCTCGGCTGGACCTTGCGGATGGTGAACATCCCGATGTCGGATTTTTCCCGCGGCACTCCCGACCAGGCGGTGCTGTCGGCCGCCGGGCAGAAGATCGGCGTCAACGTCTGCTACGAGGACGCCTTCGGCGACGCGATCGCCCGCCAGCTTCCCGACGCCACGCTCCTCGTCAACATATCCAACGTCGCCTGGTTCGGCGATTCGCTCGCGCCCGCGCAGCACCTGCAGATGGGCCAGCTGCGCGCCGCCGAGACCGGGCGCATGTATCTCACCGCCACCAATACCGGCATCACGGCGGCGATCGATCGAAACGGACGGGTGCTCGGCGAGCTGCCGCAGTTCAAGGAAGGCCGGCTGGAAACCACGGCGCAGGGCTATGTCGGCGCGACGCCGTACGTGCGCTGGCGCGACTGGCCGATCGTGCTCATCTCGCTCGGCCTGCTTGTCGCGTGCACGGTGATCGCCCGGCGCAAACCCAGCCGGTAGAATCCCCGGGCTTCATGCTGAGCTTCCAACAACTCATCCTGCGTCTCAACGAATACTGGGACAAGCAAGGCTGCGTGCTGCTGCAGCCCTACGACATGGAAATGGGCGCGGGCACGTTCCACACCGCCACGTTCCTGCGCGCGATCGGTCCCGAGCCGTGGAACGCCGCCTACGTGCAGCCGTCGCGCCGGCCGAAGGACGGCCGCTATGGCGAGAACCCGAACCGGCTGCAGCACTATTATCAGTACCAGGTGGTGCTGAAGCCCTCGCCCGCCGACATCCAGGACCGCTACCTGCAATCGCTGGTCGCGCTCGGCGTCGATCCGAAGGAGCACGACATCCGCTTCGTCGAGGACGACTGGGAGTCGCCCACGCTCGGCGCGTGGGGGCTCGGTTGGGAAGTCTGGCTGGACGGCATGGAGATCACGCAGTTCACCTACTTCCAGGAAGTCGGCAGCCTGGCGTGCAAGCCGGTGCTCGGCGAAATCACCTACGGCCTCGAACGCCTGGCCATGTATCTGCAAGGCAAGGAAAGCGTCTATGACCTCGTCTGGGTCGACGGCGTGAAATACGGTGACGTCTATCACCAGAACGAGGTCGAGCAGTCGCGCTACAACTTCGAGCTCGCCAACACGGACATGTTGTTTCGCCATTTCGGCGAGTACGAGGCCGAGGCGAAGCGGCTGATGGAAGCAAAGGCGGTGCTGCCGGCCTATGAGATGGTCCTGCGCTGCTCGCACACCTTCAACCTGCTCGATGCGCGCGGGGTGATCAGCGTGACCGAGCGGCAGAGCTACATCCTGCGCGTGCGCGAGCTGGCCAAGGCGTGCGGGGCGGCGTGGCTCAAGACCGAGGGCGGCGGCGCATCGAGCGGGAACCTCGCCGCATGAAAGCCGTTCCGGGCCGCAACATCCGCGTCGC
>DATMIG010000435.1:0-1945 GCA_035554335.1 Burkholderiales bacterium
ACCCGCCTCGACTTTACGTCAGGCGGCGAGGTACTAAGCTAGCGGACGAGGATCGTCGCCAGCAGCAGCAGCGTCCCCATGCTCACGCAGTCGGTGGCGGTGGTGAGGAAGATGGACGACGCGGTCGCCGGATCGAAGCCCATCTTCTTCAGCGCCACCGGCACGAGCACGCCGGAAAGTCCGCTCGCGATGCAGGAGAACACCATCGCCGCGAAGACGACGAAGGCGAGCGTGAACGCCTGCTCCTGATGCTGCCCGATGGCGGTGATGTACATGCCGACGGCGGCCATGAATCCGACGCCCGCGCCGTTCGCCATGCCGAGCCACGTTTCCTTGCTGATGAGCGGACGCGCCTTGCCGGGCTTCATCTCGCCGAGCGTCATGCCGCGCAGCGTGACCGCCAGCGCCTGGCAGCCGGTGTTGCCGGACTGGCCGGCGAGCACCGGCAGGAAGAGCGCCAGGATCACCAGGCGGTCGATCGTGTCCTGGAAGTAGCCGACCACCGCGGCGGCGAGGAAGGCAGTGAGCAGGTTGATCTGCAGCCACGGGTGGCGCATCTTGAGGCTGCGCAGCACCGGCGTCGATAGCCGCTCCTCCTTCTCGAGGCCGACCATCGTGCCGGCCTGCATCGAGATCTCGATCGCCTGCGCCTCGAACATGGCCTGGCCGCGCACCAGGCCGACGAGCCGCTTGTCCTCGTCGATCACCGGGTAGACCGGATAGTGGCGGTCGAGCACCAGTTTCATCGCCTCCATCAGCTCGAGGTTCGCCGGCAGCGCGAACGGGTCGCGGTACATCACGTTCTTCAGCTGGCTCGCGTGGTCGCTGAACAGAAGATCGCGCATCGTCACGATGCCGAGGAGGCGCGATTGCGCGTCGACCACGTACACGTAAGTGATGAAGGTGGTCTTCACCAGCTCGCGCAGCTTCGCGACGGTGTCGGCGACCGATTGCTCCGGCGGATACGCCGCCACGACCGGCTCCATCATGCGGCCGATGGTGTCCTTCGCGAAGCGCGCGTTGACCTGCCATTGCCGTGCGAGCTCGCCCGACGCCGCGCCGAGCGCGCGCTCGCGCGCCCGCTCGGGCAACGCCTCGAGCACGTCCTGCGCGAACGCCGGACTCAACCGCGACAGCGTCGCCGCGATCGCCGCGCCGCCGAACGCTTCCAGCTTCGCCGCCGCCGCGTTCGCCGAGCGACTCTTGACCTCGTCGCCGAGATCGGCAATCAGGTCGGGTGTGGTGTCGATGGTCGCCATCACCTGCCTCCCTTTTGCCTAGTGTAGGACGGATCGTGGCACAATGGGACGGCATGACGGCACGCGCGATCACGATTCGACTCGCCGAGCTGCGCGACGCGCAGGCCATCGCGGTGATGTCGCGCGACTTCATCGAGACCGGCCTGGGCTGGAAGTACGACGCGGCGCGCGTCACGCGCGCGATCAAGGACCGGGAGACGGTCGCGCTCGTCGCGTGCGATCCCAAGTCGAGTGCCTTGAACGGCTTTGGCATCATGGAATTCGGCGACGAGCGCGCCCATCTCGTGCTGCTAGCGGTGCGGCCGTCGCACCGCCGCACCGGCATCGGCGAGGGCATGCTCGAGTGGCTGCTCGAGTCGGCGCGCGTCGCCGGCATCGCCAGCATCCACCTGGAGCTGCGCGCCGGCAACGAAGCCGCGCGGCGCTTCTATCGCGCCATGGGCTTCTACGAGACGGTGCTGGTGCCCGGCTACTACCGCAGCGGCGAAGGCCGCAAGGAAGGCGCGCTGCGCATGCTGCGCGTGCTGCGCACCCCCGGGCCGCTGCCCGCCGCGTGGCGTCCGCCGCGCATGGAAGACCCGAAGCGCTAAGGAAATTGGGGTCAGACCCCAATTACTGAAGCTTCGCGCGTAACTGTAATTGGGGTCTGAGCTGACCCGGGTTCTCCGGACATTTCTAAGTGGAGC
>DATMIG010000436.1:0-3194 GCA_035554335.1 Burkholderiales bacterium
CTCGCCGCCTGCCCGGCGCCCGACATCCTCATCAACAACGCCGACGGTCCCGCGCCCGGCGATTTCCACAACTGGACGCGCGAGGACTGGATCAAGGCCTGCGATGCGATGATGTTCGGCCCGATCCTGATGATGCGCGCGGTGGTGGACGGCATGATCGAGCGGCGTTTCGGCCGCATCATCAACATCAGCTCTCGCTCGGTGAAGACGCCCCAAGTGGAGCTTGGCCTTTCCAACGGCGCACGCTCCGGTCTGGTGGGATTCGTCGCGGGACTCGCGCGGCAAACCGTGCGCCATAACGTCACCATCAATAACGTGCTGCCCGGCGTGTTCGATTCGGATGCGCAGAAAGCGCACATCCGCGGCATGCTGGAGCAGACCGGCAAGACGTTCGAACAGCTCTGGGAAGAGCGCGGCCGGAACAATCCCGCCGGACGCTATGGGCGCGTGGAAGAGATCGGCGCTTACTGCGCGTTCCTGTGCTCGATCCATGCCGGCTATATCACCGCGCAAAACCTCCTCATCGACGGCGGCGCTTACCCCGGAACGTTCTAGGAGAAGCGCTGCGGCCGGAACGGATCGAGCGCCACGCAGGGACTGCGCCCAGCGACCAGGTCGGCAATCGCGCGGCCGGTGGTCGATGCCCCGCACATGCCGACATGTCCGTGGCCGAAGGCGTAGAAGGCATTGGCAAATCGCGTCGAGCGGCCGATGACGGGAAGCGAGTCGGGCAAGCTCGGGCGAAAGCCCATCCAGCGGGTGATGCGGCTCGCGTCGTCGCTCGGGCACAAGCCCGGATAGAGGCGCCGTCCCTGCCGCAGCAGCATGTCGGCGCGTCGCCAGTTCGGGGCCGCCTTCAGGCCGGCGAGCTCGACGGTGCCGGTGAAGCGCAGGCCGCCCCTCATCGGCGTGGCGCCGAAATTGCCGTCCACATAGAGCGTGGGTGTGCGCGGTCCCTTTTCGGGCTGCGCGATGTTGATGTGGTAGCCGCGCTCCGTATCGAGCGGAATGGCGTCGCCCAGCTTCTTCGCCAGCGGCTTCGACCAGGCGCCGCAGGCGAGCACGACGTGGCTCGCCGGGCGCCGTCCCTGCGCGGTGAGCACTGCGCCGACACCGGCGCCGTTTTGCTCGAAGCCGACGACGCGCTCGCGCACCAGCTGCGCGCCGCGCGCCATCGCATGGGACACCAGCGCCTGTACCAGCGCCCGCGGGTCCGAAGTGTGGCCGTTGGCGCGGACCAGGCGAGCATGCGTGAAGCCCGGGCCCAGATCGGGCTCGCGCTCGCGCAGCGCATCGCCGACGAGGTCCTCGATGTCGACGCCGTTACGGCGCCGCAGATCGGTATTGCGTGCGTCGTTGCGCCAGCTCGCCTCGCTGCCATAGAGGTACAGCGTGCCGTGCCGGTGCACGAGATGCTCGGCACCGGCGTCGCGCACGATGGGCGCGTAGTTTTCCAGCGAGCCGGCGAGGAGCGCTCGCAGCGCGCGTGCCTGCGCCTCGACCTTCCCGGGCGTCGCCGAGCGAATGAAGCGCCATAGCCACGGCAGCATCTGCGGCAGATAGCTCCAGCGCAAGGTGAGCGGGCCTTCGGCGTCCATCAGCCAGCCCGGCACCTTCGCCGCCACGCCGGGCATCGCGACCGGAACGATGGAGGAGCCCGACAACATGCCGCCGTTGCCCGAGGAGGCGGCGGCGCCCGGCTCCTCGGCATCGATCAGCATCACGTCGCGGCCGTCGCGCTGCAGCCAGCTCGCCACGCAGGCGCCGACGATGCCCGCGCCAATGACAACCACCGGAGACGGCGAAGCGGCCAAGGTATATTCGTGAAGCCGGAATGAAGATCGAACGCTTTCAGCAATTATCCCATTGGGGCGCGTACACGGCAGTCGTCGAGGACGGCCGCTTCGTGCGCTGCGAGCCCTTCGCCGGCGATCCGGCGCCTTCTCCCATGCTGCAGGCCATGCCGAGCATGGTGTATTCGCCTTTGCGCGTCCGCCGGCCCGCGGTGCGCCGCTCGTGGCTAAAGGAGCGCGATCGCACGCGGCGCGGCAGCGATCCCTTCGTGGAGGTCTCATGGGACGAAGCGCTGCGGCTCGTGGCCGAGGAGCTGCAGCGCGTGCGCGCCGCGCGAGGATCTGCCGGCATCTTCGGCGGCTCCTATGGCTGGTCATCGGCCGGGCGCTTTCACCACGCCCGCACGCAAGTGCGGCGCTTCCTCTTCGCCGGCGGCGGCTGCACCGATCAGCTCGGCAACTACAGCTGGGGCGCGGCGCAGTTCATCCTGCCCCACGTCATCGGCACTTACGAGCCGGTTGCCGGCAGCGTCACGGACTGGGCGAGCGTCGCGCGCCACACGCGCCTCATCATCGCCTTCGGCGGCCTGGCGCTGAAGAATGGCCAGGTCGCCTCGGGCGGCGCCGGCGAGCATTCGATGGAAAAGTGGCTGCGCGCCGCGAAGGCGAGCGGCATCGACTTCGTCGTCATCAGCCCGCTGCGCAGCGATGCGCCGGAGTTTCTCGGCGCGCGCTGGGTGCCGATCCGGCCGAATACCGATACCGCTCTGATGCTCGGCATGGCGCACACGCTGCTCGCCGAGTCGCTGCACGATGCGCCGTTCCTGCGCAGCCACTGCAGCGGCTTCGAGCCGTTCCGCCGCTATCTGGTCGGCGAGACGGACGGACAGCCGAAGAGCGCCGAATGGGCGGCGCCGATCTGCGGCATCGACGCCGAGATCATCCGCGCCCTCGCGCGCCAGGCCGCGAGCACGCGCACGTTGCTCACGCTCGCCTGGGCGCTGCAGCGCGCGCACCGCGGCGAGCAGCCGTACTGGATGGCGATCGCGCTCGCCGCGATGCTGGGGCAGATCGGGTTGCCGGGCGGCGGCTTTGCCTTCGGCCACGGTTCGCTGAACGGCGTCGGCAATCCGCGCGCCGACCTGCCCGGGCCCGAAATGCCGGCCGGCGCCAACCCGGCAGGACGCGCCATTCCCGTGGCTCGCCTGACGGACATGCTCGAGCATCCGGGCGAGCCCTTCGAGTTCAACGGGCGACGCGACACCTACCCCGACATCGGCCTCGTGTACTGGGCGGGAGGCAATCCGTTCCATCACCACCAGGACCTCAACCGGCTGATGGTGGCGTGGCGCAAGCCCGAGACCATCGTGTTCCACGAGCAGTTCTGGACGCCGGCCGCGC
>DATMIG010000437.1:0-5759 GCA_035554335.1 Burkholderiales bacterium
CATCCGCAAGATGAAGTTCCCCGGCTACTTCCTGATCGTGGCGGACTTCATCAAATGGGCGAAGGACCACGACATTCCCGTCGGTCCGGGCCGTGGTTCGGGCGCGGGATCGCTTGTCGCCTATGCGCTCACTATCACCGATCTCGACCCGCTGCAGTTCGGGCTTCTGTTCGAGCGCTTCCTCAATCCCGAGCGCGTGTCGATGCCCGACTTCGATATCGACTTCTGCCAGGACGGCCGCGACCGCGTGATCGACTATGTGCGGCGCAAGTACGGCGAGGAGAGCGTGTCGCAGATCGCCACCTTCGGCACGATGGCGGCGCGGGCGGTGGTGCGCGATGTCGGCCGCGTGCTCGACCTCGGCTACAACTTCTGCGACCAGATCGCCAAGCTGATCCCGGTGCAGCCGGGCAAGAACATCACCCTCGACGACGCGCGCAAGGCCGAGCCGCTGCTCGCCGAACGCGAGAAAAACGAGGACGAGGTGCGCGAGCTCCTCGAGCTCGGCGAGAAGCTCGAAGGCGTGGTGCGCAACGTAGGCATGCACGCGGGTGGCGTGCTGATCGCGCCCGGGCGGCTCACCGACTTCTGCCCGCTCTACGCCGCGGAAGGCACGCACAACGTCATCTCTCAGCTCGACAAGGACGACGTCGAGCGGATCGGCCTCGTCAAGTTCGACTTTCTCGGCCTCACGACGCTGACGATCCTCGACTGGGCGGAGCGCTCGGTGCGCGCGATGGGGCAGCCCGACTTCTCGCTGGCGCGCCTGCCGCTCGACGACGCGAAGGCCTACCAGCTCCTCTCCGCGGGCAACACGACCGCCGTGTTCCAGCTGGAATCGCGCGGCATGCGCGATCTCATCCGCCGCGCCAAGCCCGACCGCTTCGAGGATGTGATCGCCCTCGTCGCGCTCTACCGCCCCGGGCCGATGGATCTCATCCCCGACTTCATCGCGCGCAAGCATGGCGAGCAGCGCGTCGAATACCTCGATGCGCGCCTCGTCCCGATCCTCGGCCCGACCTACGGCATCATGGTGTACCAGGAGCAGGTGATGCAGATCGCGCAGGTGATCGGCGGCTATACGCTGGGCGGGGCCGACCTCCTGCGGCGCGCGATGGGCAAGAAGAAGCCCGAGGAGATGGCGCAGCAGCGCGACATCTTCGTCGCCGGCGCGGAAAAGAACGGCCTCTCCAAGGCGAAGGCGACGCAGCTCTTCGACCTGATGGAGAAATTCGCCGGCTACGGCTTCAACAAGTCGCACGCCGCGGCCTACGCGCTGCTCGCCTACCAGACGGCGTACATGAAGGCGCACCACCGTTCGGCCTTCCTCGCGGCGAACCTGTCCGCGGTGATGGACGACACCGACAAGGTGCGTCAGTTCTACGAGGACGCGCTCGCCAACGGGCTCACGATCCTGCCGCCGGACATCAACGCTTCCGAGCACCGCTTCGTGCCGGTGGACGCGAAGAGCATCCGCTACGGCCTGGGCGGCGTGCGCGGCACCGGCGAAGCGGCCATCGGCGCCATCGTCGAGGCGCGGCGCGAAGCGCCCTTCACCGATCTCTTCGACTTCTGCCGCCGGGTGGACAAGCGCATGGTGAACCGGCGCGTCGTGGAAGCGCTGGTGCGCGCCGGCGCCTTCGACGGCATCGATCCGCGGCGCTCGCGGCTTCTCGCCTCGGTCGGCCGGGCCCTCGAAGCCGCGGAGCAGGCGGAGCGCTCCGCCGCCCAATCGAGCCTGTTCGGGGAAGCCGAAGCACCTCGCGGCGGCGAGCATGCCTACGTCGAGACCGCCGACTGGGACCTGCGGCAAAAGCTGCTGGAAGAGAAAACGGCGCTCGGGTTCTCCATCTCCGGCCATCTGTTCTCGGTGTACGAGAAGGAGCTCGCCGGCTTTTCGCGTACCGCGCTGGCCAAGCTCGTCCCGGGCGAGCGCGTCTGGATGGCGGGCGTGGTCGCGGCGGCACGGATGCAGATGACCCGGCGCGGCCGCATGCTGGTGGTGACGCTCGACGACGCGACGGCCCAGGTGGAGATGACGGTCTTCAACGAGCTATTTGAGAAGGAGCGCGACAAGATCAAGGAGGACGCGCTGCTCGTTGTGGCCGGCAAAGTGCAGCGCGACGAATTCTCCGGCGGGCTGCGCGTGAGCGTGGACGAGGTGCTCGACCTCGAGTCGATGCGCGGCCGTTTCGCCTCGCGCCTGCGCATCTCGATGAACGGGCAGGCTGACGCGCGCCGGTTGCAGGAACTGCTGGCGCCGTACCGGGCTGCCGGCGGCGGCGCCTGCCAGGTCGTCGTGGCGTACCGCAATGCGACAGCGGCCTGCGATGTCGCGCTCGGAGAGTCCTGGCGCGTGCGGCCCGACAGCCGGCTGATCGCCGAGCTCGGTGCGTGGCTCGCTCCGGAAAACGTCCAGCTCGTCTACGGCACGGCGCTCGCCGCCTAGTGCGACCAGCGCACGGAGACGCTATCCCACCGCAGCAGGTCGCGCTGATGGATGTACCAAGCGTTGACCACGCGCTCATGGGGATCGAAGCGGCGCTTTTCCGCGAGGAACGCCTTGAGCTGCGGATAGCAGGTCTCGGTCTGCTCGCGCGTAGCATCGGGGGTGGACGCGATGGGGAAGCTACCGCCGACGGCGATGGCCGCGTCGATCAGCTCGCGCCGTAGCTGGGCCGTGCGGACTGCGCCGCCGAGGCCGCGCGGCGGCGCGATGGCGAGGCGCAGGTCGCAGTATTCGCGCTGCGCCCAGCGCAGATAGGTTTCCTCCTCGCGCAGCGTATTTCGCGCCGTCACGCCGAGCAGCGGAACGCGCCAGTCATTGCAGCGCTCGTCCGTTTCCTTGACGAATGCGTCCACGCTTTCCGGCGGCACGAGCAGGTCGATGGTCTGCTGCCCCCGCATTGGCGGCTGCAGCTTCACCACCTGCGGCTCGGCCTGCTTCTCGATCGCGCGCGCGAGCGAGGCGATGTGCAGCGTGATGCTGTACATGGTGCCGAAGAGTCCTTGTCCGCCGACCGCCAGGGCAAAGAGCTCGGGCTCGCGATGCCGGCTGACGCGCCGAAAGTCGCCGTCCGGCATGACGATAGTCAGCGAAGCGACATGGTTCACCGCCGGTGTTCCGTCGGGGCCGGCGGCGTTGCGCGCAATGCTCTCGCCGACCGTCGGCATCGTCGTGCGAACGTTGGCGCGGGGATCGCCGGGCCGCATGTCGGCGGCGATCGCCCGCCACGGCGTCGCAGCCTGTACTTCGAGCAGGCCGCGCTGCGCGTCGATGGCGAGGATACGGTTCAGGCGCGAGGTATCGACGGTGCGGCCCTCGCGCACGGCTTCGCGCAGCTCGGAAACGGACAGCGGCATCTTGGCAATCATCGGGATCCTCCTCTTGGTCAGCCCGCCCGAACGATGCCCGTGCGCCCGCCGGCGCCGCAACAGCCACGTGAGAAGTATCCGCAGGTGATACCGGAGATAGCGGATCGTGCTACGCCGTCGGCCAGCGCTCGAAGCCGGCGTAGGCGCGATCGAAGCCGGGCTCGACCGGCTGCTCCTCGAGCACCTCGACTCGCGCGAGCGCCGGACCGCGTCGCGCCCACTCCACCAGACGCTCGACGGCGGCCGCATCGCCTTGCAGTAGCGCTTCCACGCTGCCGTCGGCGCGATTGCGCACCCAGCCGCTCACGCGCACGCGCAACGCCTCGGCGCGCAGCGCGTCGCGAAAACCCACGCCTTGCACGCGTCCCTTGACACGAATTTGCCGCGTTCGCATGTCGCCGCTCGGCACGCATGTTAAGCTCGCCGAGGAGAGGAAGCAGTTCAGAACAAAGGGGGAAGCGGAGATGCGCATCGGATTGCTGATAGTGGCGGCACTCGCCCTGATCGGGTTCGTGGTCGTGGCGGTCGTGCTGCCGCAGATGGCCGGGACCCAGGCAAAGGAGGCCGCCCAGGCGCTAGTATCCGGCGCCGAGCCCGCCCGACAACAGGTCAGCAACGCCGTCGAGAAATCGGGCAATGTGGCCGGGGCCGGCAAAGGCGTAAAGGTGGCGCCGAAGAACGATCCCAAATACGGCGAGCTGAAGTGGCTGGTGGCGGAAGACGGCGCAATCCGCGGCTGGAACGAGAAGAACGCGCTCGAAGTCGCACTCACGCCGTCCGTCCAAGGCGGCAAGGTCAGCTGGAACTGCAAGGGCTACCCCGTCAGCGCGATGCCGCAGAGCTGCGGCGGGCGCTGATCGGCGAGAACGCTTAGGGCTTGCGGCGCAGGATGGTGCGGGCCACGAGCAGCCCGCAGACGCCGGCGCCGACTACCGTCAGCCAATCGCGCCGCCGCCACTTGGCCGGCGGATTTCGGGGAATCGACTTGATGGCCTGCGTCGCGGTCTGCGGCGCGGTTTGCGCGCCGGTCAGCGAAGCGAGGCGCTGCGTTGCCTCGATGGAATCGAAGGAGGACGCGAGACCGCGGGCGGGCGGTGGCGGCGTGTCCTCCGCCACCCGGTCGGCTTCGCGCGTGCGGCTCACGGTCTGACCGAGCACGCTGTTCTTCGCCAGGGAGTCGACGAGTTTCGGCTGCGGCGTCGCCGCGCCCGGCGTCGGCTGCAGGGGCTGGGTCGTGGTGGAGGCAATGCCCGGCGCGGTGCCCGCCGCGGCGACCTGCCGCTCGCACTCGCGCAAATCGCGCGCCACTTCGCCTGCATCCTGGTAGCGCTCCTCGAGGGGCTTGGCGATCATCTTGGCGATGATGAGATCCAGCATCTCGGAGACCGAGCTGTTCACGCTGCTCGGCGGCGGCGGGACGAAGTTCACGATCTGGTACATGAGCGCCGTGACGTTTTCGCCGTTGAACGGCGCCACTCCGCATAGCATCTCGTAGAGGATCACGCCGAGGGAGAAGATGTCGGAGCGGTGGTCGGCGCGCTTGCCGATCACCTGCTCGGGCGACATGTACTTCGGCGAGCCGAGCAGCATGCCGGTCTGCGTCAGGTCGCCGGTGCCGCGCATGCGCGCGATGCCGAAGTCCGTGATCTTCACCGGCCCATTCGCCACCACCATGATGTTCGCCGGCTTGATGTCGCGGTGCACGACGCCGCGCTGGTGGGCGAAGGCGAGGCCTTCGGCGACCTGCGCGGCGATGGAAAGCGCCTGCGCCACGCGCAGCGGTTTGCCTTCACCGATCAGGCTGCGCAGTTCGACCCCTTCGATGTACTCCATCGCCATGAACACCACGTCGCCGCTCTTGCCCACGTCATGGATGGTGACGATGTTCGGGTGGTTGAGGCTGCCGGCGGCCTTGGCTTCCTGGTAGAAGCGCTTCTCGTACTTGTCCGCGTATTCGCGCTCGAGGGTGATGTTGACCGTCTTCACCGCCACCGGGCGCTCGAGCACCGAGTCGGTCGCCTTGTAGACCACGCCCATGGCACCGCGGCCGAGCTCGGACTGGATGACGTAGCGGCCGAGCTGCGCGGGGTCCGTGCCGGCGCCCATCAGCGTCCCGCCTTTACCGCGCGGAAGATCGGCCCCCACACCGGGTGGCCGGCTTCCGCGGGGGCGCGCTCGAGGCTCGGATCGACCGCCAGCGCGCGGCGGAACTCGTCGCGGCACTGGCGCTCGCGGCTCGACGCGCAATGGATGAACGCGAGATGCTTGTGCGCGCTCACCCGTTCCTTGTCGCTCAGACCGGCGCGCAGCGCGCCCTGGAAGTTCTTCGCCGATTCGTCGTAGTCGCCGGCTTCGTACTGCTGCATGGCGAGCTTGAAGGGGGA
>DATMIG010000438.1:0-2454 GCA_035554335.1 Burkholderiales bacterium
CGGCGCACCCCGACTCCGGCGATGGGTTTCGAAAGCGGGCGCGGCGGCCCGCCAGTGCATCCGGCGCTAGGCGGCGGCCATTGCCGGCATGCGCTCGACGGCCCAGTCGGACACGGAGCGGCGGGCGCCCACGCGCGCGGCAAAGCCCCAGGTCGCCCAGTAGCTGTATTGCCGCTTCTCGACCTGCATCGCGACCGGCGCGCCGGGCTGCACTTGCTCCGCGGGGCCGTCGACCAGCAGCCCGTCGGCGGTGCCGGCGAAAGCAGCGAGGCGGCAGTGCGCGAGCCTTTCCTCCATGCGCGGCTCGTCGCCCGAGTCGCGCCGGCGCTCGGCGAGCGGCGACCAGAGGAGGCAGCTGAATCCGTCGACGGTCGAGCGCACGTCCGCGCGCCGGACGGCGATGACCACGCCGCCATCGTCCCAGCGGATGCCGCTCCAGCTACCCGGGTCGTTGAGCGTCACCCCTTGCACGCTGAAAGCGTGCTCCAGGGAGACGGCACCGGAAGTCCGCTCGTGAAGGCGATCGAGGAATGAAGTTAAGACGCGCCGCATGGCGTTGCTCCGTTCTATGAAAGTTGCGAGACGAAGCAGGCGCAGGGAAATCCGGACTGCAGGTACGGGCGTTCGAGACGTGGGGCTCCGAGACCTCTTATACACCGCATTCCCCGCACGCGGCGCGTTTTTTATTTTGCGAGCTGCAGCTCGATGGCCGCCGGCTCCCAAAGCTCCGCGTGGTCCTGCTCGGTCGACGGGTCGGTCACGCGGCGCTCGGGGCCGTGGTACGCGGCGCGCGAGCGGCGCCGGTCGGCGCCGTCGTAGCGCAGCAGGCCCGGCATCCCGAGCGAGGCGTCGCTCACGCCTTCTCCTCGTCGTCGCGCTGGCGCGCTTCCCACTCGCCGATCTGCTTCTCGGCCTCGTCCTTGCCGATGCCGTAGGAGTTCTGGATCTTGCCGACGAGCTGGTCGCGCTTGCCGCCGATGGTGTCGAGGTCGTCGTCGGTCAGCTTGCCCCACTGCTCCTTCACCTTGCCCTTCGCCTGCTTCCAGTTTCCCGCGATGCGATCCCAGTTCATGAGGTTTCCTTTCGTTGGACAGCGCTTCCTTATACGCGGAAGGCGCAACGCCATCTGCCGCCGGATGCGAGCGGCAAACGTCGTTGAAACCGCGAGCGGAGGCCGACTACAGCGAGCGCTTATGCCGCGCCCGGCTCGCGCTGCTGGCCCTGCCAGGATTCGAGCTGCATCTGCGCGGCGCCCCTGGAGATGCCGTAAGTCTGCTGGATGTGCGCCGCGAGGAGCTCGCGCCGGCCGGCGATGATCTCGAGGTCGGCGAGCGTGAGGCGCGCCCACCGGCGGCCGGCGAACAGCTTGTAATGCTGCCAGTCGGCCTGGATGCGCGACCATTCCATGGTCAGCGCCCGAGCGTCTTCGACAGCCGTTTCAGGAGATCGCGCCACGACGTGTCGCGTGGCGGCGCGCTTTTCGGCACCAGCGGCGTCGCCGCGCGCACCAGCATCGGCATGCGATGCATGGCGGCCTGGCCCGGCGCGCTGTCCGTGCGCGGCGTGGTGCTGACGAGCGACAGGCGCTGCTTCACGGGCCGTTCGCCGAGCGCGCCTGGCGGTCGTATTGCTTGTCCTGCCAGCCGGCGACCTGGCGCTCGGCTTCCTCGGCGCTGACGCCGTAGGCTTCCTGCACTCGCTTGGACAGGTAGCCGCGATTGCCGCGCGTGCCGGAGAGCTGGTCTTCGGAGAGCTTGTCCCACTCGCGCTTGGCGGATGCCTTGAACTCGTACCAGCGCGTTTCGATGACGGTCCAGTCCATGTCTTCTTTCTGTTCGTGAGCTGCGATGCAGCGGGAGAGGTGCTGAAGGATCGCGGACCGAAGCCGGCGCTACGACAGGCGACTACCGAGGCACGGGGCACGTTACGCGGCGCAGGAGCCTTGGTCAAGGCATTTCGGCCGCATTTAGAATCGCCCGATGCCTTCCCTCGCCGAGCAGATCGCTTCGCGCATCGACCTCGCGCGCGATCGCGCCGGCGACTTTCGCGGGACCGCCGAGAAGCTGCTCATCGACATCGCCGGCCTTTGCGTCGCCGCGCGAAAAAGCGATTACGTGCTCGCTGCGCTGAAGAGCTGGGAGAGCGGCGGCGCGTGCACGGCTATCGGCCACCCGCGAGCGTTGGACAGCGCCGGCGCGGCGTTCATCAACGGCACGGCCGCGCACGGCGAGGACTTCGACGACACGTTCGAAGGCGGGCCGGTGCACGCGGGCGCGGTGGTGGTGCCGGCGGTACTGGCTGTTTCAGAGCGAAACCATTTGCAAGGTGCCGATGCGCTCGCCGGCATCGCGGTGGGCTGCGAGCTCATGTGCCGCGCGAGCCTGGTGGCGCCGAAGCGCATCCATAAAGCGGGCTTCCATCCGACGGCGGTGCTGGGCGCGCTGGCGGCAGCGG
>DATMIG010000439.1:0-1784 GCA_035554335.1 Burkholderiales bacterium
TCTCGAGAAAGGCTTCGAACTGCACCGGCTTCACGATGTAGCTGTTCACGCCCAAGCGGTAGCTCTCGACCACGTCGCGCTCCTCGTTCGAGGAGGTCATGACGACGACCGGGATCTTGCGGGTCGCGGGATCCGCCTTCAGGCGCCGCAGCACCTCGATGCCATCGACCTTCGGCATCTTGATGTCGAGCAGCACCAGCTTGGGCGGCCGCGTGCCCTCGGCGAAGAGGTACTCGAGCGCTTCGGCGCCGTCCTTCACCCAGCGCACTCGGTTCGCGAGGTTGTTGCGCTTGAGGGCGCGCAGCGTCATCTCGGCGTCCGCGCTGCTGTCCTCGGCGAGCAGGATCTCTATGTAGTCTTCGCTCATGGCGCCCTCGGCAGTGAGAAGTGGAAGCTCGCGCCCTCGCCCGGCCGGCCTTCGGCCCAGACGCGGCCGCCGTGGCGCGCCACCACGCGCTGCACGATGGCGAGGCCGACGCCGGTGCCCTCGAACTCCTCGGCACGATGCAGGCGCTGGAACACGCCGAACAGCTTCTCGGCGTAGCGCATGTCGAACCCGGCGCCGTTGTCGGTCACGGAATAGACGTTCTCCGGCCCCGCCTCGCGCCCGGCGACCACAACGCGGGGGGCCGGCTTCTTCGCGCTGTACTTGATGGCGTTGCCGATCAGGTTGACCCACACCTGGCGCAGGAGCGCCGGGTCGGCGTTCGCCGGCGGCAGCTCGGCGAGCTCGATGGCGACCGGCTGCGTGCCGCGCAGCTCCTCGGCCACTTCGCGCGCGAGGCGCGTCATGTCGATCCGCTGCAGCGCCGGCTCCTGGCGCCCGAGGCGCGAGAAGGCGAGGAGGTCGTCGATCAGCCGGCCCATGCGGCGCGCGTTGCCGCGCACCACGCCGAGCAGGCGCTGCGCCTCGCTGTCGAGCTTGGCGACGTAGTCCTCCTCCAGCATCTGCGCGTAGCCGTCGATCGCCCGCAGCGGCGCGCGCAGGTCATGCGATACGGAGTAGCTGAAGCTCTCGAGCTCCTTGTTCAGCGCCTTCACGCGGTCCTCGGCGAGCTTGCGCTCCGACAGGTCGCGGGTGATTTTCGAGAAGCCGCGGATCGCGCCCGCTTCATCGCGCATCGCGGTGATGACCACGTTCGCCCAGAAGCGGGTGCCGTCCTTGCGCACGCGCCAGCCCTCGTCCTCGAAATGGCCGCGCTCGGCGGCGAGCTCGAGCTCCTTCGCCGGCCAGCCCGCCTCGGCCGTCTCGCGCGGGTAGAAAACCGAAAAATGCCGGCCGATGATTTCCTCGGCCGCGTAGCCCTTGATCAGCTTCGCGCCGGTGTTCCAGCTCGACACGTGGCCGCGCGGGTCGAGCGTCAGGATGGCGTAGTCGGACACGCTCTCGACCAGCAAGCGCATCCGCTCCTCGTTCTGGCGCACATCCTCATACAGGTCCTCGAGCTGAGCCGTGCGCTCGCGAACCTTGGCCTCGAGCTCGGCGGCGTGCGCCCGGACGCGCTCGAGGAGCCGCGTCTGCGCGGTGGCGATGGCGAGCTGGGCCGCCACCTCGGTCGCGATGTTGACCTGATCCGTGCTGAAGTCGCCCCGATCGTGGCCGAAGCTCAAGGCGCCGATCAGCTCGCCGCCGGCGATCATCGGCACCGCCATGTACCAGCGCACGCCGGAAGCGAGCAGCGCGTCGCGCTCCGCTCCCGCCGGCAGCGCGGCCACGTCGACGACCTGCGGCTCGCCGCGGCGCAGGGCGTCTTCGTCGCCCATCAGCGCCAGCGAATAGCGCA
>DATMIG010000440.1:0-29900 GCA_035554335.1 Burkholderiales bacterium
GCCACGATCGCGGCCTTGAGCTCGCAGGACCGGCGCACGGCGTAGACGAGCGCCTCCCGGTCTCGGGCGAGCAGCTTCTCCATATTGTTCTCGAGCCAGTCGACGAACGGGGCATCAAGGGCGACGCCATGCTTGATCACCTCCGCCAGGCCGGCGCGCAGCTCGCGGTCCGGCAGCGTATCGAGCGTCTGCACGTCCGAGATCACGGCGCGCGGCTGATGGAAGGCGCCGATCATGTTCTTGCCGAGCGGGTGGTTGATCGCGGTCTTGCCGCCGACGGAGGAATCGACCTGGGCGAGCAGCGTGGTCGGAACCTGGATGAAGTCGATGCCGCGCTGGTAGGTCGCCGCCGCGAAGCCGGCGAGATCGCCCACGACGCCGCCGCCGAGCGCGACGATCACCGCGTCGCGACCGAGGCGGGCCTGCAGCAGCCGGTCGAAGACGCCGTTCAGCGTTTCCCAACCTTTCGCCTGCTCGCCGTCCGGCACCACGACTTCGGTGACGCGCGCGCCGCTTGATTCGATTGCCTTGCGCACGCGAGGGAGGTAGAGCGGCGCCACGACCGCGTTCGTGACGATCGCGGCGACGCCGCGCACCGCATAGAGCTCGGCGCGCTCGATGAGCCCGGCGCCGATGTGGATCGGGTAGCTGCGCTCACCGAGCGCTACGCGGAGGCTTTCCACAGTTCTCCGAGCTGCTCGGCGAGCGCGCGCGCGAGCGACTGCACCGTCTGCCGGCCGGTGTCGACGACGACGTCGGCGACCTCGCGGTAAAGCGGGTCGCGCTGCACATAAAGCTCGCGCAGACGGCCCAGCGGATCGGGCGTGGCGAGCAGGGGCCGATTGCGGTCCTGCCGCACCCGCTCGTAGAGGTCTTCGGGTGTCGCGCGCAGGTAGATTACGGTGCCGTGCCCCGCCAGCCGGCGGCGGTTTTCTTCCGCGAGCACCGTACCCCCGCCGGTGGCGAGCACGATGCCCTCGAGCAAAGCAAGCTCGGCGAGGGTCTGCGTCTCGCGCGCGCGGAAGCCGGATTCGCCTTCGATGTCGAAGATGAGCGGGACCTTCACGCCGCAGCGGCGCTCGATCTCATGATCGGAATCGACGAAGCGCAGCTTCAGCCGGCGGGCGAGAAGCCGCCCGACGGTGGTCTTGCCGGCGCCCATCATGCCGACCAGGTAAAGGTTGCCCGCGCGCTTCATGACGGCATTGTAGGAACAAAAACGGCCGGGAGACCCGGCCGTGGCGCGGCGAAGCGGACGATCAGCCGCTTACCGGATCGTCAGGCGTTCGTTGACGACGCGCGGAGTAATGAAAATCAGCAGCTCCGTCTTGCCGGTGGTCACCGAATTGTTCTTGAAAAGCCAGCCCACGAGGGGCAGGTCGCCGAGCAATGGCACCTTGGTGGTATCGGTGCGGTCGTTCTGCTCGTAAATGCCGCCAATCACGACGGTGCCGCCGTTCTCGACCACCACCTCGGTCTTCACGTGCTTGGTATTGATCTGCACGCCGGCGGCCGTCGTGGCGCCCGGCTGGTCCTTGTTCACGTCGAGCGCCATGATGATGTTGCCCTCCGGCGTGATCTGCGGCTTCACCTTCAGAGCCAGGTTCGCTTTCCGGAAGGAGACCGCGGTCGCGCCCGACGAGCTCGCCTGCTGATACGGAATCTCGGTGCCCTGCTCGATGATCGCCTCCACTTGATCCGCGGTCAGCACGCGGGGACTCGCGATGATTTTTCCCTTGCCGTCGGCTTCCAGCGCCGTCAGCTCGAGGTACAGGAACCGCTGCATCTGGGAGCTGAATATCGAGAGTGAAAGGCTGCCTGGACCGAAGCCGTTCAGGCCGCTCGCCGGCAGCACCACGTTCTGCGTGTCCGGAATGAAGCTGCCGCCGGTAATCACCGCTTGGCCGGTCTGTTCGCCAGAGCCGAGGTAATTGCCACTCGGCACGATGCGCATGCCTTGACCAAGGGAATTGCCCGGTACGCCGCCACGCAAGCCGGCGTTGTCCAGGTAGCCGAGCTTGACGCCGAGATTACGGCTGAACGTTTCGTTCGCCTCCACGATGCGCGCCTCGATCATCACCTGGCGCACGGCGACGTCGATCTTGGCGAGAAGGCGGCGCACTTCTTCCAGGCGGCTGGGGGTGTCCTGCACGAAGAGCGTATTGGTGCGCGCGTCGACTACTGCGCTGCCGCGCTTCGAGAGGATGCGCTGGTTGGGGTCGGAGAGCAGTTTCTGCACATCGACCGCCTTCTGATAGTTCATCTGGAACGACTCGGTGCGCGTCTGCTCGAGGTCGGAGATCTGCTGCTGCGCCTCGAGCGCCAGCTTCTCGCGCGTGGCCAGCTCGTCGCGCGGCGCGATCCAGATGACGTTGCCCGCCCGGCGGCTGTCGAGGCCGCGCGTCTGCAGGATGATCTCCAGGGCCTGGTCCCAGGGCACGTCCTTCAGCCGCAGGGTGATGTTGCCGGTGACGGTGTCGCTCGTGATGATGTTCAGGTCGGTGAAGTCCGCGATGACGTTCAGCACCGCACGCACTTCGACGTTCTGGAAGTTGAGCGAAAGCTTCTCGCCCGTGTAGCGGCCGCGCTGCGAGACGCGCGACGGATCGGGCGTGACTGGCTTCACCTCGAGCACGAATTGCGTATCCGACTGGTAGGCGGTGTGCTCCCATTGCCCTTTCGGCTCGATCACCATGCGCACGTTGTCGCCCTGCTGGAACGTGCTCACGAGGTTGACCGGCGTGCCGAAATCGACCACGTCGAGCCGCCGGCGCAGGTTTTCCGGCAGCGAGGTCTTCAGGAACTCGACCACGATATTCTGGCCCTGCGTGCGGATGTCGATTCCCGTCGTGCTGTCCGACAGGTCCACGACCACGCGCGCCTCGCCGCCGCGGCCGCGGCGGAAGTCGACGTCGCGGATTTCATGCTTCGCGTCCGCCTTGCCTTCCGCGAAGTGCGCCACCTGGCCGCCGGGCGCCGTTTGCGCCACCGCCGCCTCGGAGAGGGTGACGATCACGCTGCGGCCGTCGAGGCTGGCTTCGTGCGCGACCGGGCGCCGCAAGTTGAGCACGACGCGCGTGCGGTCGGAGCCCTGCACGACGTTCATGCTGCGCAGTTCGCCCTCGCCGATGGCCTGACTCTGCCGGCCGAGGCCGTTGACGGTGTCCGGGAAATCGAAGGCGATGCGCGCCGGATTGGTGACCGCGAAGTTGGCCGGCACGTTGCGCAGCGGCTCCTTCGTGGTGATGCGCACGATGATCTTGCCGCCCTGCTGCGCGACGTCGAACGATTCGATGCTGTTCGACTGCGCCGCCGCGAGGCCGATGCCCAGCAGCCAGAGGAGCGACGCAAAGAGAAGCGATTTGGTTTTCATTGTTATGCCTCCGCTCATTTCCAGGGCGCGCTATAAGAGAAGGAACCGGCTTCTCACTTGCCGCCCTCCACCAGTTGCAGGCCGCTCGAGCGCTCCACCCACTCCCCGCTCGAATCCTGCACCAGCTCCTTCAGCTTGATTCCGCCTTCGTCGATGCCCGTGATGACGCCGAAGTTCTGTCCCATGTAGTTGCCCTTCTTCACGCGGTACAGGTTGGGACCGGCCTTCACGAGCGCGAAGGTTTCCTTGTCCTGCGTGATGGTGCCGAGCATCTGGATCGACTCGAGCGGGAACGCCTCGAGGGGCTCCTTGACGCGCTTCTCTTGGGCGGCGAGCGCCTCGGGCACCTTCGTGCCCTTCTCGCCCGGCTGCGCCACCTCGATGCGGTCGGCGCGGAACGGATCGACCTGGCCTTCGCTCGTGTACGGAACCGGCTCGTAGGGTCTCACCTGCGGCAGCGGCGGCACCTGGCCGCGGAAATCCTTGGTGAGTTCGGCGAGCTCCTGCTTGAGGTCGCCATGCTCCTCTCCGCCGCAAGCTGCGAGGAGCAACGCCGCGCCGAACGCGAGGATGAGGACGCGGCTCATTTGCGGGCCGGTCCCTTCGATTTGGACGCCGCGCGCCGCTGCGCCGCCACCTCATCGTCATCCAGGTAGCGGAAGGTGCGCGCCGTCACGTCCATCGTCAGCACGCCCGCATCCTTGCCGGTGCCGGCGTTGATCGCCACGTCATTCAGCGTCACGATGCGCGGCAGCTGGCCGACGTCGCTCGCGAAAGCGCCCATGTCGTGGTAATTGCCCGTCACCTTGAGGGTAATCGGGCGTTCCGCGTAGAACTCGCGCGTGATCTCGCCCGGCGCCGGCCGGAACAGCTCGAACTGCAAGCCGCGTCCAAGGCCGGCCTGGTTGATGTCGACGAGGAGCGCATCCATCTGCGAGCGGTTCGGCAGCTGGCGCAGCAGCGCGCCGAACTGGGTATCGATCTCGCGCAGTTGCTGGCGGTGCAGGTCCAGGTTCACCGCCTGTTTTTTCTTGTCGAGGTACTGTTGCTTCAGCTTCGCTTCCTCGCCCTGCATCCGCTCGAGCTCGTCGATCTGGCTCTGCGTGTCGGCGAAGAAGCCCGCCACCGGGATGGCGACGAGAATGAGGAGCAGCACGACGAGCTTCGGCGCGGCATGCCAGGTTCCCGGGTCCTTCCAGTTGGTCCGCTTGAACTCGTCCGCGATCGCGTTGAAATTGATGTTGATCGCCATGGCTAGCCCTTCTTCGCCGCAGCCGGAGCCGCCGGCTTCGCCGGTGTCGCTGGCGCTACGGCCTCGCGCTTCAGCGACATAAACATGGTGAATTCCGAGACCTTGCGCTTGTCGAGCGGCGCCGCCTTGACTTCGATCAGCTCCGGGCTGCCGAGCCACTTGGACGACTCGATGTTGCGCATCAGCGTCGAGACGCGCGCATTCGACTGCGAGAAACCGACCAGCTGGACGCGATTGCCGGTCTGCTTGACCGATTTCAGGAACACGCCCTCGGGCATCTGCTTCACCAGCTCGTCGAGCAGGTGCACCGTCTGCGCCCGGTCGGCCTGCAGCGTCTCGATGATCTGCTTGCGGGCGAGCAGCGCCTGAATCTCGTCGCGCAACTTGTTGATCTCGGCGATCTCCTTGTCGAGCTTGCCGATCTCGGTCTTCAGGAAGGCGTTGCGCCCTTCTTGCATGCTGATGCGCTCGGCGTAGTAACTGTGCATCAGGCCGACGATGAGCACGCCGACCACAGCGGTGCCGCCGGAAACGACGAAGAAATGCTGCTTGGCACGCTTGCGCCGCTCGGCGCGGTGCGGCAACAGGTTTACGCGTGCGGTGGTCATTGCGGGTCGAACCTTCTCATGGCGAGGCCGCAAGCGACGATAAGCGACGGCGCATCGACGATCAGCCGCTTCAGCTGCACGCGCGGCGAGGCCTGCATCTGGGCGAAGGGGTTGGCAACGCTGGTCGGCACTTGGGCACGCGTGTTCACGACTTCGTCGAGGCCCGGAATCACCGCCGACCCGCCGGCGAGCAGGATGTGCTCGACGGTGTGGTATTGCGTCGAAGTGAAGAAGAACTGCAGCGCGCGCTGGATTTCACCCGACAGGTTCTCCATGAAGGGCTTCAGCACCTCGGCCTCGAAGTCGTCCGGCAGGCCGCCGGTGCGCTTCGCGTTCTCCGCTTCTTCCGGGCTCATGCCGTAGCGCGTCACGATCTCCTGCGTGAGCTGGTTGCCGCCGAACGCCTGCTCGCGCGCGTAGATCGACTGGTCGTTGCGCAGTACCGTCACGTTCATCACGTTGGCGCCCACATCGACAACGGCGATGTTCTGCTCCTTGCCGGCATTCGGCAGCGCCTGCACGACGAGCGCGAGGGCGTTCTGCTGCGCGAAGGACTCCACGTCCATGACGAGCGCCTTGAGGCCCGCCGAATCGGCGACCGCCACGCGGTCCTCGACTTTTTCCTTTCGCGTCGCGGCGATCAGCACTTCCTGCTCCTCCGGCGTCGCCGCCGACGGGCCCAGGATCTGGAAGTCGAGGTTGACTTCCTCGAGCGCGAACGGGATGTACTGGTTCGCCTCGCTTTCGACCTGTACCTCGAGCTCCGCTTCGCGCAAGCTGGCGGGCACGACGATCTTCTTCGTGATGACGGCGCCGGTCGGCACTGCCATCGCCACGTGCTTGGTCCGCGTGCCCAGACGCTTGTGCGCGCGGCGCACCGCGTCGGTCACCGCCTCGAGGTTGTTGATGTTGCCGTCGACCACTGCATCGCGCGCCAGGGGCTCGATGGCGTATCGCTCAACTCGATAAGCGGCCTTGCCCGCATCGACGATCTCGAGCATCTTCACGGACGACGAACTGATGTCGAGCCCGAAGAGCGGCGGCGCTTTAGGCGTGAACAGGTCGAATGCCATCAAGCTGAACCTTTAGTTATTTTCCCCTTTGCGTATCGCGAGTTAGAGGCGATACGTAGAATTCTCCTTAAATCCTAGCAACAACCCCTCCGAGTGTCTAGTTAATTGTCGGCAGGAGGGGAGCGGGTATGATGCGGCGATCGATTCAGCGCATGCAATAGCGCCCTCCTGAAGGTCTAACACCCCGATGTGGCTACGTTTTGTCGCCTTCCCGCTGGCCGTGGCAGCCGGTCTGCTGGCCGCCGCCTTCCTGATACTGGGTTTAGTGGTCGTCCTCGCCTATCCGAACCTGCCGGAGCTGAATGCGCTCACGGCCTATCAGCCGAAGGTCCCGCTGCGCATCTATACGGCGGAGGGAACGCTGATCGGTGAGTTTGGCGAGGAGCGCCGCGCGGTCGTGTCGATAGCGGACGTGCCGGCGCAGCTCAAGCAGGCGATCATCGCCGCGGAAGACGAGCGTTTCTACCAGCACCCGGGCATCGACTACATCGGCGTCCTGCGCGCGGCGTACGCGAACCTGGTCGCCGGCGGGAAGCGCCAAGGCGCGAGCACGATCACCATGCAGGTGGCGCGCAACTTCTTCCTCTCGTCCGAGAAGACGCTCACCCGCAAGCTTTACGAGGCGTTGCTCGCCTTCAAGATCGAGCACAGCCTCAGCAAAGAGCAGATCCTCGAGCTGTACGTAAACCAGATTTACCTCGGCCAGCGCGCCTACGGTTTCGGGGCTGCGGCCCAGATTTACTTCGGCAAAGCACTCGAGCAGCTGAGCCTCGGCGAGGTCGCCATGCTTGCGGGGCTGCCGAAGGCGCCATCGATGTACAACCCGATCGCCAATCCGCAGCGCGCGAAACAGCGGCAGCAATACGTCCTGCGGCGCATGACGGAGCTCGGCTACATCACCTCGGCCCAGTTCGATGAGGCTCTAAAGGCCCCGCTAAAGGCCAGGCGCGAGGTAACTGAGTACTCGCTCCATGCGGAGTACGTCGCCGAAATGGTGCGCCAGGCCCTAGCCGAGCATTACCCCGAAGATGTCTATACGCGCGGCTTCCGCGTGTACACGACGCTACGGCAAGTAGACCAGGAAACCGCGTACGAAGGACTGCGCAAGGGCGTCCTGGAGTACGACCGCCGCACGGGCTACCGTGGTCCGGAAGGGTTCTCCGACCTGAGGCCCGACGCCGGTGACGACGAATACGACGACGCGCTCGCCGACCATCCCGACAGCGACGACGTGCTGGCGGCAATCGTGCTCTCGGCGGAAACGAAGCAGGTCGAGGCGGCGCTACGCACGGGCGAAAAGGTCGTGATCAGCGGCGAAGGCCTGCGGTTCGCGGCGCGATCGCTCGATCCCAAGGCGGCCACCCAGAAACGGATCCGCCGCGGCTCCATCATCCGCGTGCAGCGCGAAGGCAAAAGCTGGCACATCGTGCAGATACCGGAGGCAGAGGCGGCATTCATCTCGCTCGATCCGCAGGATGGCGCCGTGCGCTCGCTGGTGGGCGGGTTCGACTTCAACCGGGCGAAGTTCAACCACGTCACGCAAGCCTGGCGGCAGCCCGGCTCGTCGTTCAAACCTTTCATCTATTCCGCCGCTCTCGAAAAGGGCTTCACACCGGCCACCGTGGTGCCGGACGAGCCGGTGGTGCTGGAAGCCGAGGAAACCGGCAGCCAACGCTGGGAACCGAAGAACTACGACGGCAAGTTCGAGGGACCGATGCGGCTTCGTACGGCCCTCGCCAAATCCAAGAACATGGTTTCGATCCGCGTCTTGGATGCCATCGGCGCGAAGTACGCGCAGGATTACATCACGCGCTTCGGCTTCGACGCGGAACGGCATCCGCCGTACCTGACGATGGCGCTCGGCGCCGGCTCCGTCACCGCCTGGCAGATGGCCCGCGCCTATTCCGTGTTCGCGAATGGCGGCTACCTGGTCCAGCCCTATTTCATCCACAAGATCGTGGACGACCGCGGCAACGTGCTGGCACTGGCGGAGCCGCGCCGCGCGGGAGACGAGGCGCTGCGGGTCATCGACCCGCGCAACGCCTTCATCATGGACAACATGATGCAGGACGTGACGCGCCTGGGTACCGCGGCGCGCGTCGCACGCTTGGGACGCTCCGACCTCGCCGGCAAGACCGGCACGACGAACGAATTCGTTGACGCCTGGTTCGCCGGCTACCAGCCTTCGCTAGTCGGCATCTCGTGGGTCGGCTTCGACCAACCGAAGACGCTCGGCAAGAACCAGACGGGTGGCGTGGTCGCGCTGCCGATCTGGATTTCGTACATGGAACGAGTGCTGAAGGACGTGCCCGAAATGCCGCGCGAGATGCCGCCGGGCATCGTCGTGTTGCCCACCGGGCCCTATCCGACGGCGGTCGGGGAGAACCGCGTCGTCAACGAGTTTTTCTTCCGCGAGGCGGTACCGCCGCCGGAAGTCCTGCATCCGCCGATTCCGGTCGAGCCGCCCGCGCCCGCACCCGCCCAGCCTGGCCAACCCGGCCAGCCCGCCCCGACACCGCCGGGGCTTCCATCGCCCGCGGTGCTGCCGCCCTCACCCGTGCCAACGCCGGCGCCGAGGCCGCCCGCCTAGGACCTCAGGAGCACGGGCTGCCCGCCTTGGGCGGACACCAGCCGGGAAAGGGCGGCGAAGAGCTCCGCGCCGTCGCGCGTGTCGCGCCACGCCGAGCCGTCCCAACGGAAATGAAAGCCGCCGCTACGCGCCGCGACCCAGATCTCGCGCGCGGCACCGTGGCGATTGATGACCATGCGCGAGCCGTCGGGAAACTCGATCTCCAGCACGCCGCCTTCCCTGAGCTGCGTGTCGGCGTCGATGCCGCTCTCTTCCAGCGCGCGCTCGATTCGCTCGAGCGCGCTCTCCGCCAGCGCGGTGAATTCGCTCTCGTCCATGGGATACCATCGTGATTTTATGCGCTTGGCTCCGCTCATCGCCGCCCTGGCGCTGGCCGCTGCCGCGTGCGGCCAGAGGGGGCCGCTCTATCTGCGCGATAAACCGCCGCCCGGCGTAAAGCCCGAGAAGCGCGATACCTACAAGCCGGTTCCGTACCCGTCCCCGGCGCCGGACGAAGAAGAAGCGAAGTAACGCCGTGTCGTTCGCCTACCGCAACGGCGTGCTTTGCGCCGAGGACGTCCCGCTCGACTCGATCGCGGCGCGCTTCGGCACGCCCTGCTATGTGTATTCGCGCTCGGCGATCGAAGGCGCCTACGGCGAGTTCGTCCGCGCGCTCGACAGCCGGGCGGGACTGGTCTGTTATTCCGTCAAGGCGAACCCGAATCTTTCCATCCTCCAGCTTCTCGCCCGCCTCGGCGCCGGGTTCGACATCGTGTCCGGCGGCGAGCTCGCGCGCGTCCTCGCGGCCGGTGGCGACGCTGGCAAGACGGTCTTTTCCGGCGTGGGGAAAAGCGAAGCCGAGATCCGCTTCGCGCTGGAGAAGAACATCGGCTGCCTCAACGTCGAATCGGAAGCCGAGCTCGACCGCGTCGCCGCGATCGCGGGGCAGATGAAGAAGCGCGCGCCGGTCGCCTTGCGCGTCAATCCGGACATCGATGCCCGCACCCATCCGTACATCTCCACCGGCCTGCGGGAAAACAAGTTCGGCATCGCGCATGCCGAAGCCGAGCGCCTCTATCTGCGCGCCGCGCGCATGCCGGAGCTGGAGCTGGTCGGCATCGGTTGCCACATCGGCTCGCTGCTCGTCGACTCCGCGCCTTTTGTCGCGGCGGCGCAAAAGCTCTTCGCGCTCGTCGACCGGCTGGAGACGGCGGGAATCCACCTGCGGCACGTGGACGTCGGCGGCGGCATCGGCATCCGATACAAGGACGAAGCGCCGCAGCCGATCGCGGCGTTCGTGCGCGGCACGATCGACGCACTAGGCGCGCGGCGCCAGACCCTCATCTTCGATCCGGGTCGCTCCATCGTCGGCAATGCAGGCGTCCTGGTGACGCGCGTCGAGTATGTGAAGCCGGGCGCGGCGCGCAACTTTCTCGTGGTCGACGCGGCGATGAACGACCTCATCCGGCCGCCGCTCTATGACGCCTGGCACGACGTGCGCGCTGTGCGGGAACCGGATGAGCGCACCGCCGACGCTGTTTACGACGTGGTGGGGCCGATCTGCGAAAGCGCCGACTTTCTCGCCCGCGACCGGCGACTCGCCGCCGCGGCGGGGGACCTGCTCGCCATCCTGTCGGCCGGCGCTTACGGCATGTCGATGAGCTCGAACTACAACTCCCGGCCGCGCGCGGCCGAGGTGCTGGTCGCCGGCTCGCACGCGCGGCTGGTGCGCCGCCGCGAATCCATCGAGGAGCTCTTCGGGAGCGAGCAATTGCCGGATTAGGGCCTCCGGACGACAATCGCCCCCTTGCGTGAGTGACACCCCACCCGTGACCCGCACCAGCCGCCGCCTGCTCGCCAGCGGTCTCCTTGTCGCGCTGATCGCAGGTGGCGTGGCCGCCTACTACTTCAGCACCGACACGCGGGCGAAGGAGTCGCGCAAGGGCGCCGGCAAAGGGCCGTCGGCGGTGCCGGTGTCGGTCGCCACGGTGGTGCAGGAATCGATTCCGATCCAGCTGCAGGCGATCGGCAACGTCGAGGCGTACCAGACGGTGGCCGTGAAGGCTCGCGTCGACGGGCAGATCGTCGCCGTCAACTTCAAGGAAGGCCAGGCGGTGAAGAAGGGCGAGACCCTCTTTCGCATCGACCCGCGGCCGTACGAGGCGGCGTTGCGCCAGGCGGAAGCGAATGCGCTGCGCGACCGCGCGGCGCGCGACCAGGCGCGCTCGCAGGAGAAGCGATATCAGGAGTTGCTGCAGAAGAACTTCGTCTCCAAGGAGGCGTACGCGCAGTTCCGGACCAACGCCGAGACTGCCGAGGCGACGGCGAAGGCGAGCCAGGCGGGGCTCGAGAACGCGCGCCTCAACCTCGAGTACTGCACCATCCTTTCGCCGCTCGACGGCTATGTCGGCAAGGTGCTGCTGCAGGCGGGCAACATGGTGCGCGCGAACGACGTGAATCCGCTCGTCGTCATCAACCAGGTGCGCCCGATCTACGTGAACTTCGCCGTGCCCGAGCAGAACCTGCCCGAGGTGCGCAAGTACCAGGCGCAATCCCCGCTTGCCGTCGACGTCGTGCCGACCGACCGGAGCCTGCCGCGCCCGTCGGGCCGGCTCATCTTCATCGACAACGCCGTCGATCCGAGCACCGGCACGATCCGGCTGCGCGCGCAGTTCGCGAACGAGGACGCGGTGCTGTGGCCGGGACAGTTCGTCAACGTGAGCATGCAGCTCTACGAAAGGCCCGATGCCATCGTGGTGCCTTCGCAGGCGTTGCAGACCGGCCCCGACGGACAGTACGTGTACGTGGTCGGCGACGACTCGCTCGCCGACGTGCGCAAGGTCAACGTCGAGCGCGCCGACGGCGACCGCGCGATCGTCACGGGCGTGAAAAAGGGCGAGCGCGTGGTGACGCGCGGCCAGCTTCGCCTCGGGCCGAAGAGCCGCGTGCAGATCGCCAAACCCACCGCCGAGCCCTCGTGAACTTCTGCGAGCCGTTCGTCCGCCGCCCGGTGATGACGGTGCTGGTCATGGCCGGCATCCTCATCTTCGGCCTCGCCGCCTACCGCCTGCTACCGGTATCGACGCTGCCGAACGTCGACTTCCCGACGATCCAGGTGACCGGCGAGCTGCCCGGCGCCAGCCCGGAAACGATGGCTTCCGCGGTCGCCACGGTGCTCGAGCGCCAGTTCTCGACCATCGCCGGCATCGACGAGATGACCTCGGTGAGCGGACAGGGCATCACCCGGGTCACCATCCAGTTCAGCCTCGATCGCGACATCGACGCCGCCGCACAGGACGTGAACTCCGCCATCGCATCGGCCGCGCGACAGCTGCCGGCGACCATGGCCGCGCCGCCGAGCTTCCGCAAGGTGAATCCGGGCGACTCGCCGATCTACTACCTCGCCCTGACCTCCCAGACGCTGCCGCTCTCCGCGGTCAACGAATACGCCGAGACCTACCTCGCGCAGCGCATCTCGACCATCACTGGCGTCGCCCAGGTGCAGGTGTTCGGCCAGCAGAAGTACGCCGTGCGCGTGCAGGTCGACCCGAATGCGCTCGCCGCGCGCGGCGTCGGCATCAACGAGGTGGAGCAGGCCGTTGCGCAGGCCAACGTCAATCTGCCCACGGGTACGCTCTACGGCAAGGACCGCATGTTCGCCGTGCAGGCCACCGGACAGCTGAACGACGCCGTCGCCTTCCGACCGATCATCGTCACCTATCGCAACGGCGCTCCGGTGCGGCTGCAGGAGCTCGGGCGCGTCGTCGACAGCGTGCAGAACGACAAGGTGGCGGCCTGGTTCAAGGGCAAGCGCGGCATCGTGCTCGCCATCCAGCGCCAGCCGGGCACCAACACCATCGAGGTGGTCGACAACATCAAGAAGCTGCTGCCCACCTTCCGTGCCGAGGTGCCGCCGGCGGTCGAGATCGA
Source organism: Burkholderiales bacterium (assembly GCA_035554335.1). Taxonomy (GTDB): domain Bacteria; phylum Pseudomonadota; class Gammaproteobacteria; order Burkholderiales; family SG8-39; genus SCGC-AG-212-J23. The sequence continues at coordinate 12,806 of DATMIG010000440.1, forward strand.
GACGCTGTACGACCGCTCGGTCACCATCCGCGCCTCGGTGGAAGAGGTGCAGTTCACGCTCTATCTCGCCCTAGCGCTGGTCGTGATGGTGATCTTCCTTTTCCTGCGCAACATCGCCGCGACCGTCATCCCGTCGATCGCGCTGCCGATGTCGATCATCGGCACCTTCGCCATTATGTACACGTTCGGCTACAGCCTGGACAACATCTCGCTGATGGCCCTGACGCTGTGCGTCGGCTTCGTGGTCGACGACGCCATCGTCATGCTGGAGAACATTACGCGCCACATTGAGATGGGCAAGAGCGTGCTGCAGGCGACGCTCGACGGCTCGCGCGAGATCGTGTTCACCATCATCTCGATGACGATCTCGCTCGCCGCGGTGTTCATCCCGGTGCTCTTCATGGGCGGCATTCTGGGCCGGCTGCTCCACGAGTTCGCGGTGACGATCATGGCGGCGGTGCTGATCTCCGGCTTCGTCTCGCTCACGCTGACGCCGATGATGTGCAGCCGGATCCTGCGCCCGCACCGCAAGGACGAGCGTCATGGCCGCGTCTACATGGCGTTCGAACGGGCCTTCGACGCCGTGCGCGATGCCTATGACGTGACGCTCTCCTGGACGCTGCGCCACCAGCGCGCGGTCCTCGTCCTCTTCCTCGGCGTGTGCGTGCTCACCGGCGCGCTCTTCACCCGCGCGCCGAAAGGCTTCCTGCCGAGCGAGGACTCGGGCCAGCTCTTCTGCTTCGTCGAGGGCCCGCAGGACATCTCGTTCGACGCGATGACCGAGCTTCAGCAGCGCGTCGCCGCCATCATCGCCCAGGATCCGAACGTCGACGCCGCGATGTCGTTCATCGGCGCGACCGGCTTCTCGCCGTCGCTCAACGTCGGGCGCATGACGATCACGCTGAAGCCGTTCAAGCAGCGCAAGCCGGCCGACGAGGTGGTGCGCGGGCTGCGCCCGAAGCTCGCCAACGTGCTCGGCGGCAAGGTCTTCATCCAGAACGTGCCGGCGATCCGCATCGGCGGCAGCCTGACCAAGAGCCCGTACCAGTACGTGATGCGCAGCGCCACCATCGACGAGCTCTACCACTGGGCGCCGCGCGTGGAGGAGAAGCTGCGCTCGCTGCCGGGACTCGTCGACGTGACGAGCGACCTGCAGATCACGCGGCCGCAGGTGACGGTCGAGATCGATCGCGAGAAGGCTTCGGCGCTCGGCGTGTCGGCGCAGTCGATCGAGATGGCGCTCAACAACGCATACGGCGCGCGCCAAGTCTCGACCATCTATACCGCGACCAACCAGTTCTGGGTCATCCTCGAGCTCGACCAGCGCTACCAGACCGATCCGTCGCTGCTGCCGATGCTGTATGTGCGCTCGACGAGCGGCGCGCTCGTGCCGCTCAGCGCCGTCGCCCGGCTGAAACCCGGCGTCGGGCCCCTGCAGATCACGCACTTGGGGCAGCTCACGTCGGTGACCTTCTCGTTCGATCTTCGGCCCGGCGTGGCGCTGTCGCAGGCGATCGCCGAGGTCGAGCGCGGCATGCGCGAGCTCGACGTGCCGGTGACGCTCACCGGTACCTTCTCCGGCACCGCGCAGGCTTATCAGAGCTCGCTGCAGGGCATGGGCATCCTGCTGCTGCTGTCGATCCTCGTGATCTATCTCGTGCTCGGCATCCTGTACGAAAGCTTCATCCATCCCCTCACCATCCTCTCCGGCCTGCCGACTGCCGGCCTCGGCGCGCTGCTCACGCTGATGGCGTTCGGCATCGAGCTCAACATGTACGCCTTCGTCGGCATCATCATGCTGGTGGGCATCGTCAAGAAGAACGCCATCATGATGATCGACTTCGCCATCGAGGCGCAGAGGAAGGACGGCATGGCGCCGGCGCAGGCGATCCACCAGGCAGGCCTGATCCGCTTCCGTCCGATCATGATGACCACCATGGCGGCGCTGATGGGCAGCCTGCCGATCGCCATCGGCCTGGGCGCGGGCGGCGGCGCGCGCCAGCCGCTCGGCCTCGCGGTGGTGGGCGGCCTGATGCTCTCCCAGGTGCTGACGCTTTACATCACCCCGGTGATCTACCTCTATTTCGAGCGCCTGCAGGCGTGGCTCAACCGTTCCAAGACCAAAAACCCCGAGGCAATCGATGCCGGCCATCCCCGAGGCGCGTAGCCTCGCCGTTTTTTGTGATTTCGAGAATGTCGCCCTCGGCGTGCGCGAGGCGAAATATGCCCAGTTCGACATGGAGAAGGTGCTGGAACGCCTGCTCCTCAAGGGCTCGATCGTCGTGAAGAAGGCCTACTGCGACTGGGAGCGGTACAAGGAATTCAAGGCCGCCATGCATGGCGCGTCCTTCGAGCTGATCGAGATCCCGCACGTGCGCCAGTCCGGCAAGAATTCCGCCGACATCCGCATGGTCGTCGACGCGCTCGATCTCTGCTACACCAAGTCGCACGTCGACACGTTCGTCATCGTGAGCGGCGATTCGGACTTTTCGCCTCTGGTCTCCAAGCTGCGCGAGAACGCGAAGACCGTCATCGGCGTCGGCGTGAAGAACTCGAGCTCGGACCTCCTGATCGCCAACTGCGACGAGTTCATCTACTACGACGACCTCGTGCGCGCCGACGAGCAGAAGCGCCGCGCGGCGAAGAAACGGCGCGAATCCGCCCCCGCCGGCGAGGACAAGAAGCAGGAGGGCTTCGATCTCCTCATGGAGACCCTGCACGCGCTGATCGCCGAGCGCGGCGAGGACGAGCGCATCTGGGGCTCGATGATCAAGCAGGCGTTGAAGCGCCGCAAACCCGGCTTCAACGAGTCCTATTACGGCTTCCGCGCCTTCTCCGACCTTCTCGAGGATGCCGAAAAGAAAGGCCTCATCAAGCTCGATCCGGACGAGAAGTCCGGCGGCTACATCGTCCGGCCAACTTAAGCCAACACTGGAGCAACTGGAGGCCGCGCGCGCGAAGACCCTGCGCGACGTGATCGCGCCGGACCTCAAGGTGCTCTTCTGCGGCATTAACCCGGGCCTTTACTCCGCCGCCACTGGCAATCACTTCGCGCGCCCCGGGAACCGCTTCTGGCCCGCGCTGCATGCCGGCGGCTTCACGCCGCGCCGCTTCTGGCCCTGGGAGAAGGATCTCCTGCTCGCGCAGGGCTATGGGGTTACCAACCTGGTGCGTCGCGCCACCGCGAGCGCCGACGAGCTGGCGCCGGCGGAGCTCATCGCCGGCCGCCGGCGTCTTGCGGCCAAGGTGCGCCGCTATCGGCCGCGCGTGGTCGCGTTCCTGGGCATGGGCGCGTACCGCCATGCGTTCGCGCAGCCCAAGGCGCCTCTCGGCGAGCAACCCGTGCGCTTCGAGGGCGCGCGCGTGTGGGTGCTACCCAGCCCGAGCGGACTGAACGCCAACTACCAGATGGGTGCGCTGGTGGCGCTATTGCGCGAACTCCATAGAGCGGCTACGCGGGCCTGATCGTTGCTGCGCTGCCAGCATGGCCGGCGATCTGCACGGCAGCGCACCGGACGACTCGCCGGTCGCGCTCCTCATCATCGACATGATCAACGCGTTCGACTTCCAGGGCGCGGACCGCATGCTGCCGCGCGCGGTCGCGGCGGCGAAACGCATTGCCGAGCTCAAGGGGCGCGCCCGGCAGGCCGGGGTGCCCGTGGTCTACGTGAACGACAACTTCGGGCGCTGGCGCTCGGATTTCCACCAGATCCTCGAGCATGTGCTCGACTCGCCGGGGCGCGAGATCGCCAAGCTTCTCGAGCCGCAGCCGCAGGACTACTTCGTGCTGAAGCCGAAGCACTCCGGTTTCCAGTTCACGACGCTCGACGTGCTCCTTCAGCACCTGGGCGCGAAGACCCTCGTGCTCAGCGGCGTGGCGGGAGACTTCTGCGTTCTCTTCACGGCGCACGACGCCTACATGCGCGACTACCACCTGGTGGTACCGAGCGATTGCGTCGCTTCGCTGACCGAGGAGAAGGACCGCGCCGCCTTGGCACATATGGCCGACGTGACCAAGGCGGACGTGCGGCGCTCGGCCGAGATCGACCTTACTGCTCTAGCTGCTTGTAGACGACATTCGCGAGCTTGAGCAGCTCGTCCTTGTTGAGGTCGGCCGAGGCGAGCGCATAGCCCACCTCGCGGTCGATCCAGTAGAAGACGCCGACGTTATTCTCGCGCGCGTAGCGGAAAGCGGTCTCGCGATTCTTCGACGCCTCGGTGCGCACGTAAAGCGTGAGTCGGCGGCCGTTCTGGTTCTGGTACATGAAAAGCGCAACCGGGCCGTTCTCGCCCGGTAGCAGACGCCCGCCGACGAGGCCCATGCCGGCCTCGTCGAGCTTCGGCGCCTTCACCTTCACGCCGAGGCGCTTGGAGAGCCAGGTGACGAGGTGCTGCTCGTCGTCCGCGCCGACCTCGACGGGGTGGCGAACTTCCGGCGAGTACGTCGCATGGGCCAGCGCCGCGCGCCGTGCGAATTGCGTCGTGTCGGGAGCCGTCTGCATGACGACGCGCTCCGGGCGCACCTGCCAGCCAAGCGGCGCGCCGACCGCAATCCCGACCGCGATCCACGCCACCACCGCGGCAATGCGCCGGATCGGAATGCGGGACGCGGCCGCCTGCGCAAGCCGCTCGGGTACCGGCTCCGCGATCATGCTGTCGTAGGCGGCGCGCACTTCGTTCGCGAGCCGACGATAGGCCGCAATGCGCTCGGCCTCGGCGGGCCGGGCGGCGAGCCATGCCTCCACCGCCGCGCGACGCGCTTCCGGCAGCCGCCCGTCGGCGTAGGACTGCAGATCGCCTTCGGTGATCGGCGTGTCGCTCATTTGACCACCTTCAGCTTCGCGGCGACCGGTTGCCCGGACATCATGGCGCGCAGCTTTTCGCGTGCGCGAGAAAGCCGCGACATGACCGTGCCGATCGGAATGCCCAGCGTGCGCGCGACTTCGTCATAGCTCATTTCCTCGAGCGTGACGAGCAGCAGGACCGCGCGCTGGTCGGCCGGCAGCCGCGCGATGGCGCGATCGAGGTCGCGCACGAGCAGCGTGTCGGGACCGCGCTGCGCCTGCGCGAGCTCGGGCATGTCGTCCTCGAGAGGATCGACGGCCCGCGTTGCACGAATTCGGTTGACGTGTACGTTATGCATCACTGTAAAGAGCCACGCACGCAAGTCCGTTCCGCGGCGGTAGAGGTGCAGCTTCGCCCAGGCGCGCTCGAGCGTGTCCTGCACCAGATCGTCGGCGGTGGTGCGGTCCCCGACGAGCGCCCGGGCGTAGCGCCTGAGACGCGGAATCAATTCCACCAGCCGCTTCGCTTCGTCCATTGAGGGAACAAGCCTCCCTTGGCGGCTATTCCACGTTATTTCGGCTCGTCGGGCAACGGCACGATACTTAACAAGTAGGCGATCAGGGCGTCGAGGTCGGCGGCCGTGAGCTGGCTGGTCGTGTTCTTCACAACTTCTGACATGGTCTCGCCCATCACGTCGCCATCCGGATACAGGCCGCTGGTGAGGATGTCCTTCAGCTCGGCGGGGGCGTATTTCTTGAGCCGTGTCGGCGTGATGTTCGGCGCGTTGACGTCGTCGCCCAGCTTCGCGCCGCCGAGGTAGCGCGCCCTTTTCGGTCCGCCGAGGAAGTTGCGCGGCGTATGGCATTCGCCGCAGTGGCCGAGCGCATCGACGAGGTATCGGCCGCGGTTCAGCGGCTCGCTCCTCGCCGGATCGGGCGCGAGCGCGCCGGCATCGAAGAACAGCCACTTCCAGACCGTGACGAGGAAGCGCCAGCGATAGAAGAAACCGAGCTCGTGCTCCTTGCTCGGCTGCGCGCTCGGCTTGAGCGTGCGCAGATAGGCCCACAGGTCGCGCAGATCCGCATCGCTGATGCGGGTGAACGACGAGTAGGGGAATGCCGGAAAGTAATTCGCGCCGTCGGGCCGCTTGCCCTCGCGCATGGCGCGCATGAAGTCGGCCTCCTTCCACAAGCCGATCCCGGCCTTCGGATCGGGCGTGATGTTCGGTCCGTAGAAGGTCCCGAACGGCGTCTTCAGCGCGCGGCCCCCCGCGAACGGTTGCGCGTCCTTGCGCATCTCGGTGTGGCAGCCGATGCAGCCGCCCGCCTTCGACAGGTACTCGCCGCGCTTCGCGTCGCCTTGCGCGAACGCGATCGCGGTGAAGAGCAGAAAAAAAAGCCCCGCCAGCGCGGGGCTTCTTCGCAACATCAGCCGTTACTGCTTCTGACGGAAGCTCTCGTGGCAGCCGCCGCAGGCTTTGCCGACGGCGCCGATCTGCGCCTTGACCGCCGCCTCGTCGCCGCGCTGCGCGACTTCCCACAGCTTGTGCGCCTCGTTCTCGAGACGCGCCGCGGCGTCCTTGAACTTGGCCTGCTGCTCATAGATCGCGGGCAGCGCTGCGCTCTTCACGTCTTTCGTGCTCGGATCGAACCCGTCCCACGCCATGCGGCTCAGGTTGTCGAGGAACGCGGAGTTGCGCTTCACAACGTCGGCGTTGTAAGGAATCTTGCCCTGCGCCATGCCGGCCATCGGGCCGAAGTACTTGCCCTGCAGCGTCATCACCGACTGGCGCTGCTTCACCAGGACCTCAGGCTTCTGTTGCGCGAATACGGCGCCGGCCGACACTCCCAGTGCGATCGCCACCACCGCTGCCAAACCGCTTCTTTTCATCAGGGTCTCCTAGAGGGGTAACCTGCGTGCGAACACCGGTCCGGCCGGTCTATTCCCGGCTAGCGCAAACCCGCCGCGTATTCCGCGACCGCGCGGATCTGCCGATCGCTCATCCGCGCGGCCACGCCGCGCATCATGCTGTTCGGGTCGTTTGCCCGGTGCCCTTCGCGGAAGGCGGTCAGCTGGGCGGCTATGTAGTCGGCGTACTGGCCGGCGAGGCGCGGGAACTGCGCCGGAACGCCGGCGCCCGCCGGGCCGTGGCAGCCGGCGCAGGCCGGGACGCCGTTCGCCATGTCACCGCCGCGCCAAAGCTTCTGGCCGGCAGCGGCGAGATCCTTGTCGGCGGCGGCGGCCGGTTTCAACGCTTGTCCCGAGTAGTAGGCGGCGAGGCCCTTCATGTCGCCCTCGGAGAGGTTCGCCACCATGCCGTTCATGACGGCGCTCTCGCGCAGCGGCTTCTTGCCGCCGGCCGCCTTGAAGTCGCGCAGCTGCTTGTTCAGGTAGTCCACGCCCTGGCCGGCGATTTTCGGATTGGCGGGAGCGGTGCTGTTACCGTCGGCGCCGTGGCACGCCGCGCACACCTGGCTGGCGATCGACTGGGCCTTGTCCTGCGCCTGCGCGGGGCAGGTGAACGCCAATGCCACCGCAGCCGCCAAGCCGAATACGCGAACGATTCCGATCACCTGAGCCATCCCCTGACGAAAGGCGCGATTTTATTAGAATTTCCCGCCTCCATGACGGTCTTTGCCCACGCGGCGTTCCTGCGCGCCGCAGCCCGCGCTGCCGACTTTCCGCCTTCGGGCACGCCGGAGATCGCGTTCGCCGGTCGCTCGAATGTCGGCAAGTCGAGTGCGATCAATGCCATCACCGGCCGCAAGGCCCTCGCCCGCACGAGCAAGACGCCCGGCCGCACGCAGACCATCAACTTCTTCACCTTGGGTGATGACGCGCGCCTCGTCGACTTGCCCGGGTATGGATATGCGCGCGTACCGCAAGCGATGCGGGATGCTTGGCGCGCGCTCGTCGCCGACTATCTGCAATCGGCAAGCGTAGTCGGCGTGGTGGTCGTGATGGACGCGCGCCATCCAATGACGCCGCTCGATCGGCAACTCCTCGGCTGGCTCGGCGACGTGCCGCGGCTTTTGCTTCTCTCGAAGGCAGACAAGCTCTCGCGCAACGAACAGGCGAAGCTGCTCTCCAGCATGAACAGTCGTGGCGGCGCGACGCTCCTTTTTTCGAGCGTCACCAAACAGGGGGTGGAGGAGGCGCGCGACCTGCTGGAGCAATGGCTCTCCAAGCAGGCCGCGGGAATAAAAAGCCCCCGGTAAAGGGGATGTAAACCGGGGGCAAAAACGCCTTAACTTTGGGATTAAGGCACCCGCTCAGGGAGGAGAAGCGGGAGACGATCAACTCGTCTGAAGGTAAGATGCCGCCGCCAGGGAAAAGTTCAAGCGGCACCCACAACCCATTAACCCTATTCCATGAAGGCCTACGGCAGCTTTCCGGGCGTGCGCATGCGCCGCATGCGACGCGCCGAGTTTTCGCGCCGCCTGATGCGCGAGAACGTGCTTACTGCCGACGACTTCATCTATCCGGTCTTCGTCATCGACGGCAAAGGCCGCACGGAAAAAGTGGACTCGATGCCGGGCGTCGAGCGCTACACGATCGACAAGCTGCTGCCGGTGGCGGACCAGTGCCTGAAGCTCGAGGTCCCGGCGATCGCCCTGTTCCCGGCGATCGACGCGAAGCTCAAGACGCCCGACGGCCGCGAAGCCTTCAATCCGAAGGGCCTCATTCCGCGCGCCGTGGCGACGCTGAAGAAACGCTTTCCGGGGCTCGGCATGATGACCGATGTCGCGCTCGATCCGTATACCTCGCACGGCCAGGACGGCGTGATCGACGAGTCCGGCTACATCCTCAACGACGATACGCTCGAGATCCTCGTCAAGCAGGCGCTCGCGCAGGCGGCAGCGGGCGTCGACATCGTCGCGCCGTCGGACATGATGGACGGCCGTATCGGTCGCATCCGCGCCGCACTCGAGAAGGCGGGCCATATCCACACGAGAATCATGGCGTACTCGGCCAAGTACGCCTCCGGCTTCTACGGCCCTTTCCGCGACGCCGTGGGCTCGGCCAAATTTCTCGGCAAGAGCGACAAAAAAAGCTACCAGATGGATCCGGCGAATTCCGACGAGGCGCTGTGGGAAGTGGGCCTCGACCTTGCAGAAGGCGCCGACATGGTGATGGTGAAGCCCGGATTACCGTACCTCGATATCGTGCGGCGCGTTAAGGACGAGTTCAAGGCGCCGACCTACGTCTACCAGGTGTCGGGCGAGTACGCCATGCTGCGCGCGGCCATCGCCAATAAATGGCTGCCGGAATCCTGCATCCTCGAGGCGCTGCTCGCCTTCAAGCGCGCGGGCGCCGACGGCATCCTCACCTACTTCGCGCTCGAAGCGGCGCGGGCCCTGCGCAAGCGTTAGCCGAACTCGAGACGCACTCCGTGCGCCTCGCTGGTTTTCCCTTTCCCGCGCATGCGCAGCGCCGGTGACTTTCCCCACTCGATGTTGGCGGGTGTGCCGGCAAACGGTTGCTTCATGGGCAGCGAAACACCCGCCACCTCGCCGGCGTTCTGCCATTGCGGCCGCCAGACGAGCTCGGGCGTGAGGTGCTGGCAGACGAACACGTACGGCACGTTTTCGATCTGCACCAGGCGAAAGCGCGCCACGCCGCCTTCCACGGGCCGCGAGAGATCCATCGGCACTTTCGCTCCCGGCAGCTCGCGCGCCGCGGCGTCCGCATCACCGGTCGAGAGCGCAACGGCGGCCAGGCCCTCGCCGAAGCTTCGGTAGTAGTCGAGCCACGGATGGGCCACCGGCGCCGCGAGCAGCTCGATATACGTCGAGCCGAACATGATGCAGTGGTTCTGCGAGCCGATGCTGTGGTAGCCGCGCGGCGTGAGCGTAAGGCCGAGCGCGCGGAAATCGGCCGCGGCCGCGTCGAGATCGCGCACGGCGATCACGACGTGGTCAATGGCTAGCGGCAGTGGCAAGCGTTTTGAGGAAACGCTCGGGGTTCTGGTAGCCGACCACGCGAAGCCCCGTGATCTCGCGCCCCTGTGCGTCGAAGAAGATGATGCCCGGCGGGCCGAAGAGGGAGAAGCGCTTGAGGAGCGCCTTGTCTGCGTCGGTGTTCCTCGTGACGTCGGCCTGCATTAGCAGCATGCCTTCCATTTCCCGGCGCACCTTCGGATCGGAGAACGTGAAGCGCTCCATCTCCTTGCACGACACGCACCAGTCGGCATAGAAGTCGAGCATCGCCGGCTTTCCCGCCGCCTTGAGCTTTTCGTCGAGATCAGCGAGCGACACGACGCGAGTGAACGGCGTGGCTGGCAGCTCCGGCTGCGCTTCGCCAAGGACGCCGGCGAGCGGCCGCAGCGGGTCGCGGCTGCCGGCCAGGGTACCGATCAGCATCGCGACGCCGATGACGAGCGAGATCACGCCGACGCCCTTCCATACGCGCCACCAGCCGGAGGCCTGCGCAGGCAGTGCATCAAGCGCGCGCAGGAAGACTCCGGAGCCGATGAAGAGCGCCGCCCACGCCAGCATCTGCACCACGACCGGCAGCACCGGCGAAGCGATATAGAGCGCGACCGCGAGCAGCAGCACGCCGAAAAACCGGCGCACGCCTTCCATCCAGGCGCCTGCCTTCGGCAGGAGCGCGCCCTCCGATATGCCCACCACCATGAGCGGAATGCCCATGCCCAGCGCCATGACGAAGAGCGCCGAGCCGCCCAGCAGCACATCGCGCGTCTGAGAGATGTAGAGCAGCGCGCCGGCGAGCGGGGCGGCGACGCAGGGACTCACGATGACGGCGGAAAGCACGCCCATCGCCGCCACGGAGGCCACCCGCCCGCCCTTCAGGGTCGCATGCGCACCATGCAGGCGTTGATGAATGAAGCCGGGCAGCTGCAGGTCGTAGAAGCCGAACATCGACAGCGCGAGCGCGACGAATACCAGCGCGAAGGCACCGAGGACCCAGGCGTTCTGCAGCGCCGCGGCGAGCAGGCTGCCGGAGAAGCCCGCGGCCACACCCGCCACCGCATACGCGAGCGCCATGCCGAGCACGTACGCGCCCGACAGGGCGAGCGCCTGCATCTTGTTCACCGTGCGGCCTTCGCCCGCGATGATGCTGGAGAGGATCGGAATCATCGGCAGCACGCACGGCGTGAAAGCGAGGAGCAGGCCGAACGCGAGGAAGCTGGCGAGAACGAGAACCACGTTCCCTTCGAAAAGGCGCGCGATGTCCGTGTCGGAAGCGAAGATCGACAGCCGCGGCGCCGCCGCGCTGCTGCTGCCCGCCGAGACTTCGAGCGAGGCGCTCGAGTCCATCGGCACGTAGCAGACGCCGGCATCGGCGCAGCCTTGCGAGGTGACCTTGAGGTCGAAGCGTCCGCTGCCTTCCACCGGCACGCGGATCGTGACCGCCTTGCGATAGGTCTCGGTCGAGCCGAAGAACTCGTCCTTGTGCGGGATGCCGCGCGGCAGCTCCGGCGCGCCGAGCTTGATGGACGGATTGCCGGCCGCGGCGAACTTGAACCGCTCGCGATAGAGGTAGTAGCCGTTGGCGATCGTGAAGTGCACTTCGATCGCCTGATCCTCCAGCATCCGCGCCGAGAACTGGAAGGCCTTCTCGGGCTCCAGCAGGTCCTGGGCGGTCGCCCATACGGGGACGAGGCACAGCAGCAAAAGGATCAGGCGCTTCAAGCCCGGGTCTCCGCCGCGACCCATTCCAGATAGGCGGGCAGGCCGCGCTCGATCGGCAGCGCGATGATCTCGGGCAGCTCGTAGGGATGGCCGGCGCGCAGCGCCTGCTCGAGCGCCGCATAGCGTTCGCGCGTCGTCTTGATGAGCATCGGGTGCTCCTCGTCGTGCTGCACGGCGCCCTTCCAGCGGTAAACGGAGCGGCACGGCGCAAGGATGTTCACGCACGCGGCGAGGTTTTTCTCCACCACGATGTCGGCCAGCCGCTCGGCGGCGGCGCGATCCGGCAGGTTAGTCAATACCAATAGCGTGCTCATGCGCGAGCCCTTCGTGGACCGTGGGATAGCGAAGCGCAAGGCGCAGCACGGTCTTCATGCGCCGGTTGTCGAGGCGGCGCGATTCGTTCATGAAGCTCAGCACCGCCGGCGACACGTGCTCGGCGATCCGGCTCCTCGGCACACGCGGCGGTTTCGGCAGCCCGGCGTGCCGGGCGACCAGATCCATCCACTCCCCCATGCGCAGATCGCTGTCGTCCGACACGTTATAGACGCCCGGCGCGGCATCCGGTTCCAGCGCACGGACGGCGGCGGCCGCCAGATCATCGGCATGGATGTGGCTGGTAGACACGTCGTCTTCCGGGCGCAGCACCGGCGTGCCCGCCCGCAGGCGCTCGATCGGCAGGCGATCGGCGGCGTAGATACCGGGCGCGCGCAGGATGACGAGCGCCGCGCCGTGCTGCGTGCACCAGCCCTCGAGCTGTCGTTCGGCATCGACCCGTCGCCGCGCGCGTCCGCTCTGCGGGTTGACCGGCCGCCGTTCATCGACGAGCGCGCCGCCGCAATCGCCGTACACGCCGCTCGTGCTGATATACACGACGCGACGCACGCCGCGCACGGCAGCCAAGAGGTTCGCCGTGCGCGCATCGGTTTCGCCGGACGACGGCGGCGGCGCGCAATGCAGCACCGCATCCGCCGTGCGCGGCTCGAGCCGGGAATCGAGGTCGACGCCGTATTGACGCGAAAGGCGCGCGATCTGATACCGACCGGCGAGCGCGGGCAGCGCTCGGCGCGCGATGTCGCCAAAACCGGCGATCAGCAACCGCTCCATGGCGGTATTTTATTCGCCGAGGTATGCCTCGCGAACGCGAGGGTTGTCGAGCAGCTCGCGCGCGGCGCCGGAAAGGGTGATGGCGCCCGACTCCATGACATAGCCGCGGCCCGCAATCTCGAGCGCGAGGCGGGCGTTCTGCTCCACGAGCAGGATCGTCACGCCTTGCCGCGCGATGTCCTGGATGATCTCGAAGATGCGCGTGACCATCATCGGCGCAAGACCCATCGACGGCTCATCGAGCAGAAGCAGCTTCGGACGCGTCATGAGCGCACGCGCGAGGGCGAGCATCTGCTGCTCGCCGCCGGAAAGGGTGCCCGCCACCTGGTTGCGGCGCTCGGCGAGGCGCGGGAAGCGCTCGTATTGCGGCGTCGGATCGGCAGCGCCGTGGGCATATGCGCCCATGGCGAGGTTTTCCTCCACGGTGAGTTGCGCGAAGATGCCGCGGCCTTCGGGCACCATCACCAATCCCTTGCGCGGCAGCTCGTGCACCGGAGCGTGGCTGATGTCGTCGCCGGCGTAGCGGATGGTGCCGCTCTTCGAGCCGATCAGGCCGCACACCGCCTTCAGCGTGGAGGTCTTGCCGGCGCCATTGGCGCCAATCAGGCACACGAGCTCGCCCTCGCCGACTGCCAGGTCGACGCCGGCGACGGCGCGGATGCCGCCGTAGTGCACCTCGAGCTGCCGCAGCTCAAGCAGCACGCGGCGCGCCCAGATAGGCTTCGATGACCTTCGGATCGCGCTGTACGTCGGCCGGCCGCCCTTCGGCGATCTTGCGCCCATAGTCGAGCACCATCACTCGATCGCACACGTTCATCACCAGGCGCACGTCGTGCTCGATGAGGAGGATCGTGATGCCTTCGTCGCGGATGCGGCCGATGAGCTTGCCGAGCGCGAGGCGTTCCGCGGGGTTCATGCCGGCCGCCGGCTCGTCGAGCGCGAGGAGGCGCGGCTCGGTCGCGAGCGCGCGCGCGATCTCGAGGCGACGCTGATCGCCATAAGGCAGGCTGCCGGCGCGGTCGTTCGCGCGTGGCCGGATGCCGACGTAGTCGAGAAGCGCGAGCCCTTTGGAGACGATCTCGCGCTCTTCGGCGAGCGTGCGGCGATTGCGCAGCACGGCGCCGATTACTCCGGCTCGCGTGCGGACGTGGCGGCCGATCATCACGTTTTCGAGCGCCGAAAGATTGGCGAAGAGGCGGATGTTCTGGAAGGTGCGCGCAATGCCGGCCGCCGCGATCTGGTGCGGCGCCAGGCCAGAAATATCGCGCGCTTCGAAATGAAAACTGCCGCCGTCCACCGAGTAAACGCCGGTCAGCACATTGAAAAGGGTCGTCTTGCCGGCGCCGTTCGGACCGATCAGGCCGTAGATCTCGCCTTTCTCGATCGAGAACGATACGTCTTCCAGCGCCTGCAGGCCGCCGAAGCGCTTCGCCACGCCGCGCACGTCGAGGAGCGCGTTCACGCGTCGTCTCCGGCGAGCTCGCGCTTGCGCACGGCGGAGGGTAGGAGGCCGGCCGGGCGGAAGAGCATGATGAGCACAAGCGCGAGCCCGAAGAGCAGCATGCGGATCACTTCGGGCTCGACGAGCGAGCGGCCGAAGAGCGCCTGCTGCACCGGCTCCACCGTCCAGCGCAGGATCTCGGGCGTGAAGGACAGCAGCACCGCGCCGAGGATCACGCCCCAGATGTTGCCCATGCCGCCCAGCACGACCATCGACACGATCATGATCGACTCGACGAGCACGAAGCTCTCCGGCGAGATGAAGGCCTGGATGGCCGAGAACATGCCGCCCGCCACGCCGCCGAAAGTCGCTCCCATCGCGAACGCCAGGAGCTTCAGGTTTCGCGTGTTGATGCCCATGGCGCGGGCGGCGATCTCGTCCTCCCGGATCGCCTCCCACGCTCGGCCGATGCGCGAGTTCTGCAGGCGCAGGTTGATGCCGATGACCAGCAGCATCACGATGAGGAGCAGGTAGTAGTACTTGATCGGTCCGCTGACATCGAGGCCGGCGATGGTCTCGGAGCGCGAGAAATTGAACGGTCCGATGCTGAATGGATCGATGCGCGCGATGCCTTGCGGGCCGTTAGTAACGTTGACCGGCCGGGAGAGGTTGTTGAGGAAGACGCGCACGATCTCGCCGAAGCCCAGCGTGACGATGGCGAGGTAGTCGCCGCGCAGCTTCAGCGTCGGCGCGCCGAGCAGCGCGCCAAAGAGCGCCGCGATCGCCGCGCCGATCGGCAGGATGATCCAGAACGGAAGGTGCAGCCCGAAGTGCGGGCTGGCGAGGAGCGCGTACGTATAGGCGCCGACCGCATAGAAGGCGATGTAGCCGAGGTCGAGAAGGCCGGCAAAGCCGACGACGATGTTGAGCCCGAGCGCGAGCAGCACATAGAGGATGGCGTAGTTCGTGATGCGCACCCAGCTCGTGCCGACCTGCGCCAGCGCGAAGGGCAGCACGGCGAGCGCGAGCGCGATGAGGACGCAGCCCGCCCATAGCGCCGCCGGACGCGAGCGCCAGTCGCTCACGCGCGATCGCCCACCCGCTCGCCGAGCAGGCCGGAGGGCCGGAAGATGAGCACGAGGATCAGGACGAGGAACGCGAAGACGTCCTGGTAGTTAGAGCCGAAGAGGACGAAATTGCCGCCGCCCGAGCAGTCGGAGATGCGCGCGGCGAAGAAGCCGTATTGGCACAGGTCGGTGAAGTCGCCGATGTAGCCTGCACCGAGCGCCTCGACGATGCCGAGCAGCACGCCGCCCAGCATCGCGCCCGGAATGTTGCCGATACCGCCGAGCACGGCGGCGGAGAACGCCTTGAGGCCGAGGATCGAGCCCATCGTGTACTGGGCGATGCCGTAATAGGTGCCGTACAGCACGCCGGCCACCGCGCCCAGCCCGGCACCGATGATGAAGGTGGCCGCGATGACCTTGTTGATGTCGATGCCCATCAGGCCGGCCACCTGCGCGTTCTGCGCGGTGGCGCGCATCGCGGTGCCGAGCCGCGTGCGATAGACGAGGATCGCGAGCGCCGCCATCAGCGCGAAGCAGATCGCCAGGATGGCGATCTGGATGGTGGTGATGGCCGCACCGCCGATGAGATACGTGCGCGACGGGATGATCTGCGGGAAAGCCAGGATGTTGCGGCTCCAGATGAGGAGCGCGAGGTGCTGCAGGATGATCGAGACGCCGATCGCCGTGATGAGCGGCGCGAGGCGCGGCGCATGACGCAGCGGCCGGTATGCGAGGCGCTCCATCGCGTAGCCGACCAGCATGCACACCGGCACCGCGCACCCGGCGCCGATGAGGACCACCGCCACCGGCGCCACGCCGGCCGGCACCAGCGCGTTGATCACCGTGAAAGCCACCATCGCACCGATCATCACCACTTCGCCATGAGCGAAGTTGATGAGCTGGATGATGCCGTAGACCATCGTGTAGCCGAGGGCGACGACGGCGTAGACGCTTCCCGCGGTGAGGCCGTTGATGACCTGCTGCAGAAACGTATCCACGGGCGGCAAGCCTAAACTAAAACCCTAAACGGCAACCAAAAACAAAAACGGCACCCTCGGGTGCCGTTTCGTTTTCACTGCGGCCGGGACTACTTGGCCGTGCCCATCGTCTTCACGAACTCCTCGTACGGCAGCGTCTTGCCGGCCTTCACCACGGCCACCGGCTCGATCTTGCCGCCTTTCATGGTGAAGATGGTGATCTCCGCATCCTTGCGGTCGCCCTTGTCGTCGAAGGAGATCGGGCCGGTGGCGCCGTTGAAGCTGATCTTCTGCAGCTCCGGCAGGTATTTCTTCGGCTCCGAGCTGTTCGCCTTCTTCATCGCCTCGATGAGGAGGTTCGTCGCGTCGTAGGTGAAGGGCGCGTAGAGGATCGGATCCTGATTGAACTTCGCCTTGTAGGCGTCGATGAATTTCTTCGACGCCGCCATCGGCGGAATGCCGGCCTGCGAGCAGAGCAAGCCCTCCGCCGCGTTGCCGGCCAGCTCCTGCATCTTGTCCGTGCAGGCGCCGTCGCCGAAGGAGAACACTGCCTTCATGCCGAGCTCCTTGCCCTGCTTGAGGAGCGGGCCGCCGGTCGCGTCCATGCCGCCGTAGAACACCGCGTCCGGATTGCGGCCGCGCAGCTTGGTGAGGATCGCCTTCCAGTCGGTGGTCTTGTCGGTGCCCTTCTCGCGCGGCAGCACCTGGATCTTCGCCGCCTTCAGCGTCTTCTCGACTTCGTTCGCGATGCCTTCGCCGTACGCGGTGGCATCGTCGATCACCGCCACCACCTTCGGCTTGCGCTCGCTCGCGATGTAGCTGGCGATCGCCGGCCCTTGCTGGTCGTCGCGGCCGACGACGCGGAACTGGTTCTTGAATCCCTGCTCGGTGAGCTTGGGATTGGTGGCCGAGCCGGAGATCACCGGGATGCCGGCCTGGTTGTAGATCGGCGAGGCGGGAATCGAGGTGCCCGAGTTGAGGTGGCCGACGACGCCGACCACTTTGGCGTCGACGAGCTTCTGCGCCACCGTGGTGCCGACCTTCGGATCGGCCTGGTCGTCTTCG
>DATMIG010000441.1:0-3672 GCA_035554335.1 Burkholderiales bacterium
ACCCTGCGCTTCTACAGCGCGATCCCGGCCAACGATCCGAAGGCGCAGATCGAAAGTTCGGGGTCAGGGTCGTAATTAACGCTTAAGGTTCCGGTTCGCGTTATCGATGTCGCGCCGGAGCTGCTCGCGTTCCTGTGGCGAGAGCTGGCGCTGCTGCGGCGGCCGCTCTTGGCGGTTGCGGTCCCGATAGACGTCCTGCATGTCGTTTCGCATCCGCTGGCGCTGATCCTGCGTCATGCCCTGGTTCTTCCCCGGCACGCCGCCTCGCCCATCCCGCTGTTGCGCGAACGCGGACGGGACGCCGATGATCAAAGCCAGCATGAGCACC
Source organism: Burkholderiales bacterium (assembly GCA_035554335.1). GTDB lineage: Bacteria > Pseudomonadota > Gammaproteobacteria > Burkholderiales > SG8-39 > SCGC-AG-212-J23. The sequence continues at coordinate 329 of DATMIG010000441.1, forward strand.
AGGACTTTCATGCGTAAGACATGTTACCGGCACACCCCGATCCAAGGGTGTCGCGTCGGTCGATTTTTGTAACAATGGGTTTCCATGGCTGAGCTGAAGACACGCATCCTCGTAGTGGACGATGACCAGCGGCTGCGCGAGCTGCTGGTGAAGTACCTCTCGGGCGAAGGCTACGAAGTGAAGGCGGTGGCCGATTCCAAGACGATGGACAAGCAGCTCGGGCGCGAGCGCTACGACCTCCTCGTGCTCGATCTCATGCTGCCCGGCGAGGACGGCCTCGCCATTTGCCGGCGCCTGCGCTCGCAGCAGATGTCGCCCGCCATCATCATGCTCACCGCGAAAGGCGACGACGTCGACCGCATCGTCGGCCTCGAGATGGGCGCCGACGACTATCTGCCCAAGCCCTTCAATCCGAAGGAGCTCCTCGCGCGCATCAAGGCGGTGCTGCGCCGGCGCGGCCCGGGCGGCCTGCCGGGCGCGCCCGAGGCGACCGGCGAGCACCACCGCTTCGGCCGCTTCGAGTTCAACCTCGCCACGCGCGCGCTGACGAAGGACGGCAAGGCGGTCTCGCTGACCACCGGCGAGTACTCGGTGCTCAAGGTCCTGGTGCAGCATCCGCGCCAGCCGCTTTCGCGCGACAAGCTGATGGAGCTCGCGCGCGGCCGCGAGTACGAAGTGTTCGACCGCTCGATCGACGTGCAGATCTCGCGGCTGCGCAAGATCGTCGAGGACGACCCGGCGCATCCGAAGCACATCCAGACAGTGTGGGGCTTCGGCTACGTCTTCGTGCCCGACGACCAGCCGAAATAAAACAAGGTGAGCCTCTTCTACAGGGCGTTCCTGCTCATCGCCCTGCTGATCGTCACCGCGGTCCTCGCCTCCTTCCAGATCTACCGCGTCTACGAGCGCGAGCCGCGTTCGCGCGAGCTCGCGCAGCAGACCGTCAGCACGGTGAACCTCACGCGCGCGGCGCTGGTCAACGCCGACCCGGTGCTGCGCCGCCAGCTGCTCATCGAGCTGAACGACACGGAGGGCCTGCGCGTCTTCCCGGTTACCGCGAGCGAGAAAACCGAGCCGCTGCCGGACGATCCGCTGTTCGCGAAGGTGGCGGAGAAGGTGCGCGCGAGCCTCGGCGCGCAAACGCGCTTCGCCTTCTCGCACGACGGCGAGGCCGGCTTCTGGGTCAGCTTCTTCATCGACGAGGACGAGTTCTGGGTCATGCTGCCGCGCGAGCGCTTCGCGCCGCAGTTCGGCCTGCAGTGGCTGGAATGGATCGCCGGCCTCCTCGCGCTCGCGATCGTCGGTGCGTACCTCATAGCCTCCAACATCGCGCGGCCGCTGGCCGCGATGCGCCGCGCGGCGCAGCGGCTCGGCCGCGGCCAGCAGCCGGAGCCGCTGCCGGAAGAAGGCCCGCGCGAGATGCGCACCGTCGCGGCGGCGTTCAACCGCATGGCGAGCGACCTGCAGACGATGGAGCGCGACCGCGCGATGGTGCTCGCCGGCATCTCGCACGACCTGCGCACGCCGCTTTCCCGGCTGCGGCTCGCGCTCGAGATGAGCGGCGCCGATGCCACCGCCATCGAGGCGATGACCTCCGACATCGAGGAGATGGACGCCATCATCGGCCAGTTCCTCGACTTCGCGCGCGGCGCTGACGAGAAGAAGGAGGAGCACGATCTCTCGACGCTGGTCGCCGAGCTGATCGAGCACTACGGGCGCATCGGCAAGGACGTCCGCTTCACGCCGGGCAAGACGCGGCCGTTCCGGTTCGCGCGCATGGCGGTACGGCGCGCCATCGCCAATCTCGTCGACAACGCGCTGCGGTACGCCGGCGAGCCGGTTGACATCCATCTGGCGGAAAAGCCCGGCGTGGCGGTCGTCGAGGTGCGCGACCGGGGCCCCGGGGTCCCGCCGACGGAGGTCGAGCGCCTCAAGCGTCCGTTCACCCGGCTGGACGATGCGCGCGGCAGCGGCGGTGGCTCCGGCCTTGGCCTCGCGATCGTGGAGCGAACCGCGCAGGCACACGGCGGCGCGCTGGAGCTGCTACCCGCCTCGCCTCGAGGCCTGCTCGCCCGCCTTTCGCTCGCCACGCGGTAGCGCGGCGTAGCCCAGGTACAGCGCTGCGCCGGAAACGCCGAGCATCAGGTCGGTCATCGTGTCGAGCAGGCCTTCCTGCAGGTGCGTGCCCCAGATCTGGTCGAGGCTGAACTCCATCAGCTCCCAGCCGAGCGCGCCGGTGCAGGCGAACGCGAACGCCACCGCGTAGCGTGCAAGCGGGTGCGTCGCGCGCAGGGCGTCGATGCAGCCGAGAAAGAAGAACGCCAGCGCCGCGCCGCCGAGCAGGTGCAGCCACGACCAAAAGTCGTACGCAACCGGCGTGCGACCGATGCACCAGGCGAGGACGAGGACGGCTACCGGCGCCCACCAGGGCGTCTTTCGCAACACGCGTTCCATGGCCTTCACGCAAGCAAGCGATGCGCCGGGGTAAGTTACGGGCATGAGCAAGGCCGCCTATCCCCTCGCGCCGCCGATCGAGCCGATGCTCGCCAAACTCGCCGAGGCGGTGCCGGAGGGCGATTACCTCTACGAGCCGAAGTGGGACGGGTTTCGCGCCCTCGTCTTCCGCGGCGATGCCGAGCTATTCATCCAGAGCCGCGACTCGCGGCCGCTCGACCGCTATTTCCCCGAGCTGCGCGACGGGCTGCTCGAGGTGCTGCCGAAGCGCTGCGTGCTGGACGGCGAAATCGTCATCGCCACGCCGCACGGCCTCGACTTCGACGTGCTGCAGCTCCGGCTCCATCCCGCCGCCTCGCGAGTGGCCAAGCTCGCCCGGGAAACGCCTTCCTCGTTCGTCGCCTTCGATGCATTGGCGGTCGATGGACGCGACCTGATGGCCAAGGCCCAGGCCGAGCGCCGCGCCGCGCTCGAGAAGCTGCTCGGCAAGGCGAAGCGGCCGGTCTACCTCACGCCGATGACGCGCGAGCGCGAGCAGGCGCTGCATTGGCTCGAGCACTTCGAAGGCGCAGGGCTCGACGGCGTGATCGCGAAGCCGGCCGGCCTGACCTACCAGCCCGGCAAGCGCTCGATGATCAAGATCAAGCACGCGCGCACCGCCGAATGCGTGGTGGCGGGGTTCCGCTGGCACAAGAGCGGCAAGGACGCGGTCGGCTCGCTGCTGCTCGGCCTCTATGACGACGCCGGCACGCTCCAGCACGTCGGCGTCACTTCTTCATTCACCATGGCGATGCGCAAGCAGCTCGTGAAGGAGCTCGCGCCGCTGCGCAAGGGGGCAATCGACGACCATCCCTGGCGCGAATGGGCCGGCGCCGCCGCCGAATCCTCCC
>DATMIG010000442.1:0-5659 GCA_035554335.1 Burkholderiales bacterium
GTTGCCGTAGGCGATCGAGCGCGAGCCGCACGAATTGTTGCCCGCCATGCCGCCGATCGTGGCCTGCGCGCTGGTCGAGACATCGACCGGGAACCACAGGCCCTTCGGCCGCAGGTAGGCGTTGAGCGCATCGAGCACGACACCCGGCTGGACGACGGCGCGCGCGCCGTCGACTTCCAGTACCCGGTTGAGATACTTCGTGTGATCGATCATCAGTGCTTCGCCGACGGCCTGGCCGCACTGCGAGCTGCCCGCGCCCCGCGGCAGGAGAGGCACGCCCTCCTCGGCGGCGATGGCGATGGCGCCGCGGGCCGCTTCCTCCGTGCGGGGCACCACGATGCCGATCGGCTCGAGCTGGTAGATCGACGCGTCGGTCGAGTAGCGGCCGCGGCTTGCGCGGTCGAACAGTATCTCCGCGTCCAGCTCGCGCCGCAGCCGCTCGGCGAGCGCGCTGCGCGCCGGCTTCACCAGCTGGATCGGCATAGAGGGGGCGTTCATTCGACGAAGGCTAGAATAGCGCAATGCCCAGACGATCCGGCCGGCACTTCCTGCAAATTCCAGGACCGACGAATGTCCCCGATCGCGTGCTGCGCGCGATCGATTCTCCCACCATCGACCATCGCGGGCCGGAGTTCGGCGACCTCGGCAAGGAAGTCATCGCGGGCATGAAGCGCGTGTTCAAGACGACGCGCTCGGACGTCGTCATCTACCCGGCGTCGGGCACCGGCGCGTGGGAAGCGGCGCTCGTCAACACGCTCTCGGCCGGCGATCACGTGCTGATGGCCGAGACGGGCCATTTCGCCACGCTCTGGAACAAGATGGCCGGCAAGCTCGGCCTGCAAACGGAATTCCTGCCGACCGACTGGCGCCACGGCGCCGACCCGGAGGCGATCGAGAAGCGCCTGCGCGCCGACGCGCAGAAGCAGATCAAGGCCGTCTGCGTCGTCCACAATGAAACGTCCACCGGCGTCACCTCGCGCATCGGCGACGTGCGCAGGGCGATCGACGCCGCCGGCCATCCGGCGCTCTTCATGGTGGACACCATCTCGTCGCTCGCCTCCATCGACTACCGCCACGACGAGTGGAACGTCGACGTGACGGTCGCGGGTTCGCAGAAGGGCCTGATGCTGCCGCCGGGCCTTTCGTTCAACTGTGTTTCGCCGAAGGCACTCTCCGCGGCTAAGGCGGCGAGGCTGCCGCGCAGCTACTGGGGCTGGGAGGAGATGATCGCCAACGGCAAGACGGGCTACTTCCCGTACACCCCGGCGACCAACCTGCTCTACGGCCTGCGCGAGGCGCTGAAGATGCTGCTCGAGGAAGAAGGCCTGGACGCGGTGTTCGCGCGCCACCAGCGTCACGCGGAAGCCACGCGCCGCGCGGTGCGCGCCTGGGGCCTGGAGGTGCTCGCCCTCGACCCGCGCGAGCTCTCGCCCTCGCTTACGGCCGTGCTGACTCCCGCGGGACATGACGCCGACCGCGTCCGCAAGGTGATCCTGGATGCGTTCGACATGTCGCTCGGCACCGGCCTCGGCAAGCTCGCCGGCAAGGTGTTCCGCATCGGTCACCTCGGCGACTTCAACGATCTGACCTTGATGGGAACGTTGGCCGGCGTCGAAATGGGCCTCGTGCTCGCCGGCGTGCCGGTGAAAAAGGCCGGCGTGGAGGCGGCGATGGATTACATTTCGGACTGCCACGGCAAGCCAGCGCGCGCCGCGGCGTAAGTCCTATAAAGAGGAGGAGGAACCGATGAAGTTGCGACTGACCCTCGTCGCGGCATTCGCCGCGCTCGTTGCTGCTCCGGCGTTTTCTCAGACCGAGCTCAAATTCGGCCACGTCGGCGAACCCGGCTCGCTGATCGGCGCCGCCGCCGACGAGTTCGCCAAGCGAGCGAATGGCAAGCTCGGCGGGAAGTACAGGATCGTCACTTACGGCTCGAGCCAGCTCGGCGGCGACAAGGAGCTGCTGCAGAAACTGAAGCTCGGCACAGTGGATATCGCAGAACCGTCTACCGTGATGTCGTCCGAGGCGGACATCTTCGGCGTGTTCGAGATGCCCTATCTCGTGAAGAGCCGCGATCACATGAAGAAGATCGAGAAGGAGCTCTTCTGGTCGAAGATCGAGCCGGCGGCGGAAAAGAAGGGGCTCAAGATCCTGGCGGTTTGGGAGAACGGCTATCGCCACATCACGAACTCCAAGCATCCGATCAATACGCCGGCCGACCTCAAGGGCCTGAAGCTGCGCGTGCCGGAGGGCAAGTGGCGCGTGAAGATGTTTCAGGCTTACGGCGCCAATCCTTCGCCCATGAAGTTCTCCGAGGTATTCACCGCGCTGCAGACCGGCGTGATGGACGGCCAGGAGAACCCCTTCGCGCAGATCGCGAGCGCGAAGTTCTACGAGGTGCAGAAGTACCTCTCCCTCACCGGACACGTCTACACGCCTTCTTACGTCGCCGTGGGCGCAAAGAAGTGGGCCACCCTGCCGGCCGACGTGCGCAAGCTGCTCGAACAGACCGCGCGGGACACGCAGGACTGGGTGTACGCCAAGGCGGCCAAGGATGACGAGGAGCTGCTCGAAAAGATGAAGAAAGCCGGCATCCAGGTGAACAACGCCAACAAGGATGCATTCATCGCCGCTTCCAAGCCGGTTTACGAGGAATACGCGAAGGAAGTGCCCGGGGCGAAGGAAATCATCGACCGCGCCATCGCCCTCGGCAAATAAATGCCGATGCTGGACGAGCTGCGCCGGCGCTACGAGCGCCTGCTGGAATGGATCGTCATCGGGCTGATGGCCGTGCTGTTCGCGGAGGTCACCATCGGGGTGCTGTTCCGGACCTTCGGCGCGTCGCTCGTCTGGTACGACGAGGTGGCGGCGATCCTGCTCGCCTGGCTCACGTTCTACGGCTCGGCGCTCGCCGCCGCCAAGCGCGCGCACATCGGCTGTCCGGAAGTGGTGGCCATGCTGGCGCCCGGCGCCCGGGTCGCCGCGCGGCTCCTCGCCGAGGCGCTAGTCATGGGCTTTTTCGTCCTGCTCGGCTGGACCGGTTACCGCGTGCTGGGCGTCCTCGAGACCGACACGCTCGTCAGCCTGCCTTCGGTACCGGTGTCTTGGGTGCAATCCGTGGTGCCGATCAGCGCGGCGCTGATCGTGCTCGCGGAACTGCTGACGCTGCCGCTCGCCATCGCCCACGCCCGTCGAGCGCACATCGTCTCGACCGGCGAGGCGACCCAGTAGGTGGAAATTTTCGTCGTCTTCGCCTGCGTGCTGGCGCTGATCATCATCGACGTGCCGATCGCCGTCGCGCTCGGCATCGTCGCGGTGACGGCAATGATCATCGTGCAGGGCTTGGACTCCCTGCCGAACCTGCCGGTGGTGCTCTACAACGGCGCGACCAATTTCCCGCTGATCGCCATCCCGCTCTTCATCCTGGCCGGAGCGATCATGAACGCCTCGGGCATCTCGCAGCGGCTGATCGCGTTCGCGAGCGCGCTGCTCGGCTTCATGCGCGGCGGGCTCGCCATGGTGTCGATTGGCACATCGATGTTCTTTGCCGAGATCTCGGGCTCGGCGGTGGCCGACGTGTCCGCGCTCGGCTCGATTCTGATCCCGGCGATGAAGAGCAAGGGCTATCCCAAGGCGCTGGCGGCGGCCATCATGTCGTCCGCGGCGACGCTTGCGGTGATCATTCCGCCCTCGATCCCGATGATCCTCTACGCCGTGATGGCTGAGACCTCCGTGGTACAGCTCTTCGTCGCCGGCATCGTGCCCGGCGCGCTCGGCGGCCTGGGGTTGATGGGGATGGCTTACTGGTTCGCGCGGCGATACAACCTGCCAATGGAGGAGCGCTTCCAGTGGGCGCGCGTGCGCCGGACGTTCCGTGAGGCGTTCTGGGCTTTCACGCTGCCGATGATCATTCTCGGCGCGATCTTCGGCGGCATCGTCACGGCGACGGAGGGCGCCGCGCTCGCTGTCGTCGCCGCGCTGTTCATCGGTCTCGTCATTTACCGCGAGCTCGATCTCAAGCAGCTGCGTGCCGCCATGATCGAAGGCGGGGTGCAGACCGCGGTGGTGATGCTGCTCGTCGCTACCTCGGCGCTGCTCGGCTCCTACCTCACGGAGGTGCAGGCGCCGCAGAAGCTCGCGCAATCGGTTTCAGCCCTGACGCAGAACAAGTGGATGGTGCTCGCCCTGCTGAACGTCCTGTTCCTGATCCTCGGCATGTTCCTGCACTCCGCGGCGGCGATCATCCTCGTGGTGCCGGTGGTCATGCCGCTCGTGCGGGCCGCCGGCATCGACCCGGTGCATTTCGGCCTGATCGTCACGGTGAACCTCGGCATCGGCCAGCAGACGCCGCCCGTGGCGAGCGTGCTGATGGTGGCCTGCTCGATCGCCAAGGCGAGCGTGTGGGAGGTGACGCGGGTGAACATCTGGTTCATCGGCGTGCTCTTCGCCACGCTGATGCTGATTACCTACGTGCCGGTCACCGGCATGGGGTTGGTCCAGCTCTTCTACAAGTAGTTACTTCGTACGCACGGGGCCCATCAGGGTGTCCGGCAACCACGTCGCGATCTCGGGGAAAAAGCACAGGATCACGATCGCGAGAAACATGCACAGCACGTACGGAATCGTTCCCCAGATCACCTTCATCAGCGGCACGTCCGGCGCGATCGAGTTGACGATGTAGATGTTCAAGCCGACCGGCGGGTGGATCAGGCCGATCTCCATGTTGATGGTCATGATCACGCCGAACCACACGGGATCGAAGCCCGCCGCGCGGATGATGGGCAAGAGAATCGGGCTCGTCATCAGGATGATCGCCGCCGGCGGGATGAAAAACCCGCACACCAGCAGGAACACGTTGATGAGCGCCATCAGCACCCACTTGTTGACGTGCATCTCCGCAATCGCCGTGGCGAGGGTCTGCGTGAGGTAAAGCGAGGTCAGCATGTAGCCGAAGAGCACCGCGGCGGCGATGATCATCAGGATCATCACCGACTCGCGCGTCGTGTCGCGCAGGATCTGCCACCAGTCGCCCGCCCTCCACATGCGGTAGATAAGGACGGCGAGCACCACGCAGAGCGCGGCGCCAACGCCCGCCGCCTCGGAAGGCGTCGCCACGCCGCCGTACAGCACATACATCACGCCGACGATGATCACGATGAACGGCGCGATCTTCGGGATGGACTCGAACTTCTGCTTCCAGGTGTAGCGGAAATTCGCCGCGTGCGCGCGGAAGCCGCTGCGCCACACGGCGAACAGCGTCCACAGGATGAACAGCCCCGTGAGCAGCAGTCCCGGCATCACGCCGGCGAGGAACAGGCGGCCGATCGAGGTCTCGGTCGCGATGCCGTACAGGATGAAGGTGATCGACGGCGGAATCAGGATGCCGAGCGTGCCGCCGGCGCAGATCGAGCCGGTGGCGATCTCGTCCGGGTAGCCGCGGCGCCGCATCTCGGGAATACCCATCTTGCCGATGGCCGCGCAGCAGGCCGGCGACGAGCCGGTCAGCGCGGCGAAGATCGAGCAGGCGCCGAGATTCGAGATGACGAGACCGCCCGGTACGCGGTAGAGCCAGCGGTCGAGCGCCTCGTACAGGTCCTTGCCGGCCGGGGACGAGCCGATTGCAGCGCCCATCATCACGAACATCGGGATGGATACCAGC
>DATMIG010000443.1:0-8525 GCA_035554335.1 Burkholderiales bacterium
TGATGGTGGCCCCTGAACGCGAAGTGCCAGGGATGAGCGCAAAACACTGCGCAATGCCCACCTTCAGTGCGTCGAGCCAGGTCATGTCCTGCGTGCTCTCGACGCGGGCGCGCGGCGTGCGCCGCTCGACGGCGAGGATGATGAAGCCGCCGATGATGAAAGCGAGCGCCACCGGCACCGCGTGGAAGAGGTACGCCTTGATCGCCTTGGAGAAGAGCAGGCCGAGCACCGCGGCCGGCATGAAGGCCACCACCAGGTTGCGATAGAGGCGCACGTCGACGCGGAAGAAGCGCGCGCGGTACTCCCACACCACCGCCAGCATCGCGCCGGTCTGGATCACGATCTTGAAGACGTCCCAGCGCTCGCTCGTGGCGCCGACCAGCTCGCCGGCGAGAATCAGGTGGCCGGTGCTCGACACCGGCAGGAATTCGGTCAGGCCTTCGACGACGCCGAGGATCAGCGCCTGCAGGAGCTCGTTCATGCGCGAATTCTAGTGACCGGCGAGGAATGCCTCGATCGCAGGCCAGTATTCCGGTTGGTCGTCGGTGTTGTTATGGCCGCCCGCCAGCTGCAGCCAGCGCTTCGGTCCCGCCCAGGCATCGTACAGGCGGCGCGCATGGTCGAGCGGCACCACGTGGTCGTCGCTCGCCGCCAGGCAGAGGAGCGGGATCGACAGCTTCGGCGCGAGCGAGAGCGAATCGAAGCGGTGTCGCAGGAGCAGGCTCACCGGCAGCAGCGGATAGTGGTAGCGCGCGACCGCGGTCATGCTGTCGTAGGGGGCGACGAGGATGAGGCCATCGAGGCGCCGCTCGGCGGCCATGCGCACGGCGACGCCGCTGCCGAGGCTGCGGCCGAAGGCATAGATGCGCTTCGCGTCCCGGGCGGCGAAGTCGTACCACGCCAGCGCATCGCTCGACAGCGCTTCCTCCGACGGCGCGCCGCCGCTCGCGCCATAGCCGCGATAGTCGACGAGCAGCCACGCGGTCTTCGTCCGGCGATACGCGAGCTGCTCGATCATCCACGAGACCTCCTCGGCATTGCCGCCGAAGTAGATGACCAGGGGCGCGTCGGCATCCGACTTGAAGTGCCAGGCATGCAGCCGCGTGCCATCGGCCGCTTGCAAGAAAATGTCAGAGACGTTCGGGTGCCGCGAGACGATTTCGCTATGCCGCGCCTCGGTGAGCGGGCGTTGCTGGAATATCAGCTTGTCTTGCAGGAGATAGGCGCTCAGGGAAATCCCTAGGTAGAGAACTCCCCCGAGCTTCGCCAATCCCGCGAGCAGGCCGGATTCCAGCATTTGGGCGTATGTTAAGCAGAGCGTGAAAAAACGCATATCCGTCGGCGAACTGCGCTTCGGCATGTACATCGCCGAGCTCGACCGGCCGTGGACCGACACGCCGTTCATGTTCCAGGGCTTCGTGCTCTCGACGCAGCAGCAGCTCGACGCGCTGAAGAAGTACTGCACCACCGTCTTCGTCGACCTGGACCGCGGCGTCGCGCCCGAAGCGCCGGCGCCGCGCATCGCCTATCCCGAGCGCGTGCCGGTCGAAGTCGAGATCGAGCGGGCGAAGCCGGCGTACACCAACAGCCGCGCGCTGATGCGCGACGTGCTCTCCGCGGTGCGCATCGGCCGCACGCTCGACGCGGATCGGCTCAAGCTGGCGGTGACGAGCATGACCGAGAGCGTGCTGCGCAATCCGGATGCGCTGCTCCTCTTCAGCCAGCTGCGCGAGAAGGGCGAATACACCGAATCGCACGCCATCGACGTCTCGATCTACATGATCACCTTCGGCCGCTTCCTGCAGCTCGAGCCGGGCCAGATCGAGTTCCTCGGCTACCTGGGCCTGCTGCAGGACGTCGGCAAGGTGCGCCTGCCGAAGGAGCTCCTCGAGAAGCGCGGCCGCCTCACCATCGAGGAATTCGAGCGCGCCAAGCTGCACGTGAACTACTCGGTGGAGATCCTGCGCTCGACAGCCGGCCTGCCCGGCGACCTCGCGCGCATCGCGGCGCTGCACCATGAGCGACACGACGGTTCGGGCTATCCGAAGGGCCTGCGCGGCAGCGAGATCGGCATGATCGGCTCGATCGCCGCCATCGTCGACACGTTCGACGCGCTCACGGTCAAGCGGCCGTACGCGGAACCGGTGTCGCCGTCGGCGGCGATCAGCATGCTCTACAAGTGGCGCGGCGTGTTCTTCGACGCCCACCTCGTCGAGCAGTTCATCCGCTGCATCGGCATCTTCCCGGTGGGCAGCCTGGTCGAGCTGAACACGCGGGAGGTCGGCGTGGTGATCGCCCAGAACCTGACCAAGCGGCTGCTGCCGCGCGTCATGGTGATCCGCGACGCGACCGGCAATCCGATGGTCCCGCACAAGCTGCTCGACCTCGCGCGCGAGCCGAAGGCCAACCAGGACGAGACCTACCGGATCCTCGGCACCCTCGAGTACGGCAGCGTGCCGTTCAATCCGGACGAGCTGTTCATGAAGTCGCAGTAGCCCGCGCCCCGCCGGCCGCCACGGCCTCCAGGATGCGGCTGCGGGAGTCGTTCTTCGAGATCGAGTCCGCAATGCCGTGGCGCTGCGCATCGCCGAGCGCCGCCTCGTCGCTGGTCAGGATGACGACGCGGGTACCGTCGAGCCGCGGGCGCATCTCGGCGATGAGGTGCAGCGAATCGTCGATGTCGCTCAGGCGCCGGCCGACGAGCCAGGCGGCGTATTTCCAGCGCGCCAGCAGCGCGCGCGAGCCGGTCGCATCCGCGGCCATGTCGACGCGATAGCCGCCCTTCTCGAGCACCATGGCGAGGTACTCGGCGGACACCTGGTCCTGCTCGCTCACGAGCACGCGCACGGCGTCCGCCGCCGCGGCTTCGCTGGCGTCCATCACCGGCAGCTCGAAAAAGAACGAAGTGCCGCCGCCCGGGCGGTCCTCGAAGCCGATGTGCCCCTGCATGAGCTCGACCAGCCGCTTGCAGATCGCGAGCCCGAGGCCGGCGCCGCCCTTGATGTGCGAGTCGGCCGAATCGGCCTGCGCAAAGCGGCCGAAAATCCGGCTGCGGAACTTCTCCGGGATGCCGGGGCCGCGGTCGCCGACGGCGACGCGCACCTTCCCATCGCGCACCGACGCGGCGACCTCCACCGAGCCGCGCGGCGGCGAGAACTTGGCGGCGTTGGAGAGCAGATTGGTCATCACCTGCATGAGGCGCTTGCGGTCCGCGCGCACGGTGACTTTCGGCAGCTCGCCTTCGAGCTGCAGGCGGACGTGGAAGCGGTCGGCGTAGCCCTGGTTCAGGCGCAGCGACTCGGCCACCAGCTCGTCGAGCGCGATGGTCTCCGGCACGAGCGACACGCGGCCGGACTCGAGCTTCTCGATATCGAGCACCTCGTTGATGAGGTCGAGCAGGCGCTGGCCGTTGCGCTCGGCGAGGTCGACGAGCTCGGACTGGTCCTTGTCCAGCTCGCCGAGCGCTCCGCCCGAGAGGAGCTGCAGCGAGCCCAGGATGGAGGTGAGCGGCGTGCGCAGCTCATGGCTGAGCGTCGACGTGAATTCGCTCCTCACGCGCTCGGCGGTGCGCTGCTGGGTGATGTCGCGCCCCTGCATGACGATGGAGCCGACCTGGCCGTCGTCGTCGGCGAGCGGCGTGACGGTCCATTCGCAGGCCAGCTCGAGCCCGTCGCGCCGCACGCATCGCTCGGTGATCCGGGTCGCCGGCGTGGCCGCCGAGATGACCTCTTCCCACCATTTCTGCACCGTCTCGCGCTCCTCGGGCAGCAGCAGCATGCTGTGCCAGGCACGACCGGCGAGCTCGGGCGCCGCATAGCCGAAAAGGTTTTCCGCCGCGGCGTTGATATCGAGGATGGTGGCGTTGCGATCGACTTCGAGCACGGCGATCGGCGCCCGGGCCGAGAAAAGCTGCACCTTGCGCGCCGCCGCCTGCACCTCGCGGTGCGCGTCGAGCAGGCTGTCGAGCTGCTCGGCGAGCTGGGTCTGCGTATCCGCGTTGTCGTTGGACAGCTTCTGGTACGCGTTCTTCAGCGTATAGGCGCTATTGAACGCGCCGCCGAGCTGGAAGGCGGTCGCCACGTTGGCCGCGTAGAGGAGCGGCACCGCGGCCCCGAGCCACTGCAGGAAGCCCGAGCCGTGCGCGAAAAGCACGATCCCAAACGGCACCAGCGCGGCGGCGGCGAACAGCGCGTAAACCCAGCCGAGCGTGGCGAGGGCCGGCACGGCGCCCGCCGTGACCAGCGCGACGATGAAGGCGACGAGCACCTGCTGCGCCTCGCCGCCCGGAAAAAGCACCGCCGCCCCGAAGCCCCACGCCGCGCCTATGGCGGCGGCGCTTATCGCCAGCCGGCGCACCCATGGCAGAGGCGTGCGCCCGGCCTCGGGATCGCGCCGGTGCGCCCAGGCCAGGCCGCCGGCGCCGAGGGCGACGAGCAGCATGAGCACCTGCCAGAGGACGATGAGCTCGTGCGGCCGCGAGCCCCACAGCGCGGCGCCGAGCAGCGCGCTCAGCGCCACGCCGACGACGAGCGCCGGCCCGAGCCGCGCGTACGCGGCATTGCAACGCTGGGCAAGGACCTCGCCGTCCGGCATACGGTAATCTTAAGGCGGGGTCGGCATCGACAATGAAAAAAAGCGTACCGGTGGAGGAGCTGCAGTTCGGCATGTATGTCGCCGAGCTCGACCGGCCGTGGACCGACACGCCGTTCATGTTCCAGGGCTTCGTCCTGCAGCGGCAGGAGCAGCTCGACACGCTGAAGAAATATTGCCGCACGGTCGTCGTCGACTCCGAGAAGAGCGAGCTGCCGGAGGCGCCGCCCGCGCCCGGCCCGGCGCCGGCGAGACGCTACGTGGAACAGGTGCCGGTCGAGCGCGAGGTCGAGCGCGCGCAGGCGGTGCGGGCGCGAACCGACGTCGTGGTCAACGATGCGCTGGCTGCCGTGCGCGCCGGCCGCACGCTCGATGCCACGCGCGTCGAGCAGGCGGTGAGCGCGATGACCGAAAGCGTGATGCGCAATCCGGATGCCCTCATCCTCTTCACGCGCCTGCGGGAAAAGGGCGACTACACCGCCTCCCACGCGGTCGACGTGGCCGTCTACATGGCGTCATTCGGGCGTTTCCTGCAGCTGCCGGTGGAGCAGATCAACCTGCTCGGCTATCTCGGCCTGATGCAGGATGTCGGCAAGATCCGCGTGCCGACCGCCATCATCGGCAAGGCCGACCGCCTGAGCGTCGAGGAGTTCGAGCTCGCGAAGCTGCACGTGACGCATTCGCGCGAAATCCTGAACGGCACACCCGGCATGCCCTCCGGGCTCGCGGACCTCGCGCTGCTGCACCACGAGCGCCACGACGGCAGCGGCTACCCGAAGGGACTGAAGGGCAAGGACATCGGCATGCTGGGCTCCATCGCCGCCATCGTCGATACCTTCGATGCGCTCACCGCCCGCCGCCCCTATGCCGAGGCGGTGTCGCCCTCGGCGGCCCTGAGCCTGCTCTACAAGTGGCGCGGGCAGTTCTTCGACGCCCAGCTCGTCGAGCAATTCATCCGCTGCATCGGCATCTTCCCGCTCGGCAGCGTGGTGGAGCTCAACACCGGCGAGGTCGGCATCGTCATCGCGCAGAACCTGGAGAAGCGCCTGCAGCCGCGCATCATGGTGATCCGCGACGCGGCCGGCCATCCGCTCAAGCCGCAGAAGCTGCTCGACCTTGCCCGCTCGCCGAAGAGCGGCGCCAACGAGACCTACCGCATCAAGCGCACGCTGGAATACGGCAACGCGCCGGTGAGCGCCGACTCGCTGTTCAAGAGCTAGGCTTGCTGTAGAGCTCGCCGCCCTTCTTCACGAACTCGACCGCCTTCTCCTTCATCCCGTGCTCGACGTAGTCGCGCACGTCCTGCGTGATCTTCATCGAGCAGAAGTGCGGTCCGCACATCGAGCAGAAGTGCGCCACCTTGGCGCCGTCCTGCGGCAGGGTCTCGTCGTGGAATTCCTTGGCGGTGTCCGGATCGAGGCCGAGGTTGAACTGGTCGGCCCAGCGGAACTCGAAGCGCGCCTTGGATAGCGCGTTGTCGCGCAGCTGCGCGCCCGGATGGCCCTTGGCGAGATCGGCCGCATGCGCCGCGATCTTGTACGCCATGATGCCGTCCTTCACGTCCTTCTTGTTCGGCAGGCCGAGGTGCTCCTTCGGCGTCACGTAGCAGAGCATCGCCGTGCCGTACCAGCCGATCATCGCGGCGCCGATCGCGCTCGTGATGTGGTCGTAGCCCGGCGCGATGTCCGTCGTCAACGGCCCGAGGGTGTAGAACGGCGCCTCGTCGCAGTGCTTGAGCTGCAGCTCCATGTTCTCCTTGATGAGCTGCATCGGCACGTGGCCCGGGCCCTCGATCATCACCTGGCAGTCGTGCTTCCACGCCACCTTGGTCAGCTCACCCAGGGTTTTCAGCTCTGCAAACTGAGCCTCATCGTTGGCGTCATAGATGGAGCCGGGGCGCAGGCCGTCGCCGAGCGAGAACGACACGTCGTAGGCGGCCATGATTTCGCAGATTTCCTCGAAGTGCGTATAGAGGAAGCTCTCCTTGTGGTGCGCGAGGCACCACTTCGCCAGGATCGAGCCGCCGCGCGAGACGATGCCGGTCATCCGCTTCGCGGTGAGCGGGATGAACGGCAGCCGCACGCCGGCGTGGATGGTGAAGTAGTCGACGCCCTGCTCGGCCTGCTCGATCAGCGTGTCGCGGAAGATCTCCCAGGTGAGGTCCTCCGCCTTGCCGCCTGTTTTCTCCAACGCCTGATAAATCGGCACCGTCCCGATGGGCACCGGGCTGTTGCGGATGATCCACTCGCGCGTCTCGTGGATGTGCTTGCCGGTGGAGAGATCCATCACCGTGTCGCCGCCCCAGCGGATCGCCCACGTCATCTTGTCCACTTCCTCGCCGATCGACGAGGTGACGGCCGAATTGCCGATGTTGCAGTTGATCTTCACCAGGAAATGGCGGCCGATGATCATCGGCTCGCTTTCCGGATGATTGATGTTCGCCGGGATGATGGCGCGGCCGCGCGCCACCTCGTCGCGGACGAACTCGGGCGTGATGGTTTTCGGCAGCTTGGCGCCGAACGACTGCCCCGGGTGCTGGAACGCGAGCGACTCGATCATGCGCTGGTTCTCGCGCACGGCGATGTACTCCATCTCCGGCGTGATGATCCCCTGGCGCGCGTAGTGCATCTGCGTGACGTTCTTGCCGCGGCGCGGCCTGCGATGCAGGTCGAAGCGCAACTCCGCCAGCTTGGCATCGGCCAGTCGCCGCTGCCCATATTCGGAGCTCGGCCCGTCGAGCTGCACGGTATCGCCGCGGGCGGCGATCCATTTCTCGCGCAGGGGCGCGAGCCCCTTGCGGATGTCGATGCGCGCGTCCGGATCGGTATACGGCCCCGACGTGTCATAGACGCTGATCGGCGGGTTGCCGCCCGTCTGCGCGATTTCGCGCATGGGCACGCGCAGAGGCCCGACGTAGACCTTGCGCGAGTTCGGCAGCGGCTGGATCGCCGCGTCGTCGACGTGAGCGGTGGCGGCGAGAAACTTGGGATTGGCGTTCATCGGCGTTTTCCTACGGCGGGATGACCCGCATCAGGTTCGAAGGGTGTCTCTCACCCGCATCACCCGACGCGGGACCCCCAACGCAAGAGCGATGATTATAATCGCGCAGCCATGGACTTAGAGCAGGCCAGAACCAATATGGTCGAGCAGCAGATCCGCACCTGGGAGGTGCTCGACCAGGACGTCCTCGATCTCCTTTTCGTCGTGCCGCGCGAGGAGTTCGTGCCGTCCCGACACCAGGCGCTCGCGTTCGCCGACATGCAGATCCCCCTGGGCGAGGCGGGCCAGCGCATGTGGGAGCCGAAGCTCGAAGCACGCGTCCTGCAGGAGCTCGCCGTGAGCAAGGCCGACCGGGTCCTCGAAGTGGGTACCGGCAGCGGCTACGTCACCGCCCTGCTCGCGCATCGCGCGGCGCACGTCTATTCCGTCGAGATCAACCCGAAGCTGGCGGCGTTCGGCCGCGCCAACCTCGAGCGGCACGGGGCCACCAATGTGACCCTCGAGGAGGGCGATGCGTCGCACGGCTGGGAGCGCCACGCGCCGTATCACGTCATCGTGCTGACCGGCTCCACGCCGGTGCTGCCCCACGCGTTCCTGCAGCAGCTCGAAGTCGGCGGCCGCCTCTTCGCCATCGTCGGCGACGCGCCGGTGATGACGGCCCGGCTCGTCACGTGCACCGCGTCGGGCGCCTATCACACCGTCGATCTCTTCGAGACGGTGGTGGCGCCGCTCGCGAACGCCGAGCAACCGGCGCGGTTCCGCTTCTAGCGGATGAAACAGATCAGCGCGCCCGAGCTCGCCGCCTGGCTTTCCGACGCGGCGCGCGAGAAGCCGGTGCTCCTCGACGTGCGCGAGCCGTGGGAGTTCGAGCGGGCGCGCATCGAGGGCGCGCAGCTCGTGCCGATGCGCGAGGTGCCGGCGCGGCTCGAGGAAAT
>DATMIG010000444.1:0-6142 GCA_035554335.1 Burkholderiales bacterium
TGAGCTGACCCGGGTTTTCCGGACACGGCAATTAGGCGACACCGCTTCCAGCCTCGAAGTCCACCGGGCTGACGTACCCCAAGCCCTGGTGCCGGCGCCTGCGGTTGTAGAACAGCTCGATGTAATCGGAGAGCGCCTTGCACGCGCTTTCCCGGGTCGCGAAGCTGCAATGATGCACTAGCTCGTTCTTCAGCGTGGAGAAGAAGCTCTCCGCGACTGCGTTGTCGTGCGGAGCGCCTTTGCCGCTCATGCTCGCCCGTAGACCATGCGATTGAAGCGCTTCACGATACAGTCGCGCCGTGTAGATCGAGCCTTGGTCGCTATGGTGAATTAACCCAGCGCCGGGCCGGCGTTGTTGCAGGGCCATGCCTAAGGCACCCAGAGCGAGCTTCAGATCATGGCTATTGCTGCCGGCCCAGCCCACCACGCGTCGGGCATAGAGGTCCAACAGCACGGCTACGTACAGCAGTCCAGCTCGCGTTTGGATGACCGTTGTATCGCCTACCCAGACGCGATCGCGCCGCCCAGCGTCAAAGCGCTGCGCCAACAGGTTGGGCGCTGGCGCCGTTTGCTGATAGCGGGCTTTCATTCTGAAGCGCCGCTTACGCCGGGCCTCGATGCCCTCGTTCTTGCGCAGCCGCGCCACACGGTGCTTGCCACACAGCACTCCCCGAGCTTTAAGCTCGATCCACGTCTTCTTTGCTCCGTATGCTTCGTGGCAGCTCGTGTGCACACGCCGAATCTGACCTAGCAGCACTTCGTCCCGCGCAGCTCGAGCGCTCCGCGGGCGCGTCAGCCACTCGTAATAACCACTGCGAGAAACCCCTAGCACCGCACACATCCGCTTGAGCGCGAACTCGTCCTCGTGCGTGTGCATGAAGGCGTACTTCACCGCCGCCGCTTGGCGAAGTACGCCGCCGCCTTTTTTAGGATGTCGCGCTCCTCCGTCACCTGCTTGAGCTCAGCTCTCAGCCGAGCAAGCTCGCTTTGTTCGCTCTTCGGTGATCGCCCCGCCCCCCGAAACGCGCCATCGCCCTTCGCCCTCAACTGGTCGCGCCACTTCAACAACACCTGGCGCCGCACTCCCAGCTCCGCCGAGAGCTGTGTCGCCGGCTTGTCTCCGGCAGCCAGCCGCCTCACCGCTTCAAGTTTGAATTCTCGACTGAACTTCCTTCGCTGCCCTTGTTCCGGGTTTCCCAACAGACACCTCCCAAGCGTATTCTTGCTCCACTTAGAAATGTCCGGAGAACCCGGGTCAGCTCAGATCAACATTACAGGACGATGGACATAACTTTGCCAGTTGTCCCGCAATTTTGATCTGACCCCAATTACTGGGCGAGCTGGCGCAGCTTGAAGCGCTGGACCTTGCCGGTGGCGGTGCGCGGGAGCGCGTCCATGAACTGGATGCGCTGCGGGCGCTTGAAGCGCGGCAGGTTCTTCGCTGCGTGCTCCTTTATTGCATTCGCCAGCGCCTCGCTTCCCTGGTTGCCAGGACGCAGAGCCACGTAGGCGGCAGCGATGGTGGCGCCGCTGTCGTCGCGCTCGGCGATGACCGCCGCTTCCAGCACCGCGGGATGCGTGATCACCGCGTCCTCGACCTCGCCCGGCGAGACCCACATGCCCGAGCACTTGAAGAGATCGTCGCCACGCCCTTCGAACCAGTAGAAGCCGTCCTCGTCGCGCCGGTAGATGTCGCCGGTCGTCACCCAGCCGTCGTGGATCAGCTCCGCGGTCTTGTCCGGCTTGTTGAGGTAGTACGGGATGGCGCTGCGGCCCTTCACCTGCAGCTTGCCGCGCCCGGCGCCCGTCACCGGCTTGCCGTCCTCGTCGCTGATCTTCACCTCGTACCCATCCAGCGCGAGACCGGAGCTTCCAGGCCGATAGCGCCCGGGAAAGTTGTGGATGAAGCAGTGCAGGAGCTCGGTCGTGCCGAGGCCTTCCAGGATGTCGACGCCGCTCACTTCCTTCCAGTCGTTCCAGGTCGCGACCGGCAGCACCTCGCCCGCCGACACGCAGAAGCGCAGCGACGACGTCTCGAGCGGGTTTCCCTGCCGCGCGTATTCGACGAGCGCGCGGAACACCGCCGGCACGCCGAAGAAGAGGGTCGGGCGATAGCGCTTGAAGATGTCGGCGATGACCGGCGGCGTCGGCCGCTCGCCGCACAGCACGACCTGCGCGCCCATGCCGATCGGGAACGAGAAGCTGTTGCCGAGCCCGTATGCGAAGAAGAGCCGCGACGACGAGAACAGGCGGTCTTCCGGCCGCAGGGCATAGACCTGCCGTGCCACGCGCTCGATCGTCTCGGAGAAATGATCATGCAGGTGGACGGCGCCCTTGGGCGAGCCCGTGCTGCCCGAGGTGTAAAGGATGAGGCACGGCGTGTCGCCGTCGAACTTGCCGAGCGGCGCGGGCTGGGCTTTGTCTAGCAGCGCATTGAACTCATCGGGCGCCAGCACGATGTGTGGCGCCTTGGCGGCCTTCGCATTTTCCGCGTGCTCGGGCGTGACGATGACCAGCTTCGCGCCGCAATCCTGGAACACGTACTCGAGCTCCGCGGGCTTGAGCATCGTGCTGCACGGCACGACGAGCGCGCCCATGCCCATCACCGCGAGCATCGCGATGACCATCTCGGGCCCGTCGCTCATGACGAGCGCGACGCGCTCGCCGGGCTTCACGCCCATCCCCGCCAGCGCGCCGCGCGCCCGCGCGGTCCTCTCCTCGAGCTCGCCGAAGCCGATCTGCCGGTCGCGATAGTGGATGACCGTGCGCTCCGGCGTGCGCCGCGCGTTCTCGGCGAGGTAGTCGACGATGCTGCGCTTGGGCTGCATGGCGCCGGAACAGTACCACGGGGCCCGATGAACTAAAGTGCAGGTGGCGCCGTGCTAGACTGCGCCGCCATAGGAGGAGGATAGAAATCCATGCATAAATCTCTGCAAGCTCTCGTCGCGGGTGCCGCCGCGCTCGCGCTCGCCGGTTCCGCTGCCGCGCAACAAAACGTGAAGATCGGCTTCATCACCACGCTCTCCGGCCCGCCGGCGATCATCGGCAAGCACATGAAGGACTCGGTCGAGCTCGCGCTCGACCACCTCGGCCACAAGATGGGCGGCAAGCCCGTCGAGGTGTTCTTCGGCGACGACCAGTTCAAGCCCGAGGTGGGCGTGCAGCTCGCCGAGGAGATGCTGAAGAAGAACCAGGTCGACTTCATGGCCGGCATCATCTGGTCGAACGTGATGATGGCGGTGATGCCGGTCGTCACCGGCGCGGGCCACATCATGGTCGGCGCCAATGCCGGCGCGAGCCCGCTCGCGGGAAGCGCGTGCAACGAGCTCTACTTCTCGGCGTCCTGGAACAACGACCAGTCCCCGGAGGCGCTCGGCAAATACCTCAACGACAAGGGCATCAGCGAGCTCTACGTGATGGCGCCGAACTACCAGGCCGGCAAGGACATGGTCGCGGGCCTGAAGCGCTACTACAAGGGCAAGATCGTCGACGAGGTCTACACCAAGTTCCAGCAGACCGACTACCAGGCCGAGATCACGCAGCTGCGCGCCAAGAACCCGAAGGCGGTGTTCGTGTTCTATCCCGGCGGCATGGGCATCCAGTTCGTGAAGCAGTACGTGCAGGCCGGCCTGCGCGACCAGATCCCGCTCTATTCGGTGTTCACGGTCGACGAGACGTCGATCCCGGCGCTGAAGGAAGCGGCGATCGGCCAGTACGAGGCGCGCTTCTGGAGCCCGGACCTGAACGTGCCGGCGTCGAAGAAATACGTCGCCGACTTCGAGAAGAAGTTCGGCTACACGCCTTCGTACTACGGCGCGCAGAGCTACGACGCCATCATGCTGATCGACTCGGCGGTGCGCGCGACCAAGGGCAACCTGAAGGACACCAAGGCCCTCGTCGCCGCCATGCGCAAGGCGAACTACGACTCGATCCGCGGACCGTTCAAGTTCAACAACAACCAGCACCCGATCCAGGACTTCTACCTGCTCCAGGCGGTGAAGGCGAACAACAAGGACGGCGTGGCGATGAAGATCGTGCAGAAGGCGTTCGAGAAGCACCAGGACGCCTACCACCAAGACTGCAAGATGAAGTGGTAATGGCCTGAGCCATCCTTAAAAAAGGGCGCTTCGCGCCCTTTTTTGTTTCCACATGCTCTGGTCCCTCGTCTTCGAGCAGCTGCTGAACGGGCTTCAGTACGGCGTCATGCTGTTCCTGATGGCCGCCGGGCTCACGCTCATCCTCGGCATCATGAACATGGTGAACCTCGCGCACGGTTCGCTCTTCATGGTGGGCGCGTATCTCGCAGTCGCGGCGTTCAACTGGACGGGCAACTACGTGGTCGCGGTGTTCCTCGGCCTGCTCGGCACGCTGGTGGTCGGCATGCTGATCGAGGTGATCGCGCTGCGCACGCTCTACAGCCGCGACCATCTCGACCAGGTGCTCGCCACCTTCGGCCTGATCCTCTTCTTCAACGAGGCCACCGCGCTCATCTGGGGACGCGGCAGCCTGTACACGTCGCTGCCGTCCTGGCTGCAGGGCCACGTCACGCTCTTCACCGGCTCGCGCTACCCGCTCTACCGGCTGGTGATCCTCGTCGTCGGATTGGTGGTCGCCCTCGCGCTCTGGTACGTCGTGACGCGAACCCGCCTCGGCATGCTGATCCGCGCCGGCGCTTCCAACCGCACGATGGTCGCGGCGCTCGGCGTGAACATCCGGCTCCTTTACACGGTGGTGTTCGGCTTCGGTGCAGCGCTCGCCGGTCTCGCCGGCCTGATGGCGGGACCGATCTACGCCGTGCAGCCGGGCATGGGCGAGATCGTGCTCATCCAGGCCTTCGTCGTGATCGTGATCGGCGGCATCGGCTCGATCCGCGGCGCGCTGGTCGGCGCGGTGATCGTCGGCCTCGTGGACACCATGGGCCGCGCGTTCCTCAAGCCGATGCTGGCGACGCTCATCTCGCCCACCGCCGCCGAGGCGGCGGGTCCGGCGCTCGCGTCGATGCTCATTTACCTGCTGATGGCGGTCGTGCTGGCGCTGAAGCCGGCGGGCCTGTTCCAGAGCCGATGAAGCGAGGCCCCGTCTTCTGGGTGGTGGTGATCGTCATCCTGGCGCTGCTGCCGCCGGCGGTGAGCGCGATCCACCAGCCGTTCTACATCGACCTCGTGCGCCGGATCATGATCCTCGCCATCGCCGCGACGAGCCTCAACCTGATCCTCGGCTACGGCGGCCTGGTCTCCTTCGGCCACGCCGCCTATCTCGGCATCGGCGCCTATTCGGTCGGCATCCTCGCCTTCTACGGCATCACCAACGGCTACGTGCAATGGCTGGTAGCGATCGGCGCCTCGGCGCTCGTCGCGCTCGCCATCGGCGCGGTGTCGATCCGCACGAGCGGCATCTACTTCATCATGATCACGCTCGCGTTCACGCAGATGCTCTACTACCTCGGCATCTCGCTCGACGTCTTCGGCGGCGACGACGGCATGCGGCTCAAGGCGCGCAGCCAGCTCGGCTTCGTCGATTTGGGCGACGCGGTGCAGTTCTACTACGTCTGCCTCGCGCTCATGCTGGTGGTGATCTATCTGGTCCACCGCATCGTCGAGTCGCGCTTCGGCATGGTGCTGCGCGCGGCGAAGTCGAACGAGGCGCGCTCGCGCGCCATCGGCTTCTCGCCCTACCCCTACCGGCTGGTCGCATTCGTCATCGCCGGCGCGATCGGCGGCCTGGCCGGCGCCCTCTACGCCAACCACACCAACTACATCACGCCGGGACTGATGAGCTGGATGCAGTCGGGCGACCTGATGTTCATGGTGATCCTCGGCGGCATCGCCAGCAGCGCGGGCCCCATGCTCGGCGCCTTCGCGCTGCTCCTCTTCGAGGAGCTGCTGAAGGGCTACACGGAGTACTGGCCCGTCATCCTGGGCCCGCTGCTCGTCGTCTCGGTCATCTTCTTCAAGCGCGGCCTGGCCGGCCTGCTGGTGCGATCCGATGCTTGAGGTCCGCCAGCTCGTAAAAACGTTCGGCGCGCTGCGTGCCACCGATGGCATCGACCTCGCGGTGCGCGAAGGCGAGACGCACGCCATCATCGGCCCGAACGGCGCCGGCAAGACCACCTTCATCGGCCAGCTGGCCGGCAATCTGCGTC
>DATMIG010000445.1:0-5714 GCA_035554335.1 Burkholderiales bacterium
CGCGCTGCACAGCGCGTCGCGGAGCCGGGCGGCCGCGGCGGACGACCAAAGCGCGGCGAGCTCGGCGTGCGCATCGGTGAGCTCGTCCGCGCGCGCGCCGAGAAATGCCCGCGCACCGCCGGGCTTGAAGTGCACGCCGACGAGCGACGCATGCTCGCGCGTGTCCACCACGAAGCTGCGCGTGAAGGCGCCCGACACCACCGCCCCCGCGTAGCGACGCACCGCGCCGTCGGGCTCGTAGACGCGGATCTCGTCCTCGTCGAGGTTGACGACCAGCTCGAACGTGCCGCTTGGCACGATGCGCTCGTGCGCATGTGCCGGCGCGTCGGCGAGCGACCACAGGTTTTCCACCAGGGCATCCAGCGGCGGCCGAGGCCTGTACGTGCGGTAGTCCACTTAACGGCCGACAACCGCAGCTAGTGGTTGTCGCGCGGCACGAAGGAGCCGCTCTTGCCGACCAGGAAATCGAGGTCGGCGCCCTGGTGTGCCTGGTTGACGTGGTCGACGTAGAGCTTCCAGTAGCCGCGCTCGAGCGGCGCCTTCGGCGCCTTCCAGCGCGCGCGGCGGCCGGCGAGCTCGGCATCGGAGATCATGAGCTGCAGGCGGCGCTTGCCGACGTCGAGCTCGATCTCGTCGCCGTTCTGCACCAGCGCCAGCGCGCCGCCGGCGGCCGCCTCGGGCGACATGTGCAGGACTACGGTTCCGTAGGCGGTGCCGCTCATGCGCGCGTCCGAGATGCGCACCATGTCGGTGATGCCTTTTTTCAGCAGCTTCGGCGGCAGCGGCATGTTGCCCACCTCCGCCATGCCCGGATAGCCCTTCGGCCCGCAGTACTTGAGCACCATGATGCAGCGTTCATCGATGTCGAGCTTCGGGTCGTCGATGCGCTGGTGGAAGTCCTCGATGTTTTCGAACACCACGGCGCGGCCGCGATGTTTGAGGAGCTTGGGCGTGGCCGCGGACGGCTTGATGATGGCGCCGTCGGGACACAGGTTGCCGCGCAGCACCTTGATGCCGGTGTTCTTCTTGAACGGCGACTTGAAAAGCGTGATGACGTCGCGGTTCCAGCATTGCGCGTCCTTCACGTTGTCCCAGATGGTCTTGCCGTTCACGGTCAGCGCGTCCTTGTGCAGGGCGCCGTTTTCGCCCAGCTCCCTGAGGACGGCGGGCAGGCCGCCCGCGTAGGCGAAGTCCTCCATCAGGTACTTGCCCGAAGGCATGAGGTTGACGAGCGTGTGCACGCCTTCGCCGACGCGATCCCAGTCGTCGAGCGTGAGGTCGACGCCGATGCGACGCGCGATGGCGATCAGGTGAATGACGGCGTTGGTGGAGCCGCCGATCGCGGCGTTGGCTCGGATGGCGTTCTCGAATGCCTGCTTGGTCAGGATCTGGGACAGGCGCACGTCGTCCTGGACCAATTGCACGATGCGCCGCCCCGCCATGCGCGCGAGCACGTTGCGGCGCGCGTCGACCGCCGGCCAGGCTGCGTTCCCCGGCATGCCGACGCCGAGCGACTCGACCATCGACGCCATCGTCGAGGCGGTGCCCATGGTCATGCAGTGGCCGTGCGAACGATGCATGCACGACTCGGCCTCGTGGAACTCCTCCAGCGTGATCTTGCCGGCGCGCAGCTCCTCCGACATCGACCAGACATTGGTGCCCGAGCCGATGTCCTGGCCGCGGTATTTGCCGGAGAGCATCGGACCGCCCGAGACGAAGATGGT
The DNA here is from genome assembly GCA_035554335.1 of Burkholderiales bacterium. GTDB lineage: Bacteria > Pseudomonadota > Gammaproteobacteria > Burkholderiales > SG8-39 > SCGC-AG-212-J23. The sequence continues at coordinate 1,725 of DATMIG010000445.1, forward strand.
CGGGATGTCCACGCTCGCCGCCCCCATCAGTATGGAGGGCGTGGTCTTGTCGCAGCCGCCGAGCAGCACTACGCCGTCGAGCGGATTGGCGCGGATGGTTTCCTCGGCGTCCATGCTGGCGAGATTGCGATAGAGCATGGCCGTCGGCCGCAGCAGCGTCTCGCCGAGCGACATCACCGGGAATTCGAGCGGAAAGCCGCCGGATTCGAGGATCCCGTTGCGCACGTGCTCGGCGAGCACGCGGAAATGCGTGTTGCACGGCGTGAGCTCGGACCAGGTGTTGCAGATGCCGATGACCGGGCGACCGTCGAACTGGTCGTTCGGCACGCCGCGGTTCTTGGTCCAGCTGCGGTAGATGAAGCCGTAGATGTCCTGGCGGCTGAACCAGGCGGCGCTTCTGCGCTGTGCGGGCTTCTTCTTAGTAGGTGGCACGGCCGCCCGAGATGTCGAACACCGCGCCGGTGGAGAACGAGCAGTCCGATGAGGCGAGCCAGCAGGCGAGCGCGGCGATCTCGTCCACTTCGACGAAGCGGCCCATCGGGATCTTGGCCAGCATGTAGTTGATGTGGCTCTCGGTCATCTGGTCGAAGATCGCCGTCTTCGCCGCCGCCGGCGTAATGCAGTTGACCAGGACGCCGGCCTGGGCGAGCTCCTTGCCCAGGCTTTTCGTCAATGAAATCACTCCGGCCTTGGACGCCGAGTAGGCCACGGCATTCGGGTTGCCTTCCTTGCCCGCGATGGATGCGATGTTGACGATGCGGCCGTACTTCGCCTTCACCATGTGCGGCGCGACGGCGCGGCAGCAGAGGAACTGGCTCGTGAGGTTGACGCGGATCACGCGCTCCCATTCCTCGATCGGATAGTCGACGGTCGGCGTGTTCTTGCCGGCGATGCCGGCGTTGTTTACCAGCACGTCGATCTTGCCGAGCTCGGCCAGCGTGCGCTTCACCGCGGCGTCGACCGAGGCGGGATCGCCGACATCGACCTTCGACGAACCGTCGAGGTCCCAGATGGCCACCTTCGCGCCGGATGCCTTCAGGCGTTTGACGATGGCGGCGCCAATGCCTTGCATGCCGCCGGTGACGACCGCGGTGCGGCCTGCGAAATCGAGGGAATTCATGGGAGCGGGAAGTATAATCGCCTCCCTTCGCACAGGACCCCCGCATCCATTCCTATATGGCAGGACGACTGGCAGGCAAGACGGCTTTCATTACCGCGGCGGCGCAGGGCATGGGACAAGCCGCCGCGCTCAGGTTCGCGAAAGAAGGCGCGCGCGTCTGGGCGACGGACCTCAATGCGGCGAAGCTGAAGGAGATCGACGGCAAGGAAGGGATCCGCACCCGGCCGCTCGACGTCACGGACGAAGCCGCCATCGCCAAGGTGGCGCAGGAGGTCGGCGACATCGACATCCTCTTCAATTGCGCCGGCATCGTGCACCACGGCTCGATCCTCGATGCCAAGGTGGCGGACTGGGACCAGGCGTTCAGTGTGAACGTGAAGTCGATGTTCCTCGTCACGCGCGCCTTCCTGCCCGGGATGCTGAAGAAGCAGAAGGGCTCGATCATCAACATGGCCTCGGTCGCCTCGTCGATCAAAGGGCTGCCGAATCGCTGCGTCTACGGCGCCAGCAAGGCCGCCGTCATCGGCCTCACCAAATCCATAGCCGCCGACTACGTCGGCAAGGGCATCCGCTGCAACGCGATCTCTCCCGGCACGGTCGACACGCCGTCGCTGCAGGGACGCATCAACGCATTCGCCGACCCGGTGCAGGCGCGCAAGGACTTCGTCGCGCGCCAGCCCATGGGACGCCTCGGCACGGTCGACGACATCATGGGGATCCTGGTGTTCCTCGCGTCGGACGAATCGCTGTTCGCGACCGGAAACGCTTACTCGATCGATGGGGGAATGACGATATGAAGTTGTGCCGTTACGGGAAGCCGGGCTACGAGAAGCCGGGAGTCATCGACAGCGAAGGGAAGCTGCGCGACCTCTCGAAGGTGGTCGACAACATCGGGCCGAACGAGATCTCGCCGCGCGGGCTCAAGGTGCTCGCGAAGCTCAAGCCCGAGACGCTGCCGCTCGTTTCCGGCAATCCGCGCTTCGGCGTGCCGTACGTCGGCATCGGCAAGTTCGTCGCCATCGGCCTGAACTATTCCGACCACGCCAAGGAAGCGGGGCTGCCGCTGCCCGCCGAGCCGATCGTCTTCATGAAGGCGACCACCTGCATCAACGGGCCGAACGACGACGTGATCCAGCCGAAGAACTCGACCAAGCTCGACTGGGAAATCGAGCTCGGCATCGTCATCGGGCAGCAGGCGCGCTATGTGGACGAGTCGGAGGCGCTCAACTACGTTGCCGGCTACACCATCGTCAATGACGTCTCGGAGCGCGCCTTCCAGATGGCGACGACTCAGTGGGACAAGGGCAAGGGTTTCGACACCTCCGGCCCGATCGGGCCGTGGCTCGTCACCACCGACGAGATCAAGGATCCGCAGAACCTCGACATGCTGCTCGAGGTGAACGGAAAGAAGATGCAGAGCGGCAACACGCGCACGATGGTGTTCGACTGCGCGAAGATCATCTCGCACGTCTCGCACTACATGACGCTCCTGCCGGGCGACATCATCGCCACCGGCACGCCGCCGGGCGTGGGCCTCGGCATCAAGCCGACGCCGGTCTTCCTCAAGCCGGGCGACGTCATGCGTCTCACCATTCAGGGGCTTGGCGAGCAGAAGCAGAAGGTCGTGGCCTACTCGGCCTAGTCACATTGGGTAGTAATGCCTCCCTTGGTGCGGCGCCGCATGCCGCGCCAAGGAGTAAGCTGCCGTCATGAACAAGCGCGCTGACTTTTCCACGACGCTGGAGCAATCCGCGTTCTGGATGCCATTTACCGCCAACCGGCAATTCAAGAAGGCGCCGCGTCTTCTCGCGCGCGCCGAGGGCATGTACTACTGGACGCCGGAAGGCCGTCAGATCCTCGATGGCTGCGCGGGCCTGTGGTGCGTCAACGCCGGGCATTGCCGGCCGAAGATCGTGGAAGCCATCCAGCAGCAGGCGGCGACGATGGACTTCGCGCCGACCTTCCAGATGGGTCACCCGATCGCGTTCGAGTTCGCCGAGCGTCTGTCGGCGCTCGCGCCCGAAGGCTTCAAGCGCGTCTTCTTCACCAACTCGGGTTCGGAGTCGGCCGACACGGCGCTCAAGATCGCGCTCGCGTACCACCGCGCGCGCGGCGAAGGCCACCGCTTCCGCCTGGTCGGCCGCGAGCGCGGCTACCACGGCGTCAACTTCGGTGGCATGGCCGTCGGCGGCATTCCGGCGAACAAGAAAGTGTTCGGCCCGGGCGTGGCGGGCGTGCTGCACATCCGCCATACACATGACGTCGCGCGCAACGCTTTCTCGCGCGGCCTGCCGAAGAACGGCGTCGAGCTCGCCGAAGACCTCGAGCGGCTCTGCCTGATGAACGACGGCGCCAGCATCGCCGCCGTGATGGTGGAGCCGGTCTCCGGCTCGGCCGGCGTGCTGGTTCCGCCGCAGGGCTACCTGCAGCGCCTGCGCGAGATCTGCGACAAGCACGGCATCCTGCTCATCTTCGACGAGGTGATCACCGGGTTCGGCCGGCTCGGCAAGCCGTTCGGCTCGCAGCGGCTGGGCGTGATGCCGGACATCTTCACCGTGGCGAAGGGCATGACCAACGGCTCGGTGCCCATGGGCGCCGTGTTCGTGAGGGACTCGATTTACGAAGCGTTCATGAAGGGCGGCGAGGGCATCGAGCTCTTCCACGGCTATACGTACTCCGGCCACCCGCTCGGCTGCGCGGCTGGCATCGCCACCCTCGACGTGTACGAGGAGGAAGGCCTGCTCGAGCGCGCGCAGTCAGTGGAGAAGCATTGGGAAGAGGCGCTCCACTCGCTGAAGGCCACGCGGAACGTCATCGACGTCCGCAACATCGGCCTCATGGGCGCAGTGGAGCTCGAACCGAAGAAAGAA
>DATMIG010000446.1:0-11194 GCA_035554335.1 Burkholderiales bacterium
AGGTGTTCAACGCGCAGCGCTTCAACTGCGACCTGAAGCCCTACCCGACCCTGATGGCGATCTTCGAGCGCTGCATGAAGCTGCCGGCGTTCTCGGACACGCAGCCGTCGAAGCAGGGAGACGCCGTCTGACGCTGCAGAAACAGCCGTATTTCGACTACTCGCCCATCGTCGAGCGGCCCGCTTTCACCTGGCCGGGCGGCAAGCGCCTCGCGTTCCATCTGTGCCTCAACCTCGAGGCCTTCGCCTACGACACCGGCCTCGGCATCTCGTACTCGCCGGGACTACCGCACCCGAATTCCTACAACTGGGGCTGGCGCGAGTACGGCAACCGCGTCGGCGTGTGGCGCCTGATCAAGCTGTTCGACGAGCTCCAGCTCCCGGTGTCCGTGCTCCTCAACAGCGAGGTCTACGATCACTGCCCGCAGGTCGTCGACGCGTTGCGCCAGCGCGGCGACGAGATCGTCGGCCACGGCCGCACGAACTCCGAGCACCAGAACGACTTCAAGGAGGAGGGGGAGCGGCAATTGATCGCCGAGGTCACCGCCGCCATCCGCCGCCACGAGGGCAAGCCGCCGCAGGGCTGGCTCTCGCCCGGGGTGAATCCGAGCCGCGCGACGCCGGATCTCCTGCGCGAGGCGGGCTATGAATACATCCTCGACTGGCCGATGGACGACCAGCCGGTGTGGATGAAGACGCGCAGCGGGCCGATCCTGTCCGTGCCTTACCCGCACGAGGTGAACGACATCCCGATGATGGCGCTGCATCACGGCACGGCGGACAAGTTCGCCGAGATGGTCGTCGACAACTTCGACGAGATGCTCGAGCAGTCGCAGGAGCAGTCCCTCGTCTACGGCGTCTCCATCCACGCCTTCCTCGTCGGCCAGCCGTTCCGCCTGCGGCACTTCCGCGGCGCGATGCAGCACATCCGGGCGAAGTCGGATCGCGTCTGGTTCGCGACCACCGGCCAGATCGCGCAGCATTACCGGCAGCTCTTTCCCGCGCGCTAGGGCTCCAGGCGCAAAGCGCCGCCGACGGCGGGTGGCAATGCGACCAGCCGCTTTGCGGAGGCACCCTGCAGCGAATACCCCGCGATCCCCGGCGCGTGCGGCGCATCGCCGAGCAGGCGCACGATCGCGGCACGGTCGCCAATCACGATGCTGCCGCGCGCTGCTTTGAGTCTTATGCAATGCGCCTCCGGCGACGGCATCAGCGCGGTAAAGCGGCCCCAGCGGACCGCCGCTTCCACCGGATCGGCCGCCACCACGTACACCTCGTCCAGCCGTCCCTGGTTTACATACCCCGGGAGCCAGACATGCTCCGGCGCCATCTGCTGCACGTACTGGATGCGCCCCTCCGGCATCGTCTCCGGCGACACGCGCACGGCCTTGAAGCGCGCCGTGCCGCCTTCGACCTCGCGCTCGAACTCGACCAGCTGCGCTTCGAAGCCATGCGCTTGCAGGCGGCGCTGCTCCCCTTCGGCGTCGGGCGTGCCGAAGCAGACGAGATGGACGCCCGTGTACTTGCCCATGTACGCGCGCAGCCGCTGCGCCGAAGGCGTGTCATGCGTGGGCGACAGCAGCTCGATGTAGCCCTCGTCCAGCATCACGCAGCGGTTGGAGGCGCCGACCGGCCCGTCGGCCGCGACCTGCACCGAGGCCGGCGTCACCTTCATGCCGAGGTCCTCGAAGGCGCGCGCCGCGGCGCCGAGGTCGGCGACGAAATGCGAGACATGATCGACGAAAAGCTCGCCCGGCTTCGGCTTCTGCCGATCGGCGACATCCATGCGCGCTAATATAACCGCCGCCTTGAACAAGCCCGTCGAAACTCGCGCCACCACGATGAACGGCGCCCAGGCCGTCGTCGAGATGCTGCGCGCGCACGGCGTCGAGATCGTCTTCGGGCTGTGCGGCGACACGAGCCTGCCGCTGTACGACGCCCTTAGAAGTTCATCCTTGAAACACGTGCTCACCCGGGACGAAAGGCACGCGGCCTACATGGCCGACGGCTATGCGCGCGTCACCGGGAAAGTCGGCGTCTGCGAAGGCCCCTCCGGCGGCGGCGCGACGTACATCCTGCCGGGGCTGGTGGAAGCCAACGAGTCGTCCATCCCGGTCCTGGCGATCAACACCGACATCTCGGTCTCCTCCCGCGGCCGGTTCACGCTCACCGAGCTCGACCAGCGCGCGCTCATGGCGCCGCTCACCAAGTGGAACGCGGTGATCGACCGCGCGGTCGACATCCCGCGCACCTTCCGGCAGGCGTTCGACGCCATGACGAGCGGCCGCCCGGGCGCGGCGCACCTCGCGCTGCCGTACGACGTGCAGACGGCACCGGTGGATGCGGCGGACGTCTGGGCGGATCCGTCGCTCGGCAGCTATCCGTCGCGCCGCGTGGCGCCGGATCCCGAACTCGTTTCATTGGCGGCGAAACTCCTTCGGGGAGCCAGAAACGCGCTGTTCATTTGCGGCGGCGGCGTCGTCATCGCCCGCGCCGAAGCCGAGCTCGCCGAGCTGGCGGAAAAGCTCGGCGCGGCCGTCGCCACCACCATCAGCGGCAAGGGCTCCATCGACGAGCGCTGCGCGCAATCGGTGGGCGTGGTCGGCTCGAACGGCGGCACGCCCGAGACGCGCGCCGTCGTCGACTCGGCCGACGTCATCATCTTCGTCGGCTGCCGCGCCGGCTCGGTGACCACCGAACGCTGGCGCCATCCGGCCCCGGACCAGGCGCGGATCATCCATATAGACGTGGATCCGGCCGTGCCCGGGCGGAACTACAAGGTCGACGTGCCGCTCGTCGGCGATGCCAAGCTCGCGCTCGCCGCGCTCATCGAATCCGTGAATCAGCGGCAGGGAGATCTCACGGCGATCGACGCGCAAAAGCGCGCCAAGTTCGAGAAGTTCGAGGCGCTCGCCCGGTCTGACGCATCTCCCATCCGGCCCGAACGCGTAGTCGCCGAGGTGTCACGGCTGCTGGACGCCGATGCGCAGCTCGTCGCCGACCCCGGCACGCCGTGCCCGTATTTCTCCGCGTATCACGTCGTGCGCGGCACCGGCCGCAAATTCTTCTCCAACCGCGCCCACGGCGCGCTCGGCTACTCGCTCGCCGGCGCGATCGGCGCGCACTTCGGCCGGCCGGACGTGAAGACCGTCGCGGTGATGGGCGATGGCAGCTTCGGCATGTGCGCCGGCGAGCTCGAGACGCTCGCGCGGCTGAAGCTTCCGCTCACCGCCATCGTGATCTCGAATGCCGTCTACGGATGGATCAAGGCGGGACAGCGCTCGGGCTATGGCCAGCGCTACTTCTCGGTCGATTTTGGCGTCACGGATCACGCGGCCGTCGCGAGCGTGTACGGCATTCGCAGCTGGCGCGTCACGGATCCAAGGGAGCTGGAGAAAACATTGAAACAGGCCTTCGCGGCCGCCGAGCCGACGCTGGTCGACATCGTCTGCCAGCCGCTGCACGAGGCGAAGGCGCCCGTATCGGAGTGGGTCGCATGATCGAAAGAGGACATCACGACATGGGCGGCTTGCCCGCCGGCAAGGTCGAGCAGGGCGAGCACGACTACGCTGACTGGGAGCGCCGGGTCGACGCGATGGTGCAGCTGCTGCGCCTGGGCGGGAAGATCACGGTCGACGAGGTGCGCAAGAACATCGAGGCGCTGCCGCACGAGGCGTACGACAAGCTTTCGTACTACGAGAAGTGGATCAGCTCGCTCACGCAGACCCTGATCCAGCGCGGCGTCATCACGACCGACGAGCTGGGAAAGAAGATGGAGGAGGTGGCCAAGCGTGCAGCCGCAGTTCGCGACTAAGTATCCGGCGCTCGCGCCGCAGTTCGACGTGGGCGCGCGCGTGCGCGTGCGGAAGACGGCCCCCTTGGGCCATATTCGCACGCCGTTCTACATCCGCGGCCACGTCGGCGTGATCGAGCGCCTGTGCGGTAGCTTCCCGAACCCGGAGGAGCTCGCGCAGATGAGGAATGGGCTGCCCGCGATTCCACTGTATCGCGTGCGCTTCAAGCAGAAGGAAGTGTGGCCCGATTACAAAGGGCCGGAATCGGATGTCGTCGAGATTGAAATCTTCCAGCATTGGTTGGAGAAAGCCTGATGGTCGCGAACGCCTTTTGCCGACCCCCTGATAAGGGGGGCGCGAGCGAAGTGAGCGGGGGGTTTCCCGAAAATCAAACCCCCCGTTCGCCTTCGGCTCACACCCCCCTTATCAGGGGGGCAAAGACATGAAAGACCAGGGCCGCTACCAACCGTTTACGTACTACCAGCTCATGGAGACGAGCCTTCGCGAGCTGCTGGTGGAGAAGGGTCTCGTCACGGACGCGCAGGTGACCGACGAGGTCGCGGCGATGCGCGCGCGCACGCCGGAGCGCGGGTCGAAGGTCGTGGCGAAGGCCTGGGCCGATGCCGAGTTCAGGAAGAGGCTGCTCGCCAACGGCACCCAGGCGTGCGAGGAGCTCGGTCTGCAGATTCCGGGACTGAACCTGCTGGTAGTCGAGAACACACCGCAGGTCCATAACGCGATCGTGTGCACCCTGTGCTCCTGCTATCCGCGCGTGCTGCTCGGCATTCCGCCGGACTGGTACAAGTCGCGCAACTACCGCTCGCGCATGGTGCGCGAGCCGCGCGCGGTGCTGCAGGAGTTCGGCCTGTCCATTCCCGACACGGTGCAGATCCGCGTGCACGACTCGACCGCCGACATGCGCTACCTCGTGCTGCCGATGCGGCCGCAGGGCACGGAAGGCTGGAGCGAGGAGCGGCTGGCGGGCATCGTCTCGCGCGACTCCATGATCGGCGTCGCGGTGCCCTCTGCCTAAGCTCGCTCCCCTGGGCGCGGTCCCGCTCGGGGATTGCGCCGTCTACATCGAGTTCTCCAGGGAGCTCGACCTCGAGGTGAACTCGGCGGTGCAGCGCCTAGCAACGATGGTGCACGGCCGCGCGCTGTCCTGGGTGCGCGACGTGGTGCCGGCGCTCGGCGGGCTCGCCATCCACTTCGACCCCGACGAGCCGGCGGTGCACGGCGACGCGTTCGCCGCCGCGCTCAACGTGGTGAGCGAGTGCCTGAAGGAAGGGCTGCCGAAGCCGGGCGACGTGCTGCGCACGATCGACGTGCCGGTCTGCTACGAGCCGGAGTTCGCGCTCGACCTGGCCGAGGTCGCCGCGCTGTCGAAGGTGACGGTGGAGGAGGCGATCGCGCTGCACGCGGGGAGCGACTTCCGCGTGCTGATGATCGGCTTCGCCCCGGGGCATCCGTACATCGGCGGCCTGAACGGGAAGCTCTCCGTGCCGCGCCGCGCCACGCCGCGCGCCATCGTGCCGGCGGGATCGGTCGCCATCGCGAACGACCAGACGGTGGTGTATCCCTACGCCATCTCGGGCGGCTGGAGCATCATCGGCCGCACGCCGCTGCAGGTGTTCGACGCCGAGCGGCAGGAGCCGAGCCTCTTCGCCGCCGGCGACCGCGTGCGCTTCAGGCCGATCACGCGCGAGGAGTATCTGCAGTTGAGCTCCACTTCCTAATTTGCTCTCGCCATGAGCATCCGCATCCTTCGTCCCGGCTTGCTCATGACGGTGCAGGACCTCGGCCGCCACGGCCACCAGCACGTCGGCCTTTGCCCGGGCGGCGCGATGGATCCGATGTCGCTCAAGCTCGCCAATGCGCTGGTGAAGAACGACGTCGGCGCGGCGGCGCTCGAGCTCACCGTGCTCGGGCCGGACCTCGAGTTCGAGCGCGACACGCTGATCGCGCTGGTCGGCGCGGAGTTCGAGACCGACTTCCCGATCAACCGGCCGGTGCTGGTGCAGAAAGGCTCGCACATCTCGATCAGCCGCGCGGCGCGCGGCGCGCGCGGCTATCTCGCGGTCGCCGGCGGTATCGCGGTCGAGCCGGTGCTCGGCAGCCGCAGCACCTACCTGCCGGGCGGGTTCGGCGGCGTCGAGGGAAGGGTGCTGAAGCGCGGCGATTCGATTCCGCTCGCGGAGAATTCCGAGCAGCTCTCGCAGGAGCGTTTCCAGGCGCTCAAGCACAAGCGCGGCAACAGCGTGCGCTGGCACGTGCCGAGCATCACCGTGCCGGACCGCGAGCCGATCGTGCTGCACGCGCTCGAGGGCGAGCATTTCGGCGACTTCGACGCCAACATGCAGCGCGCATTCTTCGACACCGTCTGGCGCGTGACGCCGGATTCCAACCGCATGGGCTATCGCCTCGCCGGCCCGCCGATCACGCGCTCGAAGAAGGACGAGATCCTCTCCGCGCCCACCTGCCTCGGCACGGTGCAGGTGCCGGCGAACGGCGTGCCGATCGCGCTGATGGCCGACCACCAGACGACCGGCGGCTACCCGCGCATCGCCGAGATCGCCTCGGCCGACGTGCCGCGCCTCGCGCAGATCGCGCCCGGCGGCACCCTGCACTTCGCGCGCTGCGGCCTCGACATGGCCGCGGAGCTGCGCAAGGACATGCGCGAGCGCATCGAAGGCGTGCTGCACGGCATCTCGGGGGAATACGGCAAGTAATTGGGGTCAGATCAGAATGACAGGGCACTGCGATAATTCGTCTTGTCCTGTAATGTTGATCTGACCCCAATTATGAAGATCGATCTCAACTGCGACATGGGCGAGAGCTACGGCGCCTGGGAGGTGGGGGCCGACGCGGAGGTGATGCCGCATATCAGCTCGGCGAACATCGCGTGCGGTTTCCACGGCGGCGATCCCGCCACCATCCGCAAGACCGTCAAGCTGGCGCTCGACCATGGCGTGGCCATCGGCGCGCACCCGTCGCTGCCCGACATCATGGGATTCGGCCGGCGCGTGATGAAGATCTCGCCGCAGGAGATGTACGACCTCGTCGTCTACCAGGCGGGGGCGGTCGAGGCGTTCGCGCGGGCCGCGGGCTCCAGGCTGCACCATATCAAGTGCCACGGCGCGCTCTACAACATGGCGGCGAACGACGAGGGATTGTCGGAGGCGATGGTGCGCGCGGCGAAGGACCTCGGCGCGATGCTGTATGTGCTTTCCCGCAGCCGGAACTACGAGATCGCGAAGAAGGCCGGCGTGCCGGTCTGCGCCGAGGTCTTCGCCGACCGCGGCTACACCGACGAGGGCACGCTCGCGCCGCGCGACAAGCCGGGCGGCATGATCGAGGACGCGCAGAAGGCGGTGCAGCAGGCGCTCGGCATGATCGAGGGCGGCTTCGTCACCAGCCTCTCCGGCAAGCGCGTGCCGGTCGCGGCGGACACGCTGTGCATCCACGGCGACCAGGCCGGGGCGGTCGCGTTCGCCCAAGCATTGAGGCGAACATTCAAGGAGCGCGGCATCGCCGTAGCGGCTCCGTAATATCGCCACATTAGATGGCGCGCATCGCGAATTCGCAATGGACAGCGCCGGGGGGCGCGGCGATGATCGGACGGAAACGCCAATGACCACGCAAGGCCGCGCCCGCGACGTCCAGGTCGCGGGCCTCTCCAAGACATTCGACACGCAGCGCGGCGAGCAGGTCAGCGCGCTGCAGGACATCAATCTGGGCATCCGCGCGGGCGAGTTCGTCTCGGTGGTCGGCGCGAGCGGCTGCGGCAAGAGCACGCTGATGCGCATTGTCTGCGGCCTGATCGCGCCCACGCGCGGCCGCGTGGCGGTCGACGGCGAGGTGGTGACCCAGCCGCGCGACGACGTGGGCGTCGTGTTCCAGAACGCGGTGCTCCTGCCGTGGATGACGGTGAAGGACAACGTGCTGATGCCGTCCGACCTGCGCGAGCGGCGCAAGGCGGAGCACGAGCAGCGCGCGCAGGAGCTGCTGGAGATGACCGGGCTCACCGGGTTCGAGGGCAAGTACCCGTTCGAGCTCTCCGGCGGCATGCGCCAGCGCGTCTCGATCTGCCGCGCGCTCATGTGCCAGCCGTCCTTCCTCGCGCTGGACGAGCCCTTCGGCGCGCTCGACGCGATGACGCGCGAGCAGATGAACCTGGAGCTGATGCGCATCTGGACCGAGACCGGCGCGACCGTGCTCTTCATCACGCACAGCGTGCCCGAGGCGGTCCTGCTCTCCGACCGCGTGGTGGTGATGACGCCGCGCCCGGGGCGCATCGCCGACGTGATCACGATCGAGCTGCCCCGGCCACGCTCGCTCAAGGACTACGGATCCGAGCTCTTCCATGGCTACACCAGCAGAATCCGAGAGCATCTCGGCGCCCAGACGCTCGCCTAGCGGAGCGCGATGGGGCCGCGGCGCGCTGCTCGCCATCGCGCTGCCCTCCATCACGCTCGTCATCCTGCTCGTCCTCTGGGACCGCGCAGTGGTGCACCTGCAGATCCCCTCCACGCTGCTCGCGCGGCCGCTCGACGTCCTCTCCGAGCTCGCCTACGGCCTGAAGAGCGGCATCCTCCTCACGCACACCTGGGTGACGCTGCAGGAGGTGTTCTACGGCTTCCTGGTCGGCGCCTTTGCCGGCTTCGCGATGGGCGCCCTCGTCGCCGAATCGACCTGGACGCGCCTCGCGCTGTATCCCTTCCTCGTCGCCTTCCAGATGATCCCGAAGGTGGCGATCGCGCCGCTCTTCATCATCTGGCTCGGCTACGGCGTGAGCTCGAAGGTCGCCTTCACCGCCAGCATCACGTTTTTCCCGGTGGTGATCAACACCATCGCCGGCCTGCGCTCGGTCGACAGCGAGGTGCTGGAGATGATGCGCGTCTTCCGCGCCACGCGCTGGCAGGCCTTCTACCGGGTGAAGCTGCGCTTCGCGCTACCGTACCTCTTCGCCAGCCTGGAAGTGGCGATGGTGCTCTCGGTGATCGGCGCCATCGTCGCGGAGTTCGTCGGCGCCACCAAGGGCCTCGGCTACCTCATCCTGCAGGAGATGCACAAGCTCGAGACCGCGCGGGTGTTCGCCGTGCTGATCGTGCTCTCGGTGGTCGGCATCATCCTGAGCTGGATCATCCGCGTCATGGCCCGGGCGGCGCTCTTCTGGCACGAGAGCGAGCGCGGGATGCCGAATTGATATGGGGCGCATCCAGCTTCTGCATTGGACAGCAGGCCCCCGCCGGTAGGAACGTAATAGCGTGAAACCCTTCCATCTCTTCTGGTTCCTCGCCGGCTACCAGCCGCGCGGCTGGCTCGACCCGCGCTGGGGCAACCGCTACGACTTCCGCGGTCCCGAGCTCTACATGGACGCGGCGCGGATGCTCGAGCGCGGCTGCTTCGACGGCATCGTGATCGCCGACCAGCCGTCGATCGACACCACCTATACCGGCTCGATGACGCCCACGCTGAGAAGCGGGAACGAGTCGATCTGCGGCGACCCGCTGGTGGTGATGTCGATGATGGGCGCGGTGACGCAGCACCTGGGCGTCGCCGCCACCATGACGACGACGTTCCATCCCCCCTTCCTGCTCGCGCGCCAGCTGAACGCGCTCGACCACATGACCAAGGGTCGCGCCGGCTGGAACGTGGTGACGAGCACCCGCAAGACCGATGGCCAGAACTTCGGCACGGAGTTGCCCGAGCACGACCTGCGCTACGACATGGCGGACGAGTTCATCGAGCTCTGCCACCAGCTCTGGGCAAGCTGGGAGCCCGACGCGGTGCTGCTCGATCGCGAGAATGGCGTCTTCGCGGACCCGGCAAAGGTGCACGAGGTGAACTTCAAGGGTAAATGGTTCCAGTCGCGCGGCCCGCTGCCGTTCCCGCGCTCGCCGCAGGTCTCGCCGCTCATCTTCCAGGCCGGCGGCTCCGGCCGCGGCCGCGAGTTCGCCGCCCGGCATGCCGAGTGCGTCCTCAGCAACCAGAACTCGGTCAAGGGCATGAAGGAGTACGTGGACGACGTGAAGAAGCGCGCCGAGAAGTACCAGAAGCGCCCGCCGCGCGTGCTCTTCAGCATCCAGCCGATCGTGGGCGAGACGCCGGAGGCGGCGAAGGAAAAGGAGAAAGCCTACCTCGCCCTCGCCAAGACCGAGCCGTACATCCACGGCGGGCTCGCCTTCGGCTCGCTTTCGCTCGGCGTGGACTTCTCCAAGTTCGAGCTCGACGTGCCGATCAAGCAGCAGCTCGAGACCCAGGGGCACAAGTTCAAGGGCATGCCGTCGATGCTGTTCCAGTACTTCAACGAGCGCCCCGACACCACGCCGCGCGACATCGGCCTGCGCGAGGCCCTGAAGACCACGATTCCCATCGTCGGCACGGCCGAGCAGGTGGCCGAGCGCATGTGCGAGATCGCGGAGCAGAGCGGCTGCGACGGCTTCATGATCCGCGACGCGCTGCTGCCGGCCTATATCCTCGACTTCGTGGACCGCATCATCCCGGCGCTGCAGCGGCGCGGTGCCTTCCGCAAGGAATACAGCGGCAAGACGCTGCGCGACAACGTGTTCGAATACTAGGAGGGGACCGATGGACAGACGCAGATTCATTCAAACCGTTGGCGCGGCGAGCGCCGCGTGGCCCATGCTCGCTCGCGCGCAGGCGCCGTCGCTCCGCATCGGCATGGCCAACGCCAACATGACGGTGACCTACCCGTACATCTCGAGCACGCTGGGGCTCGGCCTGTTCAAGGAGGAGGGCGTCGACGTCGAGGTGGTGCACGGCCAGAACTCGAACCAGATCCTCGGCCTCCTCGTCGGCGGCGCGGTCGACCTCGTGTTCTGCAATCCGGAGCCGGTGATCCAGCTGGTCGCCGACCGCGGCGCGAACATCAAGAGCGTGTTCGTGGTGCAGGTGGCGCAATACATCCTCACCGCGCCCGAGGACAGCCCGGTGCGCACGGTGAAGGACCTCAAGGGCAAGCGCCTCGGCATGGCGAGCCCGCAGTCGGGCATCGACTACCTGAAGGCGCGCCTGATGGACGAGGGCATGAGCGTGGACGACATCGAGATCGTGCCCACCGGCTTCGCCGGCCAGGTGATCGCCGCGCTCCAGCAGAAGCGCGTGGACGCGATCCTCTACTGGAGCGACGCCATTGCCCAGTTCCGCTACGCGGGCGTCAAGCTGCGCGACCTGCCGAAGGCGCCTTGGGAGAAGGGCCTCTACCAGTACGTCGGCACCACCACGCAGCAGGTGATCGACACCAAGGCCGACGCGCTGACGCGCACGCTGCGCGCCATGGCGCGCGCCCAGATGCTCACCGTGGTCTCGCCGGAGCTCACCATCGAAGCCTTCTGGAAGCAGTATCCCGACCAGGCGCCGAAGCCCGACCAGCGCCAG
>DATMIG010000447.1:0-4424 GCA_035554335.1 Burkholderiales bacterium
CGGCCAGCTCGGGCGGGCGCGCGTGGCGCGCGACGGTGCTCATGGTGGCGATCCCTCCTTCATTCATTGTGCCTTGATGCCGGAGATGCGGGCGACCCGTTCCGCATTGTCGATCTCGTCGCGCACGAAGCGCGAGAACGCGGCGGGATTCATCGACACGTTCTCGACGCCGAGGCGCGCGAAGCGCTCGCGCACATCGGCCGAGGCCAGGACGACCTCCAGGTCGCGCGCGATCTTGTCCACGATCGCCGCCGGCGTCCCGGCCGGCGCCCACAGGCCGTTCCAGAAAGTGAACTCGAAACCCGGCACGCCGGATTCAGCGATCGTCGGCAGCTTGGGCAGCAGCTTGCTGCGTTGCGAGGAGCTCACGCCGAGCACCCTGACGCGGCCGTCGCGGATGAAAGGCAGGGCGAGCGTCAGCGTGTTGAAGGTGAAATCCAGCCGGCCGGCCGCCGTATCGTTGATCGCATCGGCGCCGCCCTTGTAGGGGACGTGCAGCACTTCGATGCCGGCGGCGATGCGGAATTTCTCGGCGTTGAAGTGCGCGCCGCTGCCGATGCCGGCCGAGCCGTAGGTGATCCCGCCCGGCTTCGCCTTCGCCGCCGCGATCAGATCGTGCACGCTGTGGTAGCTCGACGCCGGATTCACCACCAGCACCTGCGGCTGGCTGCCGAGGTGCGCGACCGCAACGAAATCCTTGTACGGGTCGTACGGCAGCGAATGATTGATCGCGGCGTTGATGGCATAGCCCGACGAATGCACGAGCAGCACGCTGCCATCGGCCGGGGAGTGCGCGACCGCCACCGCACCCAGCGAGCCGCCCGCGCCCGCGCGGTTCTCCACCACCACCGCCTGGCCCCACAGCTCGGCGAGCTTCGGCATGACGGTCCGCGCGATGATGTCGGTGACACCGCCGGCGGTGAAGGCGACGATCACTCGCACCGGTTTGCCCGGATACGTCTGGCCGTATGCCGGCGAGAGCGCCAGTGCGAGGACGAGGCAGAGAAGACGCATGACCCAAGTGTAGAATCGGCGCGTCCCGTTCCCACCGGTTTTTTCAAAAAGGCTCGCGCCCAACCTGCTCGCCCAGTCGGATCCGGAGCTCTGGAATGCCATTCGCCTCGAAAACCAGCGCCAGGAAGATCACGTCGAGCTGATCGCCTCGGAGAACTACGTCAGCCGCCAGGTGCTGCTCGCGCAGGGCAGCCAGCTCACCAACAAGTACGCCGAGGGCTATCCGGGCAAGCGCTATTACGGTGGCTGCGAGTACGTCGACATCGCGGAAACCATTGCCATCGAGCGCGCGAAGAAGCTGTTCGGCGCGCCGTGGGCCAACGTGCAGCCGCACTCCGGCTCGCAGGCCAACCAGGCCGTGTACACCGCAGTCCTCAAGCCGGGCGACACCATCCTCGGCATGTCGCTCGCGATGGGCGGGCACCTGACGCACGGGTCGCCGGTGAACCTGTCCGGCAAGCTGTACCGGGTGGTGTCGTACGGGCTCACGGCGAAGGAAGAGATCGATTACGACGCCGCCGAGCGCATCGCGATGCAGGAGAAGCCGAAGCTCATCGTCACGGGTGCGTCGGCCTATGCGCTCGCCATCGACTGGAAGCGCTTTCGCCAGATCGCCGACAAGTGCGGCGCGCTGCTGATGTCGGACATCGCGCACTACGCGGGGCTCATCGCCGTCGGCCTTTATCCGTCGCCGATCGGCATCGCGGACTTCGTCACCACCACCACGCACAAGACGCTGCGCGGGGCGCGCGGCGGCATGATCTTCGGCCTGCCGCAGCAGGAGAAGGCGATCAACAGCTCGATCTTCCCCGGACTGCAGGGCGGACCGCTCATGCACGTGATCGCGGCGAAGGCGGTGGCGCTCGGCGAGGCGCTGAAGCCCGAGTTCAAGACCTACCAGCAGCGCGTGATGGAGAACGCGCGGACCATGGCCAGCGTGCTCACCGAGCGCGGCTTGCGAATCGTTTCCGGCCGCACGGAATCGCACCTGTTCCTGGTCGACCTGCGTCCGAAGCGAATCACCGGCAAGGACGCCGAGGCCGCGCTCGGCCGCGCGCACATCACGGTCAACAAGAACGCGATTCCGAACGATCCGGAGAAGCCGATGGTCACGAGCGGCATCCGCATCGGCTCGCCGGCGATGACCACGCGCGGCTTTCGCCACTCGGAGGCGGAGCTTCTCGCCAATCTCATCGCCGACGTGCTCGACAATCCCCATGAAAACGCCAATCTCGAGCGCGTCGCGAGCGAGGTGAAGGCGCTCTGCGCGCGCTTCCCGGTGTACGGATGACCTGAAAGGGCGCGCCCCCGGCAACTAGGGGGCTTCGCCCCAGCGGGATATACTTGGCGAAACAAACGTTTATAACTCGCCATGAAATGTCCCTTCTGCGGTTCCGAGGAAACCCAGGTGATCGACACCCGGGCGAACCTCGAAGCGAACACCACGCGACGCCGCCGGAAATGCGCGAGCTGCGAGAAACGCTTCACCACCTACGAGCGCGTCGACCTGAAGATGCCGCGCCTCGTGAAGAAGGACGGCAGCCGCACCGACTTCGACCGCGAGAAGCTGATGGGCAGCATGATGCTCGCGCTGCGCAAGCGCCCGGTCGCGACCGACCAGATCGAGGAGGCGGTCGATCGCGTCATCGAGCGGCTGCGCTCCCTTGGCGAGCGCGAGGTGTCCACCAACCGCGTCGGCGACTTCGTCATGCGCGAGCTCGCCCGGCTCGACAAGATCGCCTACATCCGCTTCGCCTCCGTGTACCGCAACTTCGAGACGCCGGAAGACTTCCGCGAGGCGCTGCAGGAAGTGAAGGCGGCGAAGAAACGACGGAAGTAAGTTCTCGGTGAATTTCTCGCGGTTCGACCACGCCATGATGCGGCGTGCGCTCGACCGCGCCGCCAAGGGACTGTGGACCACGACGCCGAACCCGCGCGTCGGCTGCGTCGTCACGCGCGGCGACGAGGTGATCGGCGAGGGCTGGCACGAAAAAGCCGGCGGCCCGCACGCCGAAGTCCGCGCGCTCGAGAGCGTGAACGCCGAAGGCGCGACCGTCTATGTGACCCTCGAGCCGTGCAGTCACACGGGGCGCACGCCGCCCTGCACCGAATTACTCATCGGAAAAAAAGTGGCCCGCGTCGTGGCCGCCCTGCGCGATCCCAATCCGCAGGCCGGCGGTGGCGGTGACCGGCTGCGCGCGGCGGGCATCACTTTCGAGCACGGTTTGCTGGAAAGCGAAGCGCGCGAGCTGAACATCGGCTTCGTCTCGCGCATGACGCGGCGCCGGCCATGGGTGCGCCTCAAGGTCGCGGCGACGCTGGACGGCCGCACGGCGCTCGAGGACGGGCGCTCGCAATGGATCACCGGACCGCAAGCGCGGCGCGACGGCCACGAGTGGCGGGCGCGGGCGTGCGCCATCCTCACGGGCATCGGCACCGTCAAGGCCGACAACCCGCAGCTCACCGTGCGCGACGTCGCCACGCCGCGCCAGCCGCTGCGCGTGATCATCGACAGCCGGCTGGAGACGCCGCACGACGCGCGCATCCTGCAGGGCGAACGCGTCCTCGTCTTTTCTGCACGCGAGGGTGCGCTGCCCAATGCGGAGGTGGTGGTGCTGCCGAATGCCCGCGGGAAAGTGGAGCTGCCGCAGATGCTGTCGGCGCTCGCCGAGCGCGGCATCAACGAGCTGCACGTCGAGGCGGGGTTTCGCCTGAACGGGTCGCTGGTGCGCGATGGCTGCGTCGACGAGTTCCTGGTCTACCTCAACCCGAGCTTCCTCGGCGACACCGCCCAGGGCATGCTCGATCTGCCGGCACCGGCAGGGCTCGACCGGCGGCTCAAGCTCAGGCTGGTCTCGACCGCCCAGCTAGGCGGCGACCTGCGGCTGCTGGCGCGTCCCGCATAGGGCGGCTCGCAGGATTTCAATCGCCACGCGGGCGCTCCGGCCGGTGGGGTCAAGGCGCGGGCTGTACTCGACGAGCTCGACGGCGGCGAGATCGTCGCGGCCGCCGATCCGCTCCAGCGCACGCGTCAGGTCGGCGCCGGACATGCCGCCCGGGACCGGCGTGCCGACCCCCGGCGCTTCCTCGGGCGACACGGCATCGAGGTCCACGCTGATGCCGAACGCCGAGGTGCCGCTCTGGGCGATGGCGAGCGCGTCGGCGAGGACGGCGTCGAGTCCCCGGGTCGACACTTCCTCCATGTAAAAGATACGAACGCCGAGGCGCTCCAGGCGCTCGCGCTCCTCCGGCTCGAAGCTGCGCACCCCCACGAGGGACACGTGCTCGGGCTCGATCACGCCGGTCGCCAGCCCGTAGAGCGGATCGTCGTCCTGGCCGAGGAGCCACGCGAGCGGCATGCCGTGCAGGCGGCCGGTGTGGCTGGTGCGCGGCGTGTGGGCGTCCATGTG
>DATMIG010000448.1:0-9054 GCA_035554335.1 Burkholderiales bacterium
GGCCCGGTGGACCCGGTGCGCGACGAGGTCGTCGGCCCCGCCGGCCCGACCACGTCCACGCGCATGGACAAGTTCACCGACATGATGCTCGGCCAGACCGGCCTCATCGGCATGATCGGCAAGGCGGAGCGCGGACCCGCGGCGATCGAGGCGATCCGCAAGCACAGGGCGGCGTACCTGATGGCGGTCGGCGGTGCCGCGTATCTCGTGGCGAAGGCGATCCGCCAGTCGAAGGTGCTCGCCTTCGAAGATCTCGGCATGGAAGCGATCTACGAATTCGAGGTGCACGACATGCCGGTCACCGTGGCGGTCGACGCCAACGGCAGCTCGGTGCACACCACCGGCCCGGCCGAATGGTCGAAGAAGATCGTGGAGCTGAAGCTGCCGGTCACCGCGGCGTGACGACACACTGGCGCGGCATCTGGGCCGTCTTCTGCGGCGGCTTGGTCGCGGGCGCCTACATGACGAAGGTGCCGCCGGCGCTGCCGCAGATGCGCGCCGCGCTCGGCCTGACGCTCGTCGAGGCGACGTTCATCGTCACCACGTTCAACGTCCTCGGCATGCTGGTCGGCATGGTGGCGGGCATGTTCGCCGACCGGTTCGGCCGGAAACCGATCGCGCTCGCCGGCCTTGCCCTTCTTGCCGCCGGCGGCCTGCTCGGGGCGGCGGTGAGCGATTTCACGCCTTTGCTTGTCTCGCGCTTCATCGAAGGCGTCGGCTTCATCCTCTTCGCCGTCCCGGCGCCGGCGCTGATGAGCATGATGAGCGCCGACGCGCGCGATCGCGCGAAGGCGCTCGGCCTGTGGAGCGCCTACATGCCGACCGGTGGCACCATCGCCCTGCTCCTGGCACCGCTCCTCATTGCCGCTGCCTCGTGGCGCGCGCTCTGGATCTTTCTCGCCCTCGCCGCCATCGTCGCCGCCATCGCCTTTGCGCGCGCCGTGCCGGCCACGCCGCGCTCGCAGGTCGGATCGCTGCGCCTCGTCACCGAGTCGCTGGCGCAACCGGGCAACGTGGTCATGGCGCTGCTTTTCGCCTGCTACGTCGCGCAGTGGACGTCCGTCATGGTCTGGCTGCCGACTTTTCTCAGCGAGCATGGCTTCTCCACCGCCACCGCCGCCATCGCCACGGCGCTGATGGTGCTCTTCAACGCGCCCGGCAATCTGTCCGGCGGCTGGCTCCTCTCGCGCGGCATCCCGCGCGGCCCGCTGGTCATCGGCGCGTCGATCGTCTCCGCGCTGTGCGAGCTCGGCATGCTCTCGGACGCCGTGCCGGGCGGGCTGCGCTTCGCGCTGGTGCTCGCCTTCTCGCTCTGCAGCGGCGTCATCCCGTCGTCGATCTTCGCCGGCCTGCCGGTGCACGCGCGCTCGGCGCAGCACATCTCCACCGGCAACGGCATGGTGCTGCAGTTCTCCAACGTCGGGCAGTTCTTCGGGCCGCTCGCCATCGCCTGGATCGCGTCCCGCTTCGGCGGCTGGGAGGCGACCCTCGCCGCCATGCTCGCCTTCGCCGCCGGCGGCGCGGCCTGCGGTGCCGTGCTGGCGTCGATCGAGAATAAAATGAAGCGATGAGCCAGGTTCATATCTGCGAGGTCGGTCCGCGCGACGGGCTGCAGAACGCGCATCAGCTGATGCCGACGCAAGCGAAGAAGGCATGGATCAGCGCGCTTGCCGCGGCGGGCCTGAAGGAAATCGAGGTCGGCTCGTTCGTGCCGCCCAAGCTCATCCCCGCCATGGCCGACACCGCCGAGATCGTCAAACACGCGATCACCATCCCGGGCCTGAAAGTCGTCGCGCTGGCGCCCAACCTCAAGGGCTTCCAGCGCGCGATCGAAGCCGGCGCGCACAAGGTGACCTTTCCGGTGTCCGCGAGCCGCCAGCACAGCGAATCGAACGTCCGCATGACGCCCGAGCAGATGGTCGAGGAAGTACGCAAATGCGCCGAATACCCGCATCCGGGCGTGGAGATCGAAGGCGCCGTGTCGACCGCCTTCGGCTGCACGCTGCAAGGCAGCGTGCCGGAAGACGACGTGGTGCGCATCGCCGTGGCGCTCGCGGAGTTTTGCGACGGCGTCGCGCTTGCCGACACCGTCGGCTACGGCAATCCGGCCCAGGTGCGGCGCATTTTCCGCCGCGTCAAGAACGAGATCGGCGACAAGCTCGAAGGCGCCCATTTCCACAACACGCGAGGCCTGGGCCTCGCCAACGCGCTGGCCGCGTACGAAGAAGGCGTGCGCGCCTTCGACAGCTCGCTCGGCGGCCTCGGCGGCTGCCCGTTCGCGCCGGGCGCGAGCGGCAACGTGATCACGGAAGACCTCGTGTTCATGTTCGAGTCCATGGGCGTGTCGACCGGCGTGGATCTCGACAAGCTGATGGTCGCCCGCCAGATGATGGTGGAAGTGCTCCCGGCAGAGCAGACGTACGGCCATTTCGCCCTCGCCGGCCTGCCCAAAGGATTCCGTGCCGCTGCTTGATGGTGTGCGCGTAGTCGAGTTCGCGCACATGGTGATGGGCCCCTCCTGCGGGCTCATGCTGGCCGACCTCGGCGCCGAAGTCATCAAGGTCGAGCCGATCGAGGGTGACAACACCCGACGACTGGAAGCCGCCGGCGCGGGATTCTTCCCGGTGTTCAACCGCAACAAGAAGAGCCTGGCGGTCGACCTCAAGCAGGCCGAAGGCAGGGACATCGTCCATCGCCTGATCGACCGCAGCGACGCGCTGACGGAAAACTTCCGACCCGGCGCGCTCGACAAGCTCGGCTTCGGCTACGAAGCGCTGGCGAAGCGCAATCCGCGGCTGATCTACTGCTCGCTCAAGGGTTTCCTGCGCGGGCCGTATGAGCATCGGCCAGCGCTGGACGAGGTGACGCAAATGATGGGCGGCCTCGCCTACATGACCGGCCTGCCCGACCGGCCGCTGCGCGCCGGCTCGTCGGTGATCGACATCCTCGGCGGAACCTTCGCCGCGCTCGGCATCGTCGCGGCGCTGCGTGAACGCGAGCAGACGGGGCGCGGCCAGCGCGTGACCAGCAGCCTGTTCGAAACCACTGCGCTCCTGGTCGCCCAGCACATGGCTCAGTACGAGATCACCGGCGAGGAGCCGCCGCCGATGTCGGTGAAGCGCCCGGCGTGGGGCGTGTACGACATCTTCGAGACGAAGGACGGCCGGCTTTTCGTGGCCGTCGTCACCGACACGCAGTGGCAGGTTTTCTGCCGCGAGTTCGGCATCGAGGACGACCCCCGCCTGAAGACCAATGGCATGCGCGTGAAGGAGCGCTCGTGGCTCATTCCGCGGCTCGCCGAGCTCACCCGGCAGCACACGACGGCCGAGCTCGCGCAGAAGCTGGAAGCGATCGGCCTGCCGTTCGCTCCCATCGCGAAGCCGTGGGATCTGCTGGGCGATCCGCACCTCAACGCGCACGGCGGGCTGCTGGACGTGACGGTCAACGGCAAGACGATTCACGCACCCGCGCTGCCGCTCGAATTCGACGGCAAGCGGCTCGGCAAACGCGCCGACCCGCCGAAGGTCGGCGAGCACGGCGCGCAGCTGCTGAAGAGCCTGGGCTACGGCGCGGCGCAGATCGAGCAGCTGGTCGCGCAGCGCATCGTCGCCCTGCCCTAGCGCGCTATTTCATCTTGCACTGGTCGACGTAAGCATCGCCGCGGTTGGTCAGCACCGTGCCCAGCGTCTTGTGCGCGATGCGGCCATCGGCGCCCTTGCCGACGATCTGCAGGTAGTAGTTCTGCACCGGGAACTGGTTCTTCCCGAACTTGAAGTCGCCGCGCACGCTCTTGAAGTCGGCGGCCAGTAGCGCTTTGCGCACCGCGTCCTTGTCCTCGATCTTCCCCTTCACCTTGCGGATGGCCGAGTCGATGAGGAGCGCCGTGTCGTAGCCCGAAGCGGCGTAGCCCGTCGGCAGGCGCTTGTACTCCTGCTCGAAGGCGGGCACGAATTTCTTGTTGGCGGCGTTGTCGAGGTCGATCGACCAGTGGCCGACGCTGAAGAGGCCGAGCATCGGGTCGCCCACCGCGCGGATGATGTCCTGGTCGGAGCCCCATAGCGGCACGACGAGCTGGATGTCCTTCGACATGCCGGAGGCGACGAACTGCTTGATGAAGTTGATGCCCATGCCGCCCGGCAGGAACACGTAGAGCGCGTCTGGGTTCTTGGCGCGGATCTGCGAGAGCTCGGCGGCGTAGTCGAGCTGGCCGAGCTTGGTGTACATCTCGTCGACCAGCTTGCCCTTGTACATGCGCTTGAAACCGGTGGCCGCGTCCTTCCCGCCGACGTAGTTCGGCGCGAGGAAGATGGCGTTCTTCACGCCCTTCGACGTCATGTACTGGCCGGCGGCTTCGCTATAGGCCTCGCTCGGCCATGAGGCGGCGAAGAAGAACGGATTGCATTGCGCGCCCGTGAACTGCGCCGGTCCGGCATTCGGCGAGATGTAGAACACCTTGTTCGCGATCGCGTCGGGCGCGATGGCGATGACGATGTTGGAGAACACGCCGCCGGTGAGGAAGTCCACCTTCTCGAGCCGGAGATACCGCTCGGCGAGCTGCTTCGCATTCTCCGGCTTCAGCTGATCATCGCCGATCAGCACCTGCGCCGGCAGGCCGCCGAGCTTGCCGCCGTTCATCTTGATGGCGAGGTTGAAGCCGTCGCGAATGTCGCTGCCGATCGAGGCGTTCGGCCCCGACAGCGTGCTGATGAAGCCGACTTTGACCTTATCGGCCGCACCGGCAGCCGTAGCCGCCAGCGCCAGTCCCAGGATCAGTGCCCGCATATTCCCCCCTTTATCGCTGTTCGCGTTTGACCCGCATGCGTTGGTCGACGATCTTGCCTTTCTCGACGACGACTTTGCCGTCGAGCTCGATGGTGCAATCGCGCATCGGCACGTCGTAGTGCCCGCGCGTGTTGCGCTTGCCGCCGCCCTGGGTGTTCGGGCCGGTGGAGAAGAGGAAGTTGCCGGGGAAGGTGCGCGCCGCGGCGCGATGGCGCTCCGGCGTGTCGCCGTGAAGCGCGATGCCGTACCACAGCGCCTGCGGGTTCATGCCCCAGCCGAGGTGCGAGACGGCGTACGGGTCGCGGTCGCTGGCCGACGATTTGCCGTCGTCCAGCCAGTCGCGCATCAGCTTCGCGTCCATGCCGCCCTGCACGTCGACGATATGGCCTTCGCGGATGGTGAGCTTCACGGGGTCCTGCACGTAGCGGCAGTACGGCAGGATCACGATGTCGCCGGGCTGGAAGACCACGGTGCCGTGCGCGCTGCCTTCGTTCGGGAAGGTGTGGATGTGCCCGCCACCCCAGTGGTCGAAGTGCCCGCGCTCGTCGGCGTAGCCCCATTGCGTCATGACCGGGTACTCGCCGCACGAATAGGTAAGGTCGGTGCCGGCATCGCTGGTCACGCGGACTTTCTTCGTCCGCTGGTAGATGGACTCGGCGTATTTGCACGCGTCTTTCAGTCCGGCGGGCGACATGAGCTGCTCGAGATCGTCGGGCGCGTCGATGATCATCAGCACGCGCGTGCCGCCATCCATGACTTCCTTGAGCCACTTGGTGAAGAGCGGCACGTGGTAGATCACCACCATGTCGGCCGCCTTTACCGCCTCGAGCGTGCCTTTGCACTTTCCGATGGTCGGCACGCCGACCTTGGTCCACGACGGCAGCGAGTTCACGCACAGCTCATAGATGTCGGCGCCGAGGTCGTCGGCGGCGGCGAAGCCGGCCTGGATGAATTCGCGGCGCGTGGCGAGGTCGCTCACCACCGCGACCGTCTCGCCCTTCTTCAGCTGGCACAGCTCGAATTGCCGGCGGTAGAGCTGGGCGAGCTTGGCGGGGTTGACTTCCTGGGCGCGAAAGGCGGACTGGATCATTTTTGCATTATGGCGCGCCAGATCGCGAGGGGCGTAGCCGGCATTTCCAGGTCGGTCACGCCGTAGGGTCGCAGCGCGTCGAGGAGCGCGCTCATCACCGCGGCCGGCGCGGCGATGGTGCCCGACTCGCCGCAGCCTTTGGCGCCGAGCGGGTTGTGCGTGCAAGGCTGGCTCTCGTCGAGCTCCGATTCGAAGAACGGCAGGTCGCCCGCGCGCGGGATGGCGTAATCCATGAACGAAGCCGAAAGGAGCTGCCCCTCTTCGTAGGCGGTGCGCTCCCACAGCACCTGGCCGATCCCCTGCGCGAGGCCGCCATGCAGCTGCCCCTCGACGATCATCGGATTCACCACCGTGCCGATGTCGTCGACGGCCCAATAGCCGACGATCTTCGCCGTGCCGGTTTCCGCATCGACCTCGACCTCCGCCACATGCACGCCGTTGGAGAATGCAAAGTTCGGTGGGTCGTAGAACGCATTCTCATCCAGCCCCGGCTCGAGCTCCGTCAGCGGATAGTTGTGCGGCACGTACGCCGCCTTCGCCACCTCGTTGAACGTCACCTTGCGGTCCGTGCCGGACACGGTGAATGCGCCCTCGCGTAGCTCGATGTCGGCGGGCGATGCCTCGAGCAGGTGCGCGGCGATGCGCTTGCCCTTCTCGATGATCTTCCGGCCGGCCACGTGCAGCGCCGAGCCGCCGACGGCGATCGAGCGCGAGCCGAACGTGCCGGTGCCGATCGGCACCGCGGCGGTGTCGCCTTCGACGATCGAGATCCGCTCCATGGGCACGCCGAGCTGAGCGGAGAGGATCTGCGCGAAAGTGGTCGCGTGGCCCTGCCCGTGGTTATGCGTGCCGAGGTGAGCGGTCAGGCTGCCGTCCGGCGTGACCCGTATGTGGGCAGTCTCGTACATCCCGACCTTGGCGCCCATCATGCCCGCGAGGCGCGAGGGCGCAACCCCGGACGATTCGACGTAGCAGGCGATGCCGAAGCCGCGGTTCGGTTTCCTGGGTTTCCCGTAACCGGAAATTTCCAGGGCGCGCTCGAACAGCTTCGGGAAGTCGCCGCAGTCGTACGTCGGGCCGACCGGCGTCTTGTACGGCATCGCGCTCTTCGGGATGAGATTGCGCCGGCGGATTTCGGCGCGATCGATGCCAAGCTCGAGCGCCGCCTTGTCGGCGAGCCGCTCGAGCACGTAGCAGGCTTCGGGACGGCCTGCACCGCGATAGGCATCGGTCGGCACGGAGTTGCTGAAGACGCCGGTGACCTCCACGCAGACGTGCGGCGTCTTGTAGACGCCGGCGAGCAGCGCGCTGTAGATCGGCCCCGGGATGGCGGCGCCGAAGGAGGAGACGTAAGCGCCGAGGTCGGCCGTCGTCTCCACCTTGAGCGCGAGAAAGTTGCCCTGATCGTCGATGCCCAGTTCGGCGCGCGTCACATGGTCGCGGCCCTGCGTATCCGACAGGAAGGCTTCGGTGCGGCGCGAGATCCACTTCACCGGACGGCCCAAGCGGCGCGCGGCCCAGACGAGCAGCGTCTCCTCCGGATAATGCTTGCCCTTGTAGCCGAAGCCGCCGCCCATATCGTGCGACACGACGCGCAGCGCCGCCTCGTCGATGCCGAGCTCGGTGCAAACGTAGCGGCGGATGTGGTGCGGCGCCTGCGTGCCGACGTAAAGCGTGTCCGGCGTAGCGATGGCGCCGCGGTTTTCGATCGCCGCGCCGCACAGGCGGTTGTTCACCAGCTCGATCGAAACCCGCCTCGGTGCCTTGGCCAGCGCCGCCTCGGTTGCCGCGCGATCGCCGCGCAACCACTTGAATGCCTGCTCCTTTTCGATCAAGGGAAGCGGCTCGTAGTCCACTTCGACGCTCTCGGCGGCGTCGTCCGCCGCCAGACGCGATTCGGCGAACACCGCGGCGATCGGCTCCCCGACATGGCGCACGGTGCCGCGGGCGAGGGGATAACGCGGCGGCTCCTTCATGCCAGCGAGTGCCCAGCCGCAGCGCATGGGATTCACCTGCATGTCTTCGCCGGTGAACATCAGCACGCCCGCTGGAGCGCGAATGCCCCGGATGCGCGCATGCGGATGCGTCGAGCGCACGATCGCGCACCACAGCTCGCCGGGGATCGACTGATCCTCGATGAAGCGGCCCTTGCCTTGCAGGAATTTCGGGTCCTCGACGCGGAGGACCGACTTGCCTATCACTGTATTTCTTCGCGCAGGAGGTCGAGGTTTTCGAAGATGGCGCGGTCGGTGACGATGAAAAGGTCGCCCTTCCCTTCGTGCCTCGCCCACGTCCAGTGCGGGATGGTAAACACATCGTGCCGCGACCAGGCGAACGTCTTCTCGCCGACGGTGGAGCGTCCTTCACCGGAGGCGACGAGGCATACGGCGTTCCATGTCGTGCGCAGCGCACGCGTGGGGCCGTCGAGGCGCTTCAGGTACAGGTCGAGCGTCGGCATGACCGCCCGTCCATTCCTTGCATAGCGATGCGTGCGCGCGCCGTCTTTGCCGAGCGGCGCTTGCTCCAGCGCGCGGCGGGCTTCGTCAGCCGGGAAGCGGTATTCGGACGAACCTTCGGTGCCGACTTCCCAGAAGCGCTCGTCCTGGCGCGATCCCGGCTCGAAGAAGCTCGCGTCGAGGTTGCAGATCGCTGGCATGTTGGCGGCGTCGAACCAGACGGTGCGGCGCTCGCCCTGGTTGATGTGGCCGTGCCAGCACATCGGCGGCGTGAGGACGAGGTCGCCCTCCTTCATCTCGCAGCGCCGGCCGTTGACGATGGTCACCGCGCCTTCGGCGCGCGTCGAGAAGCGGATGGCCGCCGCGGTGTGGCGGTGCGGCACCGCCTTGTCGCCCGGCTCGAGGACCGTGAAGGCGCCGATCAGGTTCTGCGTAGTGACCGTCTCGCCGCCGAAAGCGGGATTGGCGAGGATCAGCGCGCGCCGCTCGACGTCGTCGATGCCGACCTCGCGCGCGGCGCGCTCGGTGAAAGGCTCGATGTCGCGCCAGCGCCAGTGCATCGGCGCATCCTTGGGGCGCGGCGCGACCGGCGTGATGCGCTGGTAGCGGTCCCAGAGCGGGTGGATGTCCGCCCGCTCGAGGTCCGAGATCAGTGCAGCATCAGCCCTTGTCAACCGAGTAACGGCCAGGACCGGCGGCGGCCAGACACAACATGGCGCCCATGAT
>DATMIG010000449.1:0-13266 GCA_035554335.1 Burkholderiales bacterium
CAACACCACCGAGAGCGGTCGCGCCGAGAACCGACGGGTGGAGATCTACGTAGAGCCGATCGTGGAAGGATCCTGATGGCGAAGAAGCAGGGCATTGCGCGAGGGCTGACCAACTACGGCGATCCCGCCTTCTCGCTGTACCTGCGCCGCTCGTTCGCGAAGAGCATGGGCTACTCGAGCGAGATGCTCGAGCGCCCGGTGGTCGGCATCGCCGACTCGAAGAGCGGCTTCAACAACTGCCATCGCCATTTCCCGGAAATGATCGAGGCGGTGAAGCGCGGCGTGCTCGGCGCGGGCGGCCTGCCGGTGGAGTTTCCGACCGTGTCGCTCGGCGAGGTGTTCCTCAGCCCGACGTCGATGATGTTCAGGAACCTCATGTCGATCGACGTCGAGGAGATGATCCGCGCGCAGCCGATGGACTCGGTGGTCCTCATCGGCGGCTGCGACAAGACGGTGCCGGCGCAGCTGATGGGGGCGGCATCGGCGGACCTGCCGGCGGTGCAGCTCCTCGCCGGGCCCATGATGCCGACCTCGTTCCACGGCGAGCGGCTCGGCGCGTGCACGGATTGCCGGCGTTTCTGGGCCATGCATCGCGCCGGCAAGGTCGACGCCGCGGGCATCAACGAAGTGGAAGGAAATCTGGCCACCACTGCCGGCACCTGCGCCGTCATGGGCACGGCGT
This sequence comes from Burkholderiales bacterium, assembly GCA_035554335.1. GTDB lineage: Bacteria > Pseudomonadota > Gammaproteobacteria > Burkholderiales > SG8-39 > SCGC-AG-212-J23. The sequence continues at coordinate 683 of DATMIG010000449.1, forward strand.
CGACCATGGCGTCGATCGCCGAAGCGCTCGGCATGGCGTTGCCCGGCACGGCGGCGATCCCGGCCGTCCACGCCGACCGGCTGCGCGCGGCCGAAGCGAGCGGGGCACGCGCCGTGGCGCTCGCCAAGAATCCCATCCGGCCGTCGCAGATCATCACCGAGAAATCGGTGGAGAACGCGGTTCGCGTGCTCCTCGCCATCGGCGGCTCGACCAACGCCATCATTCATCTCACCGCCATCGCGGGTCGCGCCGGCGTTGCCATCAGCCTGAAGAAGCTGAACGAATGGTCGGATTCGACGCCGGTGCTGGTCGACCTCAAGCCCACCGGCCAGTACTACATGTCCGATCTCTACGCCGCGGGCGGCGTGGGCGCCGTGCTGCGTGAGCTCAAATCCATTTTGCATCTCGACTGCATGACGGTCGCCGGCATCACCCTCGGCGAGCGCCTCGAGCGCGAGCCGACGTGGGTGGATCGCGCGGTGGTGAAGCCGTTCAATGATCCGCTCTCGAGGGAAGGCGGCCTGGTCGCCCTGTTCGGTTCCCTCGCGCCGAACGGTGCCATCCTCAAGCGCTCGGCCGCCGATCCCAAGCTCTTCGAACGCGAGGGCCGCGCCGTCGTGTTCCAGAACCTGGATGACCTTTCCGCGCGCATCGACGATCCCGACCTCGACGTCACCGCGGACGATTTCCTGGTGCTGCAGAACGCCGGACCGAAGTCCGGCTACGCGATGCCCGAGGCCGGCTACCTGCCGATTCCGTCGAAGCTCGCGCGCGCGGGCGTGAAGGACATGGTGCGCATCTCCGATGCGCGCATGAGCGGCACTGCGTACGGCACCATCGTGCTGCACGTCTCGCCCGAGTCCGCGGCCGGCGGCCCGCTCGCCCTGGTCAGGAACGGCGACCGCATCCGCATCTCGGTCAGGAACCGCTCGATCGATCTCCTGGTGCCGGCGGACGAGCTACAACGCCGCAAGGCTGCTTGGAAACCGCCGGTGGAGACACCCAAGCGCGGCTATGCGCAGCTCTACATGAAGCATGTGCTGCAGGCCGAGGACGGCTGCGATTTCGATTTCCTTCGTAAGGCGTAATTCGGGGTCAGGGCGCTAATCCCCCGAATCTGCCGGCACGGGAGTGGGGTATTAGCGCACTGACCCCGAATTCACTTCGGATAGTCGTAGTTCAGGTCGAAGCGCCCATCGCTCGAGATGGTGAGCCGCGCGCCGGTCCAGCCGCGGCGCTCGGCCGGCTGCGCCTCGCGCGCGTCCATGAGGAGCTTCGCCGGCAGCTGCGGGTCGCACGGCGTATAGGCGGCCGGGTCCGGCGAGAAATCGCGCGTCGCCATGTAGCGCACGCGGCCCGCCGGCGCGTTCGGCTCGGGCAGCTCGATGATCATGAAGAGTTTGCGCCAGTCGGTGGGCGCGTTCTGCACCATGCACTTCGCGATCTCCTGGGCCACCTCGGCTTCGGCCTTCGAGGCGGTCTGGCCGAAACCGATCGCCGGCGCCGCTGTGATTGCGATGGCGAGCAAAAGCATAATCAAGGCATGTCGCATGCCAAGAGTGTCCCACAGGCGCATTGAAAGCGCCGCGAAAAATAGTCTGTCTCGAGTCTTACTGGAACGAGCAGATGTTCCAGGACTTCTCGGTGAAGACCTTCCTCGACGGCATGGCGCCGCTCGTCCATCCGCCGCTCACGGTGGCGCACCGCTTCGTCGATTCGGCGGCCGGCCTTGCGTATTACTTGCGCCGTCCCGGCGGCGTGATGTGGCGCCAGAAGGAGCTTTTCGATGCGCCGGTGTATTACCTCGCTTTCCACGGCCGGCCGGCGTCGGTGCGCACGGTCGTCGAGCGCATCGAGGCCGAGGCGCTCGTGGAAGCGTTCGCGGGGTATGGCGAGAACGGCTATCGCAACCTCGTGTACTTCGCCGCCTGCAATGTCTTCCGCGGCAAGGCGGGGCTCGAGTTCGCGAAGGCTTTCGTGAAGAAGACGCGCGTGCAGGCGGTGGTCGGCTACGCCACGCCGGTCGAGTGGATGGCGAGCCTGGTGTGCGACATGCTCTTCCTGCACCGCTTCTACCGCGATCCGTCGCCGTGGAGGAACCTGCGCAGGATCTTCAACTCGGTGCACCGCGACTATCCGGCCGCGCGGCGCCTGAAGCACATTCTCATCACGAGGAGAGACGTCTGATGGCATTGAAAGTGAGGCGCGTCGTCACGGCGCACGACGCCGCCGGCAAGTCGAAGGTGGCGATCGACGAGACTTGCGCGAACGTCATCTCGCGCCGTGCCGGCCACGAGAGCTGCGTGGTGTCCACCGGCCCCGACGGCACCATCTTCCGTGTCGTCGAATACCAGCCGGGCGTCGCGCCGCGCATGCACCGCACCGAGACGATCGACTACGCGGTGGTGATCTCGGGCGAGATCGAGATGCGGCTCGACATCGGCACGGTGCGCTTGCGCGCGGGCGATGTACTCGTCCAGCAGGCGACGATCCATGATTGGGTGAACGACGGCCGCGAGCCGTGCCGCGTCGCCTTCGTCCTCGTTCCCACGAAGCCGGCCGAGCTCGGCGGAAAGGTGCTGCATGCGGTGGGTTAGCGCTCTTCTCCTGCTGGTCGCCGTCGAGGCCGTGGCGCAGCAGTACCCGGCCAAACCGGTGCGCATCATCGTGCCGTCGCCGCCGGCGGGCGGCACCGACATCGTCGGCCGCGTGCTGGCCGAGCATTTCTCGAAGACCCTCGGCCAGCAGTTCTTCGTCGAGAACAAGCCCGGCGCCGGGAATCTCATCGGCATCGAGGCCGCGGCGCGCTCCGCGCCCGACGGCTATACGCTCCTGATGACGGCGAGCACGCTCGTGCTCAACTCCGTGCTCTACAAGAAGGTGCCTTACGACCCGGTCAAGGACTTCGCGCCGATCACCATCGCCGCCACGGCGCCGAACATCCTTATCGTCAACGCGAACGTGCCGGCGAAGACGACCGCCGAGCTGATCGCGCTCGCCAAGCAGAAGCCGGGCGCGCTCTCCTACGGCACGCCGGGCATCGGCACCTCGCCGCACATGTGCATGGAGCTGCTCAAATACATGGCCGGCATAGACGTCACGCACGTGCCCTACCGCGGCACCGCGGCCGCAGTGACCGACGTGATCAGCGGCCAGATCCAGCTCGCCTTCGCCACCGCACTCACCGCGAAGCCGCAAGTGGACGCCGGACGCGTACGCGCGCTGGCCGTTTCGGGACCGAAGCGCGTGGAAGCGCTGCCCAACGTGCCGCCCGTGGGTGATGCGGTGCCCGGCTACGAAGCCATGCAGTGGTACGGCTTCCTCGCGCCGGCCGGCACGCCTGCAGCCATCATCGAACGACTGAACGGCGAAGCGCTGGTCGCGCTGCGCTCGAAGGAGATGAAAGATCGCCTGGCCGCCGACGGCGCCGAGCCGCTCGGCTCCTCGCCGGCGCAGTTCGGCGCCTTCATCCGCCGGGAGCTCGACAAGTGGAACAAGGTTGCCGAGGCGGCGAAGATCGAGAAGCAGTAGCTACAGCGTCGCGCCGTACTCGGCTTCCAGCCGGGAGTGCGTTTTCCAGAACGGCCGCGGCTGCGCGCCGTTCAGGACGTCGGCGAGGATGCCCGTGTGCACGTCCCAGCCGCCCATGACGCTCGCCGTCGCTTCGCGGCCCTTCACGTGGCTGTGCACGATGGTGAGCAGCACGTCCTTGCCGCGCGGCGCGAGCTCATAGGTCACCGTCGTTTCGCCGCTGTCCCAAATCCAGGTGTGCGCCAGCAGGCGCAGGGGCTCGACACGCGTGATGACGCCGTAGGATGGCTTCTTGCCGACGTCCTTGTACTTCGGCGGCACTTCCTGGTCGCCGGAGAGCTGGGAATGGTCGAACTGGAAGGTGACCTTGGCGCCGACGCGCGCCTCGAACTCACCCGCGCAGAGCCATTTCGCGCGCCGGTCGGACTCGGTGATGTAGGCCCAGACGCGCTCGACGGGGCCGGGGAGGAGGCGCTCGAGCTTCACGGTGCCGGGCTCGACGACGGTGACGGGACGGGTCATTTGCGTTTCCTTTTCGATGGGGACTTCGAGGATTGGGCGGCCTTGTCGATGGCGTCTTCAGCGCGCAGCGCGGCTTCCAGGCGGTCGAGGCGCGAGCTCCAGAATTCGCGCGTCTCGTGCATCCAGCGCGTGAGCTCGTCGAACGGCTTCGGCTCGAGCGCGAGGAAATGGTCGCGGCCCGAGACGCGCCGGCGGACAAGGCCCGCGCGCTCGAGCAGCTTGATGTGCTTGGAGACCGAGTTGAGCGAGATGCCGAACGGCTCCGCCACCTCGGTGACGCGCGCTTCGCCGGAGGCGAGCCGCCGCAGGATCGAGCGCCGCGTGTCGTCGGCCAGCGCGATCAGGGTGTCATCGAGTTGCATGGCCTAATGTTCACCCATAAGGGTGAATATGTCAAGCCCCCCCAACGGTTGACAAAGCGCCGGCCGATACTTCAAGCTTCATCTATTGAGGCTTGGAGGTTTCCCCCCATGGCGGACCGCGAGACGATCGCCCGTTCCGATGACCACCGCGCTCTGCGCATCTGGCTGCGCCTTCTCACCTGCACGCAGATGATCGAGCGCGTGGTGCGCTCGAGGCTGCGCGAGCGCTTCGGCACCACGCTGCCGCGCTTCGACCTGATGGCGCAGCTCGAGCGCCATCCCGAGGGTCTCAAGATGAACGAGCTCTCGCGCCGCCTGATGGTCACCGGCGGCAACGTCACCACGATCGTCGACCAACTCGAGAAGGAAGGCCTCGTCGAGCGCCTCGACGAGCCGGCCGACCGGCGCGCGTTCCGCGTCCGGCTCACCCGCACCGGCGAGAAAAGCTTCGCCGAGATGGCGCGCGCGCACGAGGAGTGGGTCGTCGACATGCTTGCGGGCCTCTCGCGCCGCGAGCAGGACGATATCCTTCGCCTTCTCGCCAAGGCCAAGGAGCACGCTCTGGAGGTGACGGAATGATGAAGCCCAAGCATTTCCTGTGGCGCACCGAGGGCAAGGTCGGCGTCATCACGCTGAACCGGCCCGAGCGCAAGAATCCGCTCACGTTCGACTCGTACGGCGAACTGCGCGACCTGTTCCAGGCCCTGGGAAGGGAAGCGTCGGTCAGGACCGTGGTGATTGCCGGCGAAGGCGGCAACTTCTGCTCGGGCGGCGATGTCCACGAGATCATCGGCCCGCTCACCAAGATGACGATGCCGGAGCTGCTGCAGTTCACGCGCATGACCGGCGACGTGGTCAAGGCGATGCGGCATTGCCCGCAGCCGATCGTCGCGGCGATCGACGGCGTGTGCGCCGGCGCCGGCGCGATTCTCGCGATGGCGAGCGACCTGCGCTATGCGAGCCCGAGCGCCAAGGCGGCGTTTCTCTTCGTGCGCGTGGGCCTCGCCGGTTGCGACATGGGCGCCTGCACTATGCTGCCGCGGATCATCGGACAGGGACGGGCGTCGGAGCTCCTGTACACCGGTCGCTCGCTGAATGCCGAGGAAGGGCTGTCATGGGGCTTCTTCAACAAGGTGGCGGACCCTGTGCTGCCCGCGGCGATGGAGCTCGCGCAGAGCCTCGCTACCGGGCCTACCGCTGCGCACGCCATGACGAAGAAGATGTTGCACCAGGAATGGAACGCCGGCGTCGACGAGGCGATCGAGATGGAAGCGCAGGCGCAGGCGATCCTGATGCAGAACCAGGATTTCCGCCGCGCGTACGAAGCGTTCGTGGCGAAGAGGAAGCCCGAGTTCCAGGGCGATTAATGGACCGCTTCGCCCATTACGGCTGGCCGTTCTTCGAGCCGCGCCATGAAAAACTGGCGCGCGAGGCGGAGGCATGGGCGCGCGAGAACCTCGGCCATGCGCACGGCGAGGACGCCGATGCGATCTGCAAGCGCCTGGTGCAGGACCTCGGCTGCGCCGGCTATCTGAATCACGCCGTGACCGACACGCACGATGTGCGCGCCATCGCCGTGCTGCGGGAAGTCTTTGCGTACCACGCCGGCCTGGCGGACTTCGCGTTCGTCATGCAAGGCCTCGGCAGCGGGCCGATCGTGCTGGCCGGCACCCCCGCGCAGAAACAGAAATGGCTGAAGCAGGCGGCGGCCGGCGACGCCATCGCTGCGTTCGCGCTCTCCGAGCCCGACGCCGGCTCCGATGTGCAGGCGATGACGACCAGCGCGACGCGCAAGGGCGACGCCTGGACGATCGACGGCACGAAGACGTGGATCTCGAACGGCGGCATCGCCGGCTTCTACGTCACCTTCGCGAAGAGCGAGGAGGGCATCAGCGCCTTCGTCGTCGATGCGAAGGACGTGGATGCGTCCGAGCGCATCGACATCGTCGCGCCGCATCCGATGGCGACGGTGAAATACCGCAATTCCAGGGCCGAGCTGCTCGGCGAGGCCGGGCAGGGCTTCAAGCTCGCCATGCGCAACCTCGACATCTTCCGCACCACGGTCGCCGCCGCCGCCCTGGGCTTCGCGCGCCGCGCGCTCGACGAGGCCACCGGCCGCGCCCGCGAACGCAAGATGTTCGGCAACACCCTCGGCGACCTGCAGATGACGCAGGCCAAGCTCGCCGACATGGCGACCGCCATCGACGCCAGCGCGCTCCTCACGTACCGCTCGGCCTGGACCCGGGATGTGAAGAAGACCCGCGTCACCCGCGAGGCGGCGATGGCCAAGATGTTCGCCACCGAGACCGCGCAGCAGGTGATCGACGACGCCGTGCAGATCCTCGGCGGCCTCGGCGTCATGCGCGGCCATCCGGTGGAGCGCCTGTATAGAGAGGTTCGCGCCCTGCGCATCTACGAGGGCGCGACCGAGGTGCAGAAAATCATCATTGCCCGCGACCTGCTGAGATCATGAGCTACACCGCCCACGTCGACACCTTCGCCCGCGACAACCTGCCGCCGCGCAGCCAGTGGCCGCAGTTCAGCTTCGACCTGCCGGAGCTGAAGTATCCGGCGCGCCTGAACTGCGCCGCCGAGCTGCTCGACAAGCCGGTGACGCGCGGCCACGGCCATCGTATCGCGCTGCGCTCGCCGGACGGCGAGTGCACCTACACGCAGCTCTTCACCCAGGCGAACCGGCTCGCCAACGTGCTGGTGCGCGAGATGGGGCTGAAGCCGGGCAACCGCGTGCTGCTGCGCGGCCCGAACAATCCGATGATGGCGGCGGCATGGTTCGCGGTGATGAAAGCGGGCGGCATCTGCGTGGCGACGATGCCGCTGCTGCGCGCGAAGGAGCTGACCGACATCATCAGGAAGGCGGAGATCACGCACGCGCTGTGCGACAAGCGCCTGGAAGCCGACCTGGCCGCGGCGCTGCCCAACTGCCCCGGCCTGACGCAAGTCAAATACTGGTACGACGACGCGCCCGATTCGCTCGACAACCTGTCGATGCGCCAGCCGCTCACCTTCGGCAACGTGGCGACGGCGGCGGACGACGTGGCGGTGATCGCCTTCACCTCGGGCACCACCGGCGTTCCGAAAGGGACGATGCATTTCCACCGCGACGTGATCGCGCAGTGCGACTGCTTCCCGCGCTCGACCATGAAGATGCACAAGGACGACGTCGTCTGCGGCACGCCGCCCGTCGCGTTCACCTTCGGCCTCGGCGGCATGCTGTGCTTCCCGATGCGCTTCGGCGCGTCCACGGTGCTGATGGAGAAGCACACGCCGGAGACGCTGCTCGAAACCGTTCAGCGCTTCAAGGCGACGACGATGTTCACCTCGCCGATCATGTACCGGCAGATGGCGGCGCTGGCGAAGGGTTTCGACCTGCGCACGCTGAAAACCTGTGTCTCGGCCGGCGAGGCGCTGCCCGATCCGACGCGCCAGCTCTTCAAGGACTCCACCGGCATCGAGATCATCGACGGCATCGGCTCGACCGAGATGATGCACATCTTCATCTCGCACACGCCGGAGCGCGTGCGCCGCGGGGCGACCGGCTATGCCATCCCGGGCTACCAGGCGACGATCCTCGACGACGAGGGCAACGAGTGCAAGCCGGGCGAGGTCGGCAAGCTGGCGGTGAAAGGACCGACGGGCTGCCGCTATCTCGCGGACGACCGGCAGAAGAACTATGTGCCGTGGCCCGAAAAGGGCTGGAACGTGACCGGCGATGCGTATCTGAAAGACGAGGACGGCTACTTCTTCTACCAGGCGCGCACCGACGACATGATCATCTCCGCCGGCTACAACATCGCCGGCCCGGAAGTGGAGACGGCGCTCCTCGCGCATCCTTCGGTCGCCGAGTGCGGGGTCGTCGGCTGGCCCGACGAGGAGCGCGGCACCATCGTCAAGGCGTTCGTGGTCCTCAAGCCCGACCACGAAAAGTCCGAACAGATGAAGAAAACGCTTCAGGAGTACGTGAAGCAGAACATCGCGCCCTACAAATACCCGCGCGCAATCGAATTCATGGACTCGCTGCCGCGCACCGAGACCGGCAAGGTCCAGCGCTTCAAATTGAGACAACTGGGGAAATGAAGACGCCATGATCGAAATCCTGCAGCCGCCCGGCTGGGCGAAACCGAAGGGCTTCGCGAATGGCATGGCCGCGAGCGGCACGCTCGTCTTCGTCGCCGGGCAGATCGGCTGGACCGGCGAAGGCAAGTGGGAAGCGAAGGACTTCGCCGGCCAGTTCAAGCAGGCGCTCAAGAACTGCATCGACGTCGTCGCGCAGGCGGGCGGCACGCCGCAGCACATCGTGCGGCTCACCTGGTACATCACGAGCAGGCAGGAATACCTGTCGTCGCTAAAGGAAGTCGGCGTCGCCTATCGCGCGCTGATGGGACGCCATTTCCCGGTCATGGCCGTCGTGGAAGTGAAGGGCCTGATGGAGGCGGAAGCGAAGCTCGAAATCGAGGCCACGGCCGTCGTGCCGCCGGAAGGAGCCATCTCGTCATGAAAGTGACCGTCATCGGAGGAGGGCCGGGCGGGCTTTACTTCGCGCTGCTCGCGAAGAAGGCGTGGCCGCGCTGGGACATCACGGTCTACGAGCGCAACCGCCCGGACGACACGTTCGGCTTCGGCGTCGTGTTCTCGGATCAGACGCTCGACACGTTCAAAGCCTACGACCTCGTCACCTACGAACGCATCCGCCGGCGCTTCGCCTACTGGGGCGACGTCGACGTCGTCTACAAGGGCCAGACGTTGCGCTCGGGCGGCAACGGCTTCTGCGGCTGCTCGCGCGTGGCGCTCCTCAACATCCTGCAGGACCGCGGCCGCGAGCTCGGCGTCAACATGCGCTTCCAGCGCGAGGTGGACGACGTCACCGAGTTCAAGGACTCGGACCTGATCGTCGTCGCCGACGGCATCAACTCGCGCATCCGCGAAAAGCACAAGGAGAAGTTCCAGCCGAGCGTGGACCTGCGGCCCAACAAGTTCACCTGGCTCGGGTCGACCAAGCCGCTGGATGCATTCAAGTATTTCTTCCGCGAGACGAAGGAAGGGCTGATCGTCGCCCATTGCTACCAGTACGAGCCGGATCGCTCCACCTGGGTGATCGAGACGGACGAGCAGACCTGGAAGAACTTCGGCTTCGACAAGCTCTCCGAGACCGAGATGCTGCCGGTGATCGAGAACGTGTTCGCCGAGGAGCTCGACGGCCACAAGCTGATCAACAACCGCTCGCTGTGGCGCAATTTCCCCACCATCACCAACAAGACCTGGGTGATGGACAACGCGGTGCTGGTGGGCGACGCCAAGGCCACGGCGCATTTCTCCATCGGCTCGGGCACCAAGCTCGCGATGGAAGACGCCATCGCGCTGTACGAGGCGTTTCGCAAGCAGCAGGACGTCGGCAAGGCACTGAAGGTGTACGACACCGCGCGGCGCGAGGAGGTCGAGAAGACGCAGCACGCCGCCAACGTCTCGCTCGCCTGGTTCGAGCACATGCGCCGCTACTGGGGCATGGAGCCCGAGCAGTTCGCGTTCGGCGTGATGTCGCGCTCCAAGCAGATCACGTGGGAGAACCTGGAGCTGCGCGACGAGGCGTTCGTGCGCCGGGTGCACCGATGGTTCGCGCGCAAAGTAAAGGCGCAAGGCTTCGACATCGACCTCGACAATCCGCCGGTGCCGATGTTCACGCCCTTCCGCCTGCGCGACATGGTGGTGGAGAACCGCGTGGTCGTCTCGCCGATGGACCAGTACTCCGCGGTCGACGGCGTGCCGGGCGAGTGGCACCTCGTGCACCTCGGCAGCCGGGCAATCGGCGGCGCGGGCATCGTGTATGTGGAGATGACCTGCCCGTCGCCGGAAGCGCGCATCTCGCCGGGAGACACCGGCCTCTGGAACGAGCAGCAGCGCGATGCGTTCAAGCGCATCGTCGACTTCTGCCACTCGAACTCCAAGGCGAAGATGTGCATGCAGCTCGGCCACTCCGGCCGCAAGGGCTCGACGCAGCTCGGCTGGCAGCGCATGGACTATCCGCTCGAGAGCGGCAACTGGCCGGTGGTGTCGGCGTCGCCGATTCCGTACTACGAGGGCGTGTCGCAGGTCCCGCTGGAATTGGATCGCAAAGGCATGCAGAAGATGGTCGACGATTTCGTGCGCTCCGCGCGCTATGCCGACCAGGCCGGCTTCGACATGCTCGAAATCCACATGGCGCACGGCTACCTGCTGGCGAGCTTCATCTCGCCGCTGACCAATCGGCGCACGGACGAGTTCGGCGGCAACATCGGGAACCGCATGCGCTTCCCGCTCGAGGTGTTCCGCGCGTGCCGCGCCGTGTGGCCGCAGAAGAAGCCGATGTCGGTGCGCATCTCGGCGACCGACTGGGCGCCCGGCGGGCTCACCGGCGAGGACCTGATGGCGGCGGCGCGCATGCTGAAGGAAGCCGGCTGCGACATGATCGACTGCTCGACCGGGCAGACGGTGCCGCATCAGCGGCCGGTGTACGGACGCATGTACCAGGCGCCGTTCGCCGACTGGGTGCGCAACGAAGTCGGCATCGCCACCATGACGGTCGGCGCGGTGACGACGCCGGACCAGGTGAACACGCTGCTCGCGGCCGGCAAGGCGGACCTCGTCGCGCTTGCCCGCCCGCACCTCGTGAATCCGTACTTCACCCTGCAGGCGTCCGCCTGGTACCAGCACACCGGCCAGTTCTGGCCGCCGCAATATCTCTCGGGACGCGACCAGGCCTTCCGCAACGCGCCGCGCGAGCGACAGGAGCAGAAGGACCTGCGCATCAAGGCGCGGCCGGACAGCCATGAGGTGAAGGAGTCCGGCAGCGGCGTGAAGAAAGCGGCGTGATCCAGCTCTGGGAGCTGAAGGGGAAGGACGGTCGGCGCTACAGCGCGTACTCGTGGCGCACGAAGATGGCGCTCAAGCACAAGGGGCTCGACTGGGATTCGCATCCGGTCCTGATGAGCGACAAGCAAACGATCGCCTTCTCCGGCGGCAAGACCGTGCCGATCATCAAGGACGGCGAGACGGTCGTACGCGACTCGTGGAAGATCGCCGAGTACCTCGAAGGGCAGTACCCGGAGAAAAGCCTGTTCGGTGGACCCATCGGCCACGGCGTCACGCAGACCTTCAACATGTGGGTCGACCGCGTGCTGATCGCGATGACGATGCCGGTGATCGTCTGCGACCTGCATGAGCGCGTTGACCCGGGCGACCAGGCGTATTTCCGCGCGCAGTTCGAGGGCTATCTCAAGTCGACGCTCGAGGAAGCGCGCGGCCGCCGTCAGGAATTCGCAAGCCGGCTCGCGCGCCAGCTCGAGCCGATGCAGGCGGCATTGAAGCGCCAGCCGTTCATGTGCGGCAGCGCGCCGGCATACGGGGACTACATCCTGTTCTCGGTTTTCCAATGGGCGCGCATCGCGAGCCCGCAAGACATCTTTAACAATTCCGACCCGCTTTACGTCTGGCGGGAGCGAATGCTCGACCTGTACGATGGTTTCGCCCGCCAATCACCCAGTGCTTAATGCTTTCTCGCGTCGGCAAGTACGAGATCAAGTCCTTCCTCGGCAAGGGCGCCACGGGTTCCGTCTACCTCGCCGCGGATCCGTTCGGCCAGCGCGACGTCGCGATCAAGGTCCTCGAGCGCCTCTCCGCTGATCCCGAGGAAGCGCGCCGGCAGCTGCGCTTCTTCCAGAACGAAGCCGCGCTCGCCGGGAAGCTGCGCCATCCGCACATCGTCAGCATCCTCGACGCCGGCGTCGACGACGCGAGCGGCGACGATCCGGTGCGCTACCTGGTAATGGAAGTGGTGAACGGGCCCGCGCTCAGCAAGTGGTGCGCCAAGGATGAGCTGCTCGAGCCGGTGCAGGCGATCGAGATCGCCTACAAGTGCTGCAAGGCGCTCGAGTTCGCCAATACGCTCGGCGTCGTCCATCGCGACATCAAGCCGGCGAACATCCTGACCACCGAGCAGGGCGAGATCAAGGTGTCCGACTTCGGCGCGGCGCAGCTCGCGCGCAGCGATATCACGCAGGTGTCCGGGGTCGGCTCGCCGGCCTACATGTCGCCCGAGCAGCTGCAGGACCAGCAGATCGATTTCCGCTCCGACATGTTCTCGCTGGGCGGCGTGCTCTATCACCTGCTCACCGGACA
>DATMIG010000450.1:0-42229 GCA_035554335.1 Burkholderiales bacterium
CGGCCTGTATCGCTGGTACGGCTGGGACGGCGCGCACGACAGCCTCTGGGCGCAGAGCGTGCGGCCGATGCTCGACCCGCGCGAGATGCGCTCGACGCCGGCGCGGGTGGCGAGCACGCTGCGCCAGCATTTCGCCGCCGACTATGCAAAGGCCTTCGGACGCGCGGTGCCGGTGGACGACGAGGAAGCGATGATCGACGCGGGCAAGGCGCTCGCGGCGTACCAGGAGACCCTCGTCAGCGGCCGCACGCCGTTCGACGACTTCCGCGATGCGCTCGAGAAGAGCGACGCCGACGGCATGCGCCGCTATCCGCTCGCCGCGCGGCGCGGCCTCGCCATCTTCGTCGGCAAGGGCAACTGCAGCACCTGCCACTTCGGTCCGCACTTCTCGAACGGCGAGTTCGCTGCCGCCGGCATCCAGGGCGGCGTCGACGCCGGACGGCTGGAAGGCATCAAGAAGCTGAAGAGCGATCCCTACAACCTCCTCGGCCGCTTCAACGACGACGCCACGCGCGGCAACGCGGTCGGCACGAAGCAGGTCGAGCTTCAGCGGCGCAACCTCGGCGAGTTCCGCGTGCCCGGCCTGCGCAACGTCGCGCTCACCGCGCCCTACATGCACAACGGCAGCATCGCGACGCTACGCGAAGCCGTGCAGCACTACCCCCTGAATCTCACGCCTCGCGAGAGCGCCGACCTCGTCGTCTTCCTGCAGTCGCTCACCGACGCTTCGCAGCTTCGGTGACACGCGCGCTGGTCCGGCAGGATCACGCCGCCTGTGACCTACGGCCTTACGCTTTTTTGCAAGACCCACCTATCCTGCGCTCAACCAGAAGCGGAGGAATCCCCTTGTCCAAGAAACGCCTTGTAGTGACGCTCGTCGCCAGTGCGCTCCTCGCCGTCGGCTGGGTCGCTGGTACCGAGATGGCATCCGCGCAAAGCCGCGACGAGCTGGTCCAGAAGTACACGCCCCTCGCCGGCTCGCAGTCGAACGCCACCACCCTGGTGAACGGACTGCGCAACGGCTCGGATTTCACCCTGAACGGCGTGAGCTTCGACACGCCGACGAAGAAGATGGGCAACGGCGAGGTGAACATCGCGCTCTCGCTCGCCGAGAAGCAGCTCGGCACCACCACGCCGACCTCGCAGCAGCTGCAGACCGCGCTCATCGGCACGACCGACAAGCCCGGCATCCTCGCGCTGCGTGCCGACGGCAAGGGCTGGGGCCAGATCGCGCAGTCGATGGGCTTGCGGCTGGGCGACGTGATGCGCTCGCCCAAAGCCGACCAGCATGCGCGCGCGGAAAAGCCGGAAAAAGTCGAGCGGCCGCAGAAGCCGGAACGCCCGGAGAGACCGGAGCGGCCGGAAAAGCCTGAGCGGCCCGAGCGTCCGGGACGCTGATGCGCAGACTGTTTGCGGTTCTCGCGCTGAGTCTGGCGCGGACGGCGCTCGGCGCCGACGGCGAGCTCGCGCTCGGCACGGGCCTGCACTACACGACCGGCACCTACGGCACATCGACCACCACGCGCATCCTCGCGCTTCCCCTGACGGCGCGCTATGACCGCGAGGCGTGGACGTTCAAGGCCTATGTTCCCTACCTCGAAATCGACGGCGATTCGAACGTGATCCCGGGGCTCGGTCCGGTCAACGGCAACGGCCGCGGCCGTCGCCCGGCCGGCCAGGCGACGCGCGCGTCCGGCCTCGGCGATTCGACGCTTTCGGCGACCTACAACGTTTATGGCCGGCAGTCGGGCATCGGCCTCACCGGCAAGGTGAAGCTCGCCACCGGCGACGAGCACGAAGGCCTCGGCACGGGCGGCAACGACGTCTCGTTCGCGGTCGACGCGTTCCAGCAGCTCGCGCGCTACACGATCTTCGGCGTCCTCGGCTATACGATCTTCGGCGACTCTCCGTTCGGCCAGCTCGACAACGTCGCGAACCTCGGTCTCGGCGCCAGCCTTCGCGTGAATTCCGCGGACAGCGTCGGCGCGTCGCTGGACCTGCGCCAGGCGGGCAGTCCGCTGCCGCTCGAGCAGCGCGAGCTCACGGGATTCTGGACGCACCGCATCGACCGCGCGTGGCGCGCGCAAGCGTACCTCCTGAAGGGCTTCGCCGATGGCAGCCCGGATTGGGGCGCGGGCGTGAGCGCGGCTTACACGTTCTGAAGATCGCGTTAAGGTCCGATTAAGCAGCGCGGTGCAGCATGTTCCGAATGGCGATCCGAGGGCCGAAGTGGCTCGTCATTGCGGCGCTGGTCACGCTGGCGCCGGACACGCCCGGCGTATTCGAGCTGTGGGACGGGGACGAGCTCCTCTTCGTCGGCAGCACCCGCCGCAAGGAAACGCTGCGCACCGAGCTCGAGCGCGAGATCTCCGCGCACGCCGCCGAAGCCACGCACTTCAGCTGGGAAATCACGTTCCATCCGGAGGACCGGTGGCGCGAGCTGCTGGCTGAATTCGAGCACCTGCACCATCGGCGCCCGCGGTTGAATATCTGACCAGGGAATTACGTACGTCGTACGGAATTCAGGAAGTGCTGTCGCAGCCCGAATAGGGCCGTCGCGGCGAGCGCCACCAATACCGCGAGCGTGAGCCAGGCGCCCTGCCAGCCGCCCACCTTGCTGATCAGGCCCGACAAAACGAGCGCGCTGCCCATGCTGAGCGAGGCGATCAGCGTCCAGCTTCCCT
Source organism: Burkholderiales bacterium (assembly GCA_035554335.1). GTDB lineage: Bacteria > Pseudomonadota > Gammaproteobacteria > Burkholderiales > SG8-39 > SCGC-AG-212-J23. Next base: position 2,685 of record DATMIG010000450.1, read on the forward strand.
GGTAGGCGCCGCGGCGGCCTTCGGGCGCGAGGCGCGCGACGGCGGTGGGCACGGCGGAGCTGAACACCACCTCGCCAAAGCTGAACACCACCGTGCCGACGAGGAGCGCGGCCGCCGCGCCAGGGATGAACCCGTAGCAGGCGTGCGCCATCGCGACGATGGCGGCCGCGGCGCCGAGCATGCGGAACGGCCCCATCGGCTCGATGCGCGCGGCGACCGGCAGCGCGAGCGCGGCGACCAGGATGCTGTTGCCGCCAAGCACCAGTCCGATATAGCCCTCGCCGAGGCCGCGGTCGGCGCCGAAGAGCGGCGACACGGTCACCACCATCCCCATGCTGAGCGGAAAGACGAACGCGATCGCCGCGAAAAGCGCGAAGCGACGATCCAGGAAGGCAGCCAGCGTGTCGCGCACCATGCCGGAACCCGCCGGCCGCGTCTCGAGCGGCAGCGACCCGCGCAGCGCGACGCCATAGAGCACGGCGACGAGAATGAAGCCAGCCGAGCTGATGGCGGCGAGGAGCCCGTAGCCCTGCTCTGCCACGTAACCGGCCGGCATCACGCCGAGCGTATAGGCGACGCTCATCACCGTGTAGTTGAGCGCGAGCACCGATTGCCGGCGCTCGGCCGGCGCGAGGTCGAGGAGCAGCGCAGCGGACACCGGCATGTTGATCGCTCCGGTGACGCCGAGCGCGAGGCTCCAGAGGACCAGCGTGAGCGGATCGCGCACCAGCAGAAAGCACGGCAGCACGGCCGCCGTGAGGAGTGCCGAGGCGAGGAGAAGCGTGCGCCGGCCGACCCGGTCGGAGAGCGCGCCGAACATCGGCGCGAGCAGGCCGCGCGCCAGGTTCTCGGCGAGGAAGGCGAGGCCGACGACGGCTATGCCGATTCCGGCCTTCTGCACGAAGTAGATGCCGAGGAAGGTGACGAGGCTCATGCGCGCCGCGACGGCGAGGAAATTCGCCGCCACCACGACCCGGATGCGCCTGTCCAGCGCTAGAAGCCCCAGTAATCGAGCCCTTCGGGAAGCGGCTCGCCCAGCGTGAGCGAGGCGAGCTTGGCGTACTGGCCGTCGGAATAGAGCAGCGGCTTGCCCTTCTGGCCGACCAGGATCTGCTCCACCTGGCCAAGGAAGATCGTATGCGTGCCGTGCGTGAGCGTCTTCACCACGCGGCAGTCGAACGAGACGAGCGCGTCGATCAGCACCGGCGAGCCGGTGGCGAGGCGCGTCCAGTTGCCGTTCTTGAACCGCGCGTCGCCCGTCTGGCCGCCGGAGAAGGTGGTGGAGAGCTCCCAGTTCTCGGCACGCAGCACGTTCACGCAGAACACCTTGCTCTTCGACACCGCGCCGTGCGTGGTGGCGAGCTTGTTGATGCACACCAGCACCGTCGGCGGCTCCGCGGTCGCGGAGCAGACCGCCGTCGCGGTCATGCCGTAGCGATGGCCGGAGTGGAAGCTGGTAATGACGTTGACTGCGCCCGCGAGCGTGCGCATGCCGATCTTGAATTGCCCCGCATCCACAGGTTGTGAAGCCGCGGCCGGTTTTTGTTCCATGCGAACATTCTATCCATGGACACCGTCGGCTTTCTCCAGCAGGCCCTCCTCTACCTCGGCGCGGGCATCATCGCGGTGCCGATCTTCACGCGGCTCGGCGCCGGGTCGGTGCTCGGTTATCTGGTTGCCGGCATCGCCATCGGGCCCTGGGGCTTCGGCTTCATCACCGACGCGAGCACGGTGCTGCACATCTCCGAGCTCGGCGTGGTGCTGCTGCTCTTCCTCGTGGGCCTCGAGCTGAACGCGTCGCGCGTGTGGCAGCTGCGCCGCGCGATCTTCGGCCTCGGCAGCGTGCAGCTCGTCATCACCACCGCCGCCGTCGCCGCGATCGCGATCGCGTTCGGCCAGCCGCTGGTCGTCGCGCTGATCGCCGGCATGGGCTTCGCCATGTCATCGACCGCGATCGGCCTCGCGCTCATGACCGAGAAGAACCTGCTGCCGACGCCCGGCGGCCAGGCGTCGTTCGCGGTGCTGCTCTTCCAGGACCTGGCGGTGATCCCCCTCCTCCTCGTGCTCGCCTTCCTCGGCGGCGAGGCGGAGGCCTTCCGCTGGATCGACGCGGCGAAGGCCGCCGGCTTCATCGTCGCGCTCGTCGCGGCCGGGCGCGTGCTGGTCAGGCCGGCGCTGCGCTACATCGCGGGCACGCGGCTGCGCGAGGTGTTCGTCGGCTTCGCGCTCTTCCTCGTGCTCGGCGCCGCGGCGCTCGCCGACGTGGTGGGGCTTTCCATGGCGCTCGGCGCCTTCCTCGCCGGCGTGATGCTGGCGGAGAGCGAGTACCGCTACGAGCTCGAGCTCGACATCGATCCGTTCAAGGGCCTCTTGCTCGGCCTGTTCTTCATGGCGGTCGGCATGTCGGTGGACCTCGGCCTCTTCGTGCGCATCCCGCACGTCATCCTCGCCATCACGCTCGTGGTGGTGGCAGTGAAGATGGTGATCCTCTTCTACAGCGCGCGCCTCTTCGGCTATTGCCACGGCCGCGACGCCGGGCTCTTCGCCGTGGCGCTGTCGCAGGTCGGCGAGTTCGCCTTCGTCCTCTTCACCGCCGCCGCCAACGTGCTGCCGGCGGAGACGATCGCGGTGCTGAACGCCGTCGTCGCCACCTCGATGCTGACCACGCCGTTCCTGATGATGCTGTATTCGCGCTACACCGCGCGGGTACGCCGCGCCGACCGCGCGGCCGATACCATCGAAGAAAGCAATCCGGTCATCGTCGCCGGCTTCGGCCGCTTCGGCCAGGTGGTGGTGCGCGTGCTGCGCGGGCTGCGCATCCGCGCCACGGTCATCGACCACGACCCGGAGCAGATCGAGACCGTGCGCCGCTTCGGCTTCAAGGCGTACTACGGCGACGCGACGCGCATGGATCTCCTCGAATCGGCCGGCGCGCGCAAGGCGAAGCTGCTCCTCGTCGCCATCGACGACCCGGAGGCGGCGATGCGCATGGTGAAGCGCGTGCGCCAGCGCTTCCCGGACCTGCCGGTGATCGCGCGCGCGCACGGCCGCACCGACGCATACGAATATGCCGAGATGGGCGTGCCGGCGGTGCGCGAGATGTTCGGCTCGTCGATCACGGCGGCGGAACGCCTGCTGGTCGCGCTCGGCTACGACGCGGAGGCCGCGCAGCGCGTGGTCGAGCGCTTCCGGGAGTACGACGAGAGCCAGATCACGGCCCAGGCGCCGTTCCGGCGCGACACGGAGAAGCTGATCGCGCTCACCGAGCAGGGACGGCGCGACATCGCGCAGCTGCTAGCGTCGGAAATTGACCAGCACGATGCCCGCCCCGACCGCGAGCGCGGCGAGCAGGAAATGGCCGGTCAGCGGATCTCCTAGGAACACCACGCCGCTCAGCACGCCGAGCAGCGGCGTGACGAACGACAGCACGCCGAGGCGCGCCGCGAGGTAGTGGCGCAGGAGCCAGAACCAGGCGAGCAGCGTGGCGAAGCCGGCGAGGATCCCCTGGTACGCGAGGCTCGCCACCGCGAAGCCGGACAGCGACACGACGCCCGGCTCGCCGAGCGCGAGCGATGCCAGCGGCAGCACGATCGCCGCGCAGCCGATCTGGTAGAGGAAGGTCTTGGTCGCCGCCACGCGCGCGAGGTTCGTCGCGCGGATCACCGTCGTGGTCGCGGCCCAGAGGAGCGCGGCCACCACGCCACAGGCATCGCCGAGCAGCGTCGAGCCGCGCGCGGCCGTGAAGCCCTCGGAGAAGGCCACGGCCACGCCCGCGAAGGCGAGCAGCACGCCGAGCCATTGCGCCGGCGCGAGGCGCTCGCCCGGCACGGTGGCATGGAGGAAGAGCGCAGCGAAGATCGGCGCGAGGTATACGAACACCGACATGCGCGATGCGGTGGTGTGGCCGAGCCCGTAGTAGATGAAGACGAACTCGACGGCGAAGAGCGATCCGGCCAGGAGGCCCGTGCGCGCCGTGCCGTCGCGCTCGAGGAGCGGGATGCCGCGCAGCCGCGCCCAGACGAGGACCAGCACGGTGGCGATGATCGAGCGGATGGCGCCCTGCATGAGGAGCGACACCTCGGGCGCGGTCAGCTTGATCACCACCTGCTGCACGCCCCACACCGCGCACAGCGTCAACGTGACGCCGTACGCGGTGGCGTCGAGCGGCTTGCGCTCGGCTACTTCCAAAAGCGCTCGAAGTCCGGCGTGCGCTTCTCGGCGAAGGCCGTCAGGCCCTCGCGCCACTCCGCGGGATCGAGCTGGGCGAGCAGGCGGTGGATTCCTTCCCAGTCGCCCGGCGGCACGCGCCCCAGGGTGCGTTTCACCGCGGCGATCGCGCCCGGCGGCGCCGTGATGATCTCTTCGGCGAGCTTCACCGCCGATTCCAGCGCGTTCTCCACCTTCTGGTTCGCGAGCCCGAGCGCGACCGCTTCATCCGCCGTGAGGCGCCGCCGCGTGAGGATCAGCTCGAGTGCCTTGCGCCGCCCCACGATCTCCGGCAGCCGCGCGAGCGCCGTGCGCGGGACGAGCCCAAGGCCGAGCTCCGGCAAGGCGAATCGCGCCTTGTCCGTGACCAGCACGATGTCGCTCGAGAGCGTGAGCTCGACGCCGCCGCCCATGGCGAGACCGTCGACGGCGGCGATGACCGGGCGCGGGTCGTCGATCAGCGCGCGAAAGAGGTTCACCGGCGAAGTCTCGGGCGCCGGCCGGTTGGGGTCGAGCAGCTCGCCCTTCAGGAACTCCTTGATGTCGGCGCCGGCACAGAAGTGCTTCGCGGTGGAGACGATGACCAGCGCCCTCGCTGCCCCGCTCTCTTTGAGCGCCGACAGGAAAGCGCCGACCTGCGGCGGCGACAGCGCGTTGAAGTGCTCGGTGTCGCCCATGGTGAGGACGCCGACCTTCCCTCTCAGCGAGAACTCGACTCTCATCGGCCGAGGAGGTGCCGCGCGATCTGGATGCGCTGCATCTCGGAGGTGCCCTCGCCGATGCGGAACGCGCGCGCGTCGCGGTACATGCGCTCGATCGGCAGGTCGGCGACGTAGCCGGCGCCGCCGAAGATCTGCAGCACCCGGTCGGCGACGCGCCCCACCATCTCGCTGCCGTAGAGCTTGCTGCGCGAGGCGGCGATGCGCGCGCTCGGGTCGCCCTTGTCCGCGGCGAGCGCGGCGGCGTACATGAGGAACCGCGCCGCTTCGCGCTCCACGTCGCAGTCGGCGAGCATGAACTGCAGCGCCTGGTGCTCGGCGAGCTTGGCGCCGAAGGCGACGCGCTGCCTCGAATAATCCACCGCCATCTCGATCAGCTCGTTTGCCATGCCGAGGTAGCGGCCGGAGAGATGGATGCGCGTGGCGTTGATATGGCCCATCGCCACGGCGAAGCCGCCGTTCACCTCGCCGAGCACGTGGTCGTCTTCCACCTTACAGTCGTCGAGCGCGAAGGCGCCGAGCGAGTGGCCGCGCCAGCCCATGGCGCGCATCGAGCGGGCGTAGCGGAAGCCCGGGTTCTCGCGCTCGACGATGAACATGGTGAAGCGGCCGCGCAGCGGCGCGGCGGGATCGGTCACCGCCACGACCATGACGAAGTCGGCGTGCTCGGCATTGGAGATGAACTGCTTGGTGCCGTTCAGCACCCAACGGCCATTCTCGCGGCGCGCCTTCGTGGCGACGCGCTGCACGTCCGAGCCGGCGTCGGGCTCGGTGAGCGCGTACGCCACCACCTTGTCCGCGCGCAGGATCGGATCCGAGAACCACGAGCGTTGGTTGGCCTTTGCGTGCGCCACGCCGCCCGGCAGAAAGCCGGCGGTCGAGGCGAGCGCCATGGTGGTGCGGCCGAGCTCCTCGCCGACCAGCGCCTGCCCGAGGTTGGTGAGCCCGCCGCCGCCGATCGCTTCCGGCAGGTTGTGCCCATAGAGGCCGAGCTCCACTGCTTTTTTGCGCAGGCGCCGGTCCACTTCCTTGTCGATATGGTCGGTCTCCTCGACCTGCTTCTCGAGCGGACGCAGCTCCTGGTCGACGAAGCGCTTGACCGTGCGCTGGACCATCTCCAGCTCTTCGGGGATCGTGAAGTCCATCAGGGCGCCACGTAGGGAACGGCGTTGCGCGATTCCTTCCACATCACGCGCGCCGCGGGATTGGCTTTTTCCTCCAGGAGGTGGGCCGTGAGGCCGGCCGATCTCGCCACCACCGAGAAGCAGCGGATCGCGGCGAGCGGCACGTCGATGTCGAGCATCAGCGCGCCGATGGCGCCGGTGGCGTTGATCGTGAGGTGGCGTCCCTTTACCGCATCGATCGCCTTGCTCAGCTCGCGCAGCAGCCGCATGTGCGTCTGCTTCACACCGGCCTTCTCGGCGACCGCGAAGAGCCGCGGCGTGCGCGGATCATCGGGCTTGTGGTGCAGGTGGCCGAAGCCGGGAATCGGCTGACCGGAGGCAATGAGCTGCTCCGCCGTCTTACGAACGTCGCCTCCTTTGGCCAGCTCCTGCAGGATGGCCGCGCATTGCTCCGACGTACCAGCGAACACGCCGCCGACGGCGAGCAGCCCCGCCGCGATCGCGACCTGCGGCTCGTCCGGCACCGTGTCGGAGATGAGGCGCGAGACGATGGTCGAAGGGTTGATGCCGTGCTCCATGATGGTCACCAGGCACGCGTCGAGCACCTTCGCCTGCCCGGCATCGGGCTGGCGCCCGGTCGAGAGAAAGTAAAGCATCTCCGTGAAGGTGAGCTCGCCGACCAGCTCGTTGACGAGGTCGCGCCCGCGCACGGTGATCGAGGTGAGGTCCGACGTGCAGATCGATGTGCTGGCCACGGACCCCCCTATTGGATCAGGCTCTTGAAGCGCGGGTTCTGCAGGATCTTCGCCCAGTGGCTCGATTCCCCCTCCACCGTCGCGCGCAGCTCGGCCGGGGTGAGGTACAGCACACTGGTGTTCGACTTCTTCATCGCCTCGATGAACTCCGGATCGCGCGCCGCCTGCGCCACGGCGTCGACCAGCTTCTGCTGCACCGCCGGCGGCGTCGCCTTCGGCGCGAAGAAGCCGAAGCGCGTCACCTCGGTCACGTCGTAGCCCGACTCGACCAGCGTCGGCGCATCGGGCGCGAATTCGGAGCGCTTCGGCCCCATGCTGGCGAGCACGCGCAGCTTCCCGGAGTGGGCGTGCGGCAGGATGGTGGTCGGCACGCCGAACACAATGTCGCTGTTGCCGCCGAGGATGGCCTGTGTCGCCGCGCCGACGCCCTTGAACGGCACGTGCGTGAAGTCGATGCCCGCGGCGAGCTGGAAGGCTTCGCCGGCCATGTGGGTCGTCGTCCCGGGGCCGGCGCTGCCCATGTTGATCTTGCCCGGGTTCGCCTTCGCGTAAGCAACGAGCTCCTTCAGCGTCTTGTACGGCGCATCGGCGCGCACCGCGATGAGGAGCGGCGTGCCGGTCGCGTTGCCGATCGCCACGAAGTCGTCCGCCGTATAGCCGACGTTCTTGCGCATGTGGGGCACGACGGCGAGCGCGGAGGTGCCGGTGAAGAGGATGGTGTAGCCGTCGGGCGTCGAGTTCTTCACCGCATTCGTGCCGATCACCGCGCCGCCGCCCTCCTTGTTCTCGATCACCACCTGCTGGCCGAGGATGCGCGACAGCGTCGGCGCCATCGCGCGCACCTGCAGGTCGACGCCGCCCGGCCCGTAGGGGACGATGACGCGCACGGGGTGCGTCGGATAGTTCTGCGCAGCCGCCACCGTGGTCCAAAGGACCAGGACCCCAATCAGTACTTTCATTTCACTCCTCGTTTCACGTTCGATGATAGTCCCAGGTCGACGAGCGCGTATTCGCGCAGCTTGTTGCGCTGGATCTTCGAGCTCGCGGTCATACCGATGGCGTCGAAGTTGTCGACGAAGCGCACGTAGCGCGGCACCTTGAAGCCGGCGATGCGCTCCTTGCACCACGCCATCAGCTCCTCTGGCGTTGCGCTCATTCCTTCCTTTTTCTGCACATACGCCGCTACCACCTCCACCAGGCGCGGCTCCGGCACGCCGACCACCTTGGCGAGATGCACCGCCGGATGAGCCTGCAGCACGGTCTCCACATCCGCCGGCGCTACGTTCTCGCCGCCGACGCGCAGCATGTCCTTCAGGCGATCGATGAAGGCGATGCGGCCGTCAGCGTCCGCCACGCCGAGGTCGCCGGTGTGCAGCCAGCCGGCGGCGTCGATGGTCTTCGCCGTCGCCTCCGGCATGTTGTAGTAGCCCTTCATCAGCGACCAGCCGCGGATGCAGATCTCGCCGGGCGTGCCGGCGGGCAGCTCGTCGTTGGTGTCCTGCTTGAAGACGCGCACTTCCAGCCCCGGAAGCGGAAACGCATAGCCCGCCACGCGCTTCTCCAGGTCGTCGTTGTACGGCGAGAGCGCCGCGTTCGGCGACGACTCCGACAGGCCGTAGCCCACGCACATGTCGCGCATGCCGAGGCGCTCGACCACCTGCCGCGCCACCTCGGGGCTGACGGCGCACATGCCGCCGCGCAGCCGCAGCTTCTCGCGGCGGAAGTCGGGATGGTTCATCAGCATCACGTACATCGTGTCGTTGGCCGAGGTCATCGTGCAGCGCTCGTCTTCCATCATGCGCAGCACCGTGCCGGGCTCGAAGGACGGCGCGGTGATGTAGCAAGCGCCGTGGACACAGGACGTGATCATGGACAGCGTCGTTCCAGCGACGTGGAAAAGCGGCCGTCCGCTGAAGTAGCGGTCGCCCTGCCTCATCCCCTGCCGTCGTCCGAAGTGCCACGCATCGAGGATCATGCTGCGATGGGTCAGCATCACTCCCTTCGGATACGCCGTGGTGCCGGAGGTGTACTGGATCAGCGCCACGTCCTCCGGCGCCGGCCCCTCGCGGTCGAAAGCGCCGGGCTGTGAGAGCTCGGCCGGCGAGACCACGGCTTGCAGCCTGGGCAGCTCATGCCGCACCGAGGCCAGCATGGTCTTGAAGTCGATATTGAGGAAGCGATCGACCATCACCAGGAACTTCGAGTCTGACTGCGCGAGGCAGTACTTGAGCTCGTCCGCCTTGAAGCGCGTATTGACCGGCACCACCACCGCGCCGACGAGGTTCGCCCCGTATGCGGCAACGACCCAGTCGATGGAATTTCCCATGCAGATCGCAAGGTGGTCGCCGTGGCGCAGGCCGAAACGATGGAGATTGGCCGCCGCGCGCTCCGCGCGCGCGAGGAGCTCGGCGTAGCGAATGCGTTCGCCGGGCACCACCATGGCTTCCTGCTCGGGCCATTCCTTCGCCGCGCGGCGCAGGGCTTCCGGAATGGTGAAGACGGGCGGATCGCCGGCCTGGCCGGCGAGATGAGACGGGAATGCCATCAGTCGATTTTCGCCCCGGAGACCTTCACCGCATTCGCGTAGTAGGCGATGTCGTCCTTCAGGCCCACGGCGTACTGCTCCGGCGTGTTGCCGACCGGGTCGATGCCCATCGCCTCGAAGCGCTTCAGCGTATCCGGGTCGCGGACCGCCTTGGCGAGCTCGCGCCCGAGCGACGCGACGATCGGCTTCGGCGTGGCGATGGGGGCGAGGATGCCAATCGAGGGCAGGATGCGCACGCCGGTCACGCCGAGCTCGTTGAAGGTCGGCACCTCAGGCGCCTGCGGCGTGCGCGTGTCGCTCGCGAGCGCGAGAAGGCGCACCTGGCCGGACTTGACCGCGGCGGCCATCGTCGGCAGCACGGTGAAGAGCAGATGCACCTGGCCGGCCATCAGCGCGGGAATCGACTGGCCGCTGCCCTTGAACGGCACGTGCACGAGGTCGAGGCCGGTGCGCGACTTCAGGATCTCCATGGCGAGGTGCGGCGGTGAGCCATTGCCGGAGGAGCCGTAGGTGAGGTAGCCGGGCTTCGCCTTGGCGAGGGCGACGAGTTCCTTCCACGTGGTCACGCCGGTGGAGCTGTGCGCGGAGAGGAAGAAGGGCGACGTGCCGAGCAGGCTCACCGGCGCGAAGTCGCGCAGCGTGTCGTATTGCAGGTGCGGATAGAGCGCGAGGTTGATCGCGCTCTGGCCGATGTCGACCACCACCAGCGTGTAGCCATCCGGTGCCGCCTTGGCCGCGATCTCGCAGGCGAGCGAGCCGCCGGCGCCGGGCCGGTTCTCGATGATGAACTGCTGGCCGAGCGCCTCCGAAAGCTTCGGCGCGATGATGCGGGCCATGGTGTCGGGAAAGCCGCCCGGCGGATAGCCGACGAGCAGCCGCACGGGCTTCGAGGGATACGCCTGGGCCACTACCCGGCTCGGCAGCAGCGCCGCTGCGCCGAGCGCGAGACCGGTGCCGATGAAACCCCTTCTGGACATCACTTTCCTTTCGGATTCACGGGATCGGGACGCGGCATGCTGAATCGGTCGGTGAGCCGCGTGTACATGTCGGCGCCTTCCATGCGGCCCATGGCGTGCAGCCGCGCCGAGTCGACGTGGTAGCGGCTCTCGTCGACCAGGCCGTCACGGAAGTGGGCGAGGATCACCTCGCCGATGATCATCGTGTAAGGCTTGCGGCCGAGCTTCACCATCTTTTCCAGCCGGCATTCGAGCTGCACGGGACAATCCGCGATGCGCGGCGGCCGCACCTTTACGGATTGGATGGTCGAAAAACCGGCTCGCTGGATCTCGTCCACGCCGTGCGGCCAGTCGGTCGAGCACAGATTCATCTTGTGGCGGTTCGGCTCGTCGACGATGTGCACCACGAATTCCGGCACGCGCTCGATGTTGCGCACCGTGTCCTTCATCGTCGTGCCCTCGCGCGGCGCCATCGAGAACATCAGCATCGGCGGATCGGCGCAGCACAGGTTGAAGAAGCTGAACGGCGCCGCGTTCGGACCTTCCAGGCCGAGCGTGGTGACGAGCGCGATCGGCCGCGGCACCACGGCTGCGCTCATCAGCTTCGACATGCTGACCGGGTCGAGCACCGCCGGGTCGAAGCTCTTCACAGGCCGAGCGCCCCCGGATTCATGCGCCCCTCCGGATCGAGCGCGCGCTTCACGCGCTCGAGGAGCTCGCGCGAGCCGGCGTCCATCCGCTCCGTCAGCCGATAGAAGCGTCCGACCTGCGCATGCACGGCGCCGTAGCGCGCGAACACCTCGCGCAGCTCACTGCGCAGCCGCCGCACGACCTCGCGCGCCGGGACGTTTTCCGGGAAGTTGGAAAAACGCGAGCGATTGCGCTCCGAGAGGTGCGCGAGCTGGATAGGGTCGAGCGCATCGCGCCAGTAGAACATCGGCTCGATCGTCACGTAGGGCCCCGCCGAAGAGCACAGCCATTGCGCCTTCACCCCCGCCTGCTCGAGCTCGGCAGCCCGGGAAAGGATGTGAGCGACCAAGCCGGCCATGCACTCCCGCGCCCGCGATAGCGGCAGCACGCCATGCACCGGCACCCAGCGTTCGCCGTCCGGGCCGACCAGGCCGCGAATCGAGTAGGGCTTCGCGCGCAGCGTCTTGGGGACGACATTGTCCATCTCGACCGCAGTCTTCAGCAGCCGCCGGGCGGCATCGATCTGCGCTGCCGCGGCAGCCTCGGTGGGTGCTTCCGAGGTGAGATGCAGCGACCATGCATGCCCGCCGAGCGCGTTACGTCCGCGCGCGAGCTGCGCCACGTCCTTCACCGCCTTGCCGAGCGAGCCGGCGCCCTTCACCACCGCGCCGAGGATCTTCGCCGCCTCGCCCGCCTCCACCTTGCTCGCGGACTCGCCCTTCGCCTGGTCCATGCCGAAGGCGCGCACGCCCGGAGCGTGCCGCATGATCGTCGCGATCGCGGCGACCAGATCCTCGCCGCTGGAAAAGCCGAACGATGCAAAGGCGGCCACGCCCTCGGGCGCGAGGCGCAGCACGACTTCGGTCTTGATGCCGAACGCGCCACAGTCGCCGAGGAACATGCCGGTGAGGTCCGGGCCGCTATGGCGCTGGAAGGCCGATGCATCGCTGCGCGCGGCGGAGCCGGTGCGCGCGACCGTGCCGTCGGCCAGCACGACGGTGAGTCCAATGACGCCGTCCATGCCGCCGGGCAGGTTCTGCGACGCGAGTCCGCCGACCGTGGAATGGCTGCCGGAGATCGGGCTCCGCTGAACCGCCTGCAATCCGTGCGGCTTGAGCGCCGCGGCGAGCTTCTCCCAGGTGCAGCCGGCGCCGACGACCGCGTACAGATCGTCCGCGTGGATGTCGATGCCGTCGAGTCGACTCGTCTCAACGACGACGGATGGCGCGCGTGGCACGACCCCGGCGGTGTAGGACAGTCCGGCGCCGCGCGGCACGATGTTCGCGTTTTCGAGAACAGAAACTGCCTGCGCGGTTTCGGCAGTCGAGGCCGGCCGCACGACCAGGTCGGCCACTACCGCGTCCGGCCAGACGAAGATGTCGGACGATGCATACCGGCGAGCGGCCTCGTCGGCCAGCACGTGGTCCGCGCCTACGATCCGCGCTAGCTCTTGCTGGAGCATTAGCCCTTCAGGTTGAAGATGCGCATCGCGTTGTCGCGCACGATCTTGCGCAGCGGCTCGGGACGGAAGTTGAGGTCCATGACTTCCGACATCGCGCGCTCCGGGTCGATCACCGACCAGTCGGTGCCGAAGAGGAACTTCTCCTGTCCATACGTGTTGGCATAGTGCACGGCCTGCTGCGGCCAGTGCTTCGGCGCGTAGGCATCGCCCGCCATGTACACGTTCGGATGCTTCCAGCAGCACGAGATCATCTCGTCGGTCCACGGGTAGCCGAGGTGGATGCCGATCAGCGTGAGCTCCGGGAAATGGATCGCCACGCGGTCGAGCATCATCGGCCGGGCGATGGTCGGCAGGCGGCGGTCCTTCTGGTACACGAGGCAGTGGCCGACCTGCATCATCACCGGGATGTTGAGCTCGGCGCAGCGCGCGTAGTACGGATACCAGACCGCGCTGTCGGGCGCCTCGTCGAACCAGTGCGGGTAGAAGTGCGCGCCGACGAAGCCGTACTCCTTCACCGCCACGTCGAGCTCCTTCAGCGCTTTGATGCCGCGCGTGGGATCGAGGCCGGCGAGCCCTGAGAAGCGGTGCGGATACTTGCGGCAGATCTCGGCCACCATTTCGTAGGGGATCTCGTTCGAGCCTTTGACGCGCAGGTCGCCCCAGCGCGCCGCGACGAGGAACGAGCGCTCGATGCCGGCGCGGTCCATCTTCTCGAGGTATTTCTCGATGCTCACGCCGCGGCTTTCGTTGGTGCGCTTCACCTTGGCGCGGAAGTCCTCGTCGGTGGGAATGCGGCCGGCGGCGAACGCCTCGGGCGTGAAGACGTTGACGACGATGTCGATGGCGCCGTAGCCGAGCTTCGTCGCCTTTGCGTTGAATGGATATGCGGTGGCCACAGGAAATCTCCCTCTATGAGCTCAGTATGTTGGCGCCCTCGGCGATGCGGATGCACGCAGCCGAATGCGCCTCGCCGAGCGGCGTCGCCGGCGGTCTTGCCGCGCGGCAGGATGGAATCGCCGCCGGGCAGCGCGAAGCGAAGGCGCAGCCGGGCGGCAGGTCGATGGGGCTCGGCGTCTCCCCGATGACCGGATGGCGCGCGAGCCTCGCGTCCGGATCGGGCGGCAGGTTGGCCGACAGGAGCGTCTGCGTGTAGGGATGCGCCGGCGCGGAAAAGATGTCGCGCGTCGCGCCCTGCTCCACCACGGATCCGAGGTACAGCACCAGCACGCGGTCGGTGACGAGCTCGACCGTCTCGAGGTCGTGGCTGATGAAAAGGATGGCGACGCCCGACTCGCGCCGGATCTCGTCGAGCAGCTTGAGGATGCCGGCGCGCACAGAAAGGTCGAGCGAGCTGGTCGGCTCGTCCAGCACGATGAGCTTCGGCTGTGTGGCGAGCGCCCGCGCGATGCTCACGCGCTGCAGCTGGCCGCCGGAGAGCTCGTTCGGGAAGCGCTCGAGCGTGGCGGGCGGGAGATGAACCCGCTGCGCCAGTTCGCGCACCTGGGTGAACCGGGCGCCGGAATCGAGAGTGGTGTGCAGCTTGAGCGGCTCCTCCAGCGCGCGGCCGATCGTCATGCGCGGATTCAAGGCCCCCCAGGGATCCTGGAAGACGATCTGCAGCTTCGCGCGCAGCGCGCGCATCTCGGCCTCCGGCAGCGCCGTGATGTCGTGCCCGTCGAAGCGGATGGTTCCGGCGGTCGGCGCGATCAACCGGGTGACCAGCGTGCCGATGGTCGACTTGCCCGAGCCGCTTTCGCCGACCAGCCCCACCGCCTCGCCGGCAGCGACGTGGAAATCCACGCCGTTCACCGCGTGCACCTTGCCGAACTGCTTCACCAGGCCGCTGACCTCGAGAATCATGGGGCGGGCAGCTCCGCGGCGAAATGGCAAAGCGCCCGGTGATTGCCGGCGAACGCCATGTTGGGCGGCGGCTGCACGCAAACGTCCGCCGCGCGGACGCAGCGGTCGCGGTAGAGGCAACCTTCCGGCAGCGCGTACAGATCGGGTGGCGAGCCGCCCACCTCGCCGAACCCGCGCTGGGCGATGCGCTTCGGCGTGGAGGCGATCAGCGCCCGCGTATAGGGATGGCGCTGCTCGCGGAATACGGCGCGCGTCGGACCCTGCTCGACGATCACGCCGGCGAACATCACCGCCAGGCGATCGCAGTAGTGGGCGACGATGCCTAAGTCGTGCGTGATGACGATGGCGCTCATGCGATGCGCGCGCACGAGCTCGCGCAGCGTGTCGAGCACCTCGGCCTGCACCGTCACGTCGAGCCCGGTCGTGGGCTCATCGGCAATGACGAGGCGCGGCTGGTTGACGAGCGCCATGGCGATCAGCACGCGCTGCGCCATGCCGCCGGACAGCTCGTGTGGCCAGGCGCGCAGGCGTTCTTCCGGCGCCGGGATGCGCACCTCGGCCAGCATTTCGCCGGCGCGGCGCCAAGCGTCCGCCTTGGAAACCGAACGGTGCTCGCGCTGCATGCGCACGAGCTGGTCGCCGATGCGCGTGAGCGGATCGAGCGAGGTGTGCGGCGATTGCGGAATCAGCGTGAGGCGCGTACCGCGCACGTGGTCGCGCGCGCCGCTCGCGAGCGGCGCGAGCTCGCGGCCTTCGAAGCGGATGCGGCCGCCGGCGACCACGGCGGGCGGCTGCAGCAGACCGAGCAGCGCCAGCGCGGTGAGCGACTTGCCGGCGCCCGTCTCGCCGACCAGGCCGAGCACTTCACCCTCCTCCATGCGGAACGAAACGCCGTTCAGCGCGCGGGCGACGCGCAGCCGGTTGTCCACGCCGCGGGTGGCGAAGTGGACGCGCAGGTCCTCGACCTCGAGCAGCCTCATTTGCCGCTCATTTTCCAATTTGCTTGCGGCGCGGATCGAGAAGGTCGGTCAGGCCGTCGCCCAGCAGGTTGAAGCCGAGCACGAGCCCGATCAGCCCGAGGCCGGGAAACGTCGCCACCCACCATTCGCCGCTGATCACGTACTCGGCGCCCTGGCGGATCATCGCGCCCCACTCGGGCGCCGGTGCCTGCACGCCGACGCCGATGAAGGCGAGCGTCGCGCTGATGCGCACCGCCCACGCCATGCGGATCGGCAGCTGCGCGGTGGCGCCGAGGATCGCGTTCGGCAGGATGTGCACCAGCATCACGCGCCACGGCGGATTGCCGACCGCGATCGCGGCGCGCACGAAGGTCGATTCGCGCAGCGTCAGCACCTCGGCCCGCACCACGCGGGCGAAAATCGGGCTGTCGAGGAAGCCGATGACCAGCACCACGTTCACCAGGCTCGAGCCGGTGGCAGCCACCACGGCGAGCGCGAGGATGATCGACGGGAAGGCGCGCAGCACGTCGAGCACCCGCAGCAGCACCTCGTCGATGATGCCGCCCTTGTAACCCGCGATCACGCCGAGCGGCACGCCGATCAGGACCATGATCAGGCCGGCGGGCACCGCGATGCCGAAGGCGTAGCGCGTGCCGTGGATGACGCGCGACAGGACATCCATGCCGTTGCCGTCGGTGCCGAGCAGGAATTTGCCGCCCGGCGCCTTGAGCACTTCGTACGGAAAGGCCAGCGTCGGATTGAACGGCGAAATCACGTCCGCGAATATCGCCGCCAGCAGGAGCAGCAGGACGATCGAAGCGCCGACGGCGAAGGTCGGACTGCGACGCGTAATCCCGAAAACGAAATCAGGGACAGACCACGTTTGTCTGTTATCCGATTGACCGAAAACGTGGTCTGTCCCTGATTTCATGCGCGACGATGGCTGCGCGGCTCGAGCAGGAGCACCGCGAGATCCACGACGAGAAAGACGATGACCGCCGACAGCGCGAGCGTGAGCACGTAGCCCTGCACCACCGCGAAGTCACCCTGCAGGATCGCGTTCAGCCCCCACTGGCCGAGCCCGCCCCAGGAGAAGATGTATTCGATGAGCGAGGCCGCGGCGAGGAGCGAGGTGAGCTCGGTGCCGAGGAATGTCAGCACCGGCGGCAGCGAGTTGCGCAGCGCCATGCGCCGCAGGGTGCGCCGCGAGAAGCCGGAGGCGCGCGCGAAGCGCATGTAGTCACTGCCGAACACCTCGATGGCGATGGCGCGGGTCTGCTTGATGATCGGCGCCATGGCGAGCAGCATGAAGCAGCCGACCGGCAGCACGAGCTGGGCGGCGGCCGAGCGCGCCGCTGCCCAGTTGGCGGAGATCAGGCTGTCGATGAGCACGCTGCCGGTCACCACCGGCGGCGGGATGACCTCCAGGCTCACGCGCCCCATCGGCGGCGGTGCCCAGCGCAGGAAGTAGAAGAATACCAGGATGGCCATCAGGCCCATCCAGTACGTAGGGATTGAGAACGCGGTGAGCGCGCCGAAGCGCGTGACCTGATCGAAGCGTCCGTTCGGACGCATCGCCGCGCGGATGCCGACCGGGATGCCGATCAAGGAGGCGAGCCCGACCGCAAGCACGACGAGCTCGAGCGTGATCGGATAGTGGGCAATGATTTCCTGCAGTACCGGCGCCCCGCCCTGCCACGAGCGCCCGAGGTCGCCGTGCAGGAGATGCGCGCAGTAGGTGACGAACTGCTGCAGCAGCGGTCGGTCGAGATCGAGCTCCTTGCGGATCATCGCGTAGGTCGACGCATCGGCCAGCGGCCCGGCCAGCATGGCCACCGGGTCCTGGTGGCCGATGCGGATCAGCATGAAGGTGAGAAAGACGATGCCGAGCACCACCGGCACCGCGACGGCGAGGCGCAGCGCAAGGAAGCGCGCGATCAGCACGCTACCCCTATTTCCGGCAAACAAGCTCCTTCCACATGAGCCGGTTATGGGGCCGCCAGAGGTAGCCCTGCATGCAGGCCGCGAACACCTCGTGCGTGCCCGGCAGGAAGGTCTCGACGAAGGTGGCGTAGTCCGCCTGCTCCTTCTGCGCGTCGGCGACGATCTTCAGCCACTTGGCGTCGTCGCGCTCGCCGACGGATTCGTCGATCAGCTTGTCGAGCTTGGGATCGCAGTTCGCGTTGACGTTCGAGCCGCCCTTGCAATGGGCAGTGAGGAACATCGTGTACGACGGATCCGGCACGAAGCCCGACGTGAGGTGCGTGAGGAACGGGATCGACCAGGAATTGATCGCGCGCCGCGCGTTCATCTCGGTCGACGAGATCCGCTTCGGCGTCACCTTGATGCCGGCCTTGGCGAGCGAGGCCTGCATCTGCAGCGCGAGCGGCTCTTCCCACCACCAGTTGGTGCTGTATTCGAGCGTGGTCTCGAAGCCGTTCGGCAGGCCCGCCTCGGCGAGGAGCTGCTTCGCCTTGGCGTAGTCGGTCTCGTAGTGGTACGCCTCGATCGCGCCCGGGATCGGCGGGTTCAGCATCGAGCGCGCGCGCGTGCCGAGGCCGAGGAACACCGCCTCGCCGATCGCCTTGTAGTCGGTGGCGTAGGCGACGGCCTGCCGCACCTTCTGCTTGTCGAACGGCGGGAACTTCGGGTTCATGCGCACCGTGGCCGCGCCGGGCGCCGCGATGCTCTCCACCTTCACCGTCTTGTCGGCCTTCAGCTCCTTGATCTGCTGCAGCGGAATCTGCTCCGCGTATTGCACCTGGCCGGTGCGCACCAGCGCGACGCGCGTCGCGGCGGACGGCACCTCGCGCCAGATCACCCGGCTGTAGAAAGGCTTGTCGAAGACATAGTTAGGGTTGACGACGAAGACGGCCTGCTGCCCCGCTTGCACCGACTGCACGTGATACGGGCCGTAGCCGGCGGTGTTGGCGGCGAGCCACTTGGTCGCATAGGGATCGTCGGCAGTGGCGTGCTTCTTCGCTTCCGTCGAATCGAAGAGCGTCGGGATGTGCAGCGTGAGCGACGAAAGGAAGATGCGGTTCGGCTCGGAGAGCGTGATGCGCACTTCGTCCTTCGAGACGGCCTCGACCTTCTCGACGCGGTCGACGTTCTTCATGAAGAGACCCGTGCGCTTCTGCCACACCGACTTCTCGTAGGTCCACACCACGTCGGCGGCGCTGAGCTCGTTGCCGAACGGGCTCTTCACGCCCTTGCGCAGCTTGAACGTGTACGTCTTGCCGTCGGGCGAGACGGTCCACTTCTCGGCGAAGTGCGGCTCGAGCTTGCGGAAATCGAGCGAGCGCCCGCCGTCGCCGCCGCCCATGCCGAAGCGCGTCAGGCCTTCGTAGACGTTCACCGTCGACTCGATCTGTCCCGGCACCCAGATGTCCGGGTCGAAGCCCTTCGGCGTGGCGGTCATGGCGATGACCAGCGTGTTCTGCTGGGAAAACGCAGGCGTCGCCAGGCCCGCGGTCAGACCCGCGGCCAGCGCGGCCGCGAAAACTGCATGGTGAAGCTTCATCGGACTCCTCCTCGTTCTAATTAACGTATCTCGCGCAGCGCGCGACGCAGGACCTTGCCCATCGTGTTGCGCGGCAGCTTGTCCAGGAACTTGATTTCCTTCGGCACCTTGTAGCGCGAAAGCTTCTCGCGGCAGGCGGCCATCAGGTCTTCGGCGCTCGCGTTCATGCCCGGGCGCAGCACCACGAAGGCCGTGACCTGCTCGCCCCAATAGGGATGCGGCACGCCGGCGACGCCGCACTCGGCGACTGCCGGCTGCGCGAGCAGGACCTCCTCCACCTCGCGCGGATACACGTTCTCGCCGCCCGAGATGATCATGTCGTTCTTGCGGTCGACGAGATACACGTAGCCTTCCTCGTCGAACCGCGCGAGGTCGCCGGTGACGACCCAGTCGCCGCGGGTCACCTTGGCAGTCTGCTCCGGCAGGTTCAGATAGCCCGAGAAGAGGTACGGCGAGGAGACGGCGAGCTCGCCCACCTCGCCTTGCGGCAGCTCGTTGCCGCCGTCGTCGAGTACGCGCAGGTGCGTGAGCGGAAGCGCCTGCCCGACGCACGCGATCTTGCGCAGCTGGTCTTCCGGCCTCAGCGCCGTGGCGATCGACGTCTCGGTCGTGCCGTAGCGCTCGAAGAGCTTGCCCTCGCCGATCAGCGGGATGATTTTTGCCTTCATCGCCTGCGCGAGCGGTGCCGTGCCGGAGATCACCGCCTTCAGGCTGCGCAGGTTGAACCGCTCGACCTTGCTGCCCATCTCCAGCATCGCCGCAAAATGCGTCGGCACCATGTACGCGCTCGTCGCCTGCAGCGCCGAGATGGCGCCGAGCAACCGCTCGATATCGAAGCGCGGCAGGATCTCCACCTGGCCGCCGAAAAAGATCGGCACCAGCGCCATGAGAAACCCGGCGCCATGGAACATCGGCGTCGTCGCCACCGCGCGATCCGAGGGACCGTAGCACTGCTGCTCGACCGCCATTACGAACATGGACAGCACGCGGCCGCGGTGCGCGAGCATCACGCCCTTCGGCCGGCCGGTAGCACCGGACGTATAGGGCACGGAGAAGATGTCGAGCTCGTTCACCTGCACCGGGCATGGCGCGGAGCTCGACTTCGCGAGCAGCGCCTCGTATTCGGGCCCGAGCACGATGAAGCGCTCCACGCAGGCCGGCGCCGCCGCGCGCGCAGCAGCCTCGAGCTCCGGCGCGACGAAGAGCACCCGCGCGCGCGAGTCCTCGCAGATGAACTTGATCTCGGCCGGCGGCGCGGCCGGGCCGATGGTCGACACCGCCAGTCCGGCGGACGACAGCCCGCAGACCAGCTCGATGTACTCCAGCCGGTTCGGCGACAGGATGGAGGCGAAATCGCCGTGGCGCAGCCGCAGCCCGGCGTGCGCGAGGTTCGAGACGCGGTCGATGCGCTCGACGAGCGCTCGGTAGGTGAGCCGACGATCACCCTCGATCATCGCGATCTTGTCCGGCGTGCGCGCCGCGGCGGCACGGATGCCGTCGCCGATCAGCATGCAGCGCGAGGCGCCGGGACGAACCCTGTCGTTCATTTCACTGAAACCATTCGGTGTGTCCGGAAATCCATTGCGCGTAGGATGCTACCGCCGACTTTGGCGCGGGCGGCGGCTGGAATTCGGCGCCCAGCCGGCGCATGTCGAGATGCGTGCGCCGGCGCGCAAGGTCGTCGTTGAAGGCGATGGGCGGGGCGCCGTGCTTCTCCGGCACTGCCAATGTCGCAGCCAGCTCGCGAGGATGCCAGGTGGTGCCCGCGCCCACGTTGTAGAGCCTGTGCCCGAGTCGCGGCGCTGTCAGCATCCACTCAAGCGCGGCTGCCAGGTAGGGGGCGTAGACCCAGTCGCGATGGCCACCCTCGGGCAGCGGCGCTACGCCCGACTGGCGCACCGCCGCGCTCGCCAGCGCATGCAGCGGCGATAGCGCATCGCGCACGCCGGTGTCGCGCTCCCAGGGGCCGAATACCGCGGCGACGCGCGCGACGATGAACTCGGGTTGCGCGGCGAGCTCCTGCCAGCGCCGCGCCGCGGCTTCGAGGCCGGCCTTGCCGATCGCATAGAACGAGACGGGGGCCGGCGCATCGTCCTCCGTCACCGGACGCTCGCCGAAGATGCGCTCGCCGATGGCAGCCGAGGAGGACAGCGCCACGACGCGCTTTACGCCTTGCCGTGCGGCCAGCGCGACCAGCTTGAGCACCGCGACGAGGTTCACCTCGAGGATTGCCGCCGGTGTCTCGCGCTCGCGGGCCGCGCCGGACGTGATGGCGGCGCCGGCGAGCACGGCCTCTGCATTTTTGATCAATCGCTCGAGCGCTTCGTCATCGCGCACGTCCGCGCGCACCGCCTCGAGGCGGCCGGGCAGGCGCGCGAACTCCGTTCGTGCCATGGAAGGGATGTCGTCGCTCGAGACAGCGGTGACGCGATGTCCGCTCGCGAGCAGCCGCTCGAGGACGTTGAGCCCGACGAAACCGCTCGCGCCAGTGACCAGGATGTTCATACCTACAACGAGCGCGCGGCGCGGTGGCCTTCGAAGATCGCCTCGAGCGCGTTGCGTGGCGCGAGGCAATCGCCAACCAGCACGGCGGCGATCCCTGCCTCGGCGAGCGGCGCCTCGAGCGCGTGCTGCGCGCGCGATGGCACGCAGCCGACGAGCGCATCCAGGTCGATTTCGGACGTCTCGCCGCAGGATGTGTCTTCGAGCGTCAGGCGAGTGCCCTGCAGTTTCTGCGGGCGGCGCAGCGTCATGATGCGGATGCGCTTCTCGCGCCAGCGGGCGAAGCCGGTGAGCGTGCTGTAGATCGTCGTGCGCCACATCACGCCGGCTGCCGGCGTGATCACCGTAACGCGAGCGCCCTGCTCCGCGAGATGCTCCACCAGCCCGTACGCGCCCCAGTCGCCGGTCTCGTCGTACACCGCGACGCGCTTGCCGCGAAGATCGGCTTGCGCCGCTTCGTCGAGCGTCATGGCAGCGGTGCCATCCGCGAGCGAATAGCGAACGGGTTCGGCCCCGGTGGCCAGTATTACGGCTTGGGCGTGGATGTCTCCGGCGCCCGCATTCCGGTTCAGCTCGACATCGACACCCAGCCGCGTGAGGCGCTTGCGCGCATGGTCGAGCCACAGGCCGAAGTCCTCGCGCAGGCGCAGCCCGGCCGCGAGGTTCAAGCGCCCGCCGAGGCGGTCGCTGCGCTCCCACAGGCGCACGCGATGGCCGCGCGAGGCGGCGATGGCCGCGGCTTCCATGCCGGCCGGGCCGCCGCCGATGACGAGGACGTCCTTCGCCGTCTTCGCGCGCTCGTTCTCCGGCCACGAACCTTCGCGCCCGGCGCGCGGGTTGACGAAACAGGTGAGCGCGAGATTCTTCTCGAGGTTGTAGGCGCAGCCCTGGTTGCAGCCGATGCAGCGCCGGATCTCGTCCGTGCGGCCGTCGCGCGTCTTGTTGACGATCGCCGGGTCGGCGATGTGCGCGCGCGCCATGCCGACCATGTCGGCGTCGCCGGCGGCGAGCAGGCGCTCGGCCTCCTCGAGATCGCGGTACTTGCACACGGTGAAGATCGCCACCTTCCTCGGCGTCGCCGCGCGGATGGCGCGCGGCAGCTCACGGAACGGCGCCTTGTCGACGCCCATGTCCGCCATCTGCGTGCCGAGCGACTTGCTCATGTGGTACGCGGAGTGCGTGACGTGGATGAAATCGGTGTGCACCTCCGCCACGAGGCGCGCGGCGATCTGCGTCGCTTCCTCGATGTGCAACCCCTCCGGCAGGTATTCCTCCGCGGAGAAGCGCACGCCGAAGCAGAAATCCGGGCCCACCGCCGCGCGCACACGCCGTGCGACCTCGAGCGGAAAGCGCATGCGGTTCTCGATCGAGCCGCCGAACTCGTCCTTGCGCGCGTTCGAGAGCGGCGAGAGGAACTGCTGCAAGAGGTGTCCGTGACCCCAGTGCAGCTCTATACCGTCGACGCCGGCGGCGAGCATGTTGTCGACCGTGCGCAGGTGACCGTCGACCACCGCCTGCATGTCCCGCGGCGTCATCTCGCGCGGCGGATAGGCGCCCAGCGACCAGCGGATCGGCGAGGCTCCCCACGACACCGTGCGCTCGAACTCGCCCTCGATCTGGCGCCCGAGGTGGCAGATCTGCGCGAAGAAAAGCGCGCCCGCCTCGTGCACCGCATCGGCGACGCGCCGATAGGCCGGCACGCATTCCGGCATGTAGCCGGCCACCCCTTGCGGGCGGCCGAGGCTGTTCTCCATCACGCGAATCGCCTCGAATGTCACCATCGCCGCGCCGCCGCGCGCCCGCGCGCGGTGGTATTCGGCATGGCGCTCGGTCGGCATGTGGTGCGAGCCGAGGTTGGTGGTGTGCGCCGGGACGAAGATCCGGTTGCGCAGCTGCAGGCGGTTCAGCTCGAGCGCGGAGAAGACGTGCGACAGGCTATTCATAGAGCTCGAGGATGCGCCGCGTGCGCGGCATCAGCGCCTCCGGCAGCGGCGTCGCGCGTTCCGTCCAGAACTCGTCGCTCGGCCGCGCCACCTGCGTGGCACTCGGTGTGTGCTCGAGCACGGCGTCCCAGACGCGATGCCAGGTGCGCCACGACTCGAGGCAGGCGAGCACCTCGCGGTTGATGGTCTCCGGGTCGAGCGACGGCTCGGCGGTGTAGCGCGCGGCGAGGCGCTGGTCGAACCACGGCCGGAACAGCCGCCGGTTTCGCGTGGCATGCCAGAGTGAGATGAGATGGCTGCCGTCCCAGCGCGGCTCGATCGGCGGCGCATAGGCGGCCGCGTAATCGCGGGCATCGCGGTGCGGGCGTGCCGGCGCTTCCAGCACCGTGCGCTTCATGCCCAGCTCGGCGGCGATGGCGCAGCCGCCGTGCAGCGCGTACACATCGGCGTCGGCTATGCCGATCGTCTTCAGCGCGTTGCCGATGCTGCGTGCCATTGACGGCACGGTGAGCTCGTCCATGGTGTCCGAGTCACCGCATCCCGGTGCGTCGAGCGCGAAGACGGGACGCTGCTTCGCGAACTGCTCGATCTCGCCTTCCAGCATCGCGCCTGAGCCGGGCGCGGGCGGGATGACGACGAGCGGGCGCGTACGTTTGTCGGCGCCGGCGCTGCGCAGCGCTAGTTGGAGCGAGCCGGCGTCGACATAGGACTTCGTGATGCCCTGTGCGCGCGACTTGGTGCGCAGGTCGGCGGCGGTGGAGCGAGCCGCATGCGCGCGCAGGATCTCGATCTCCTTCGCGAGGCCGTCCTTGCGATGGAGCGGCATCGGCACGGTCTGGCAGCACGCCGGCACCTCGCGCAGGAGCTTGAGTGCGACCGTCAGCGAATCGTCCGGATAGGCGAGGAAAAACGTCGGTACGCGAAGGCGCGGCACCATGTCGATGCTGCGGCAGCGGAAGGCGGCGGCGTAAGGGAGCCGGTAGCCGTTGCCGGCGCGCAGGATGTCGATCACGCCTTCGTGCAGGAACTCGGCGTCCGGCACGTCGCAGCGCGCCTGCGTCACCTGGCCGGGGATGTTCCACGGCCAGAAGAGGTATTGCTCGCGATAGCGGTGCCAGAGCCAGAGCAGGTGCGAGCCGTCCCAGCGCACCTCGAACGGCGGAAAGTACGTGGCGACGCGGCGCGCGCGCTCGTCGTCGCTGTAGACCGGATAGCCGTCGATGAGCAGCGCGCTGACGCGCTCGGGCGAGCGAAGGGCGAATTCCGTGCAGGCCAGCGCGCCGGTGTGCGAGCCGTAGAGCGCGACCTGCTCGAGACCGAGCGCATCGAGCGTCTCGCCGAGGCCGATCGCCAGGTCCTCGATCTCGGGGCGCGGCGCACCGAGCGCATCGGAGCGGCCGAGGCCGGGGATGTCGAGCGCCAGCGCGGTGAAGCCGGCGCGGGCGAAGCCCTCGGTCTGCAGGTCGAGCGTGCGTCCCGAGGTGGGCGACTGGTGGATCAGCACCACGGCCGGGCCGCGGCCGGCATGCCGCACATGGACCTGGCGGCCGCCGACCGTCACGTACGCGCGGCGGATCATCTAGACAGGATCTTGTGCGGCAGCCAGGTAACGATCTCGGGGAACACCGCCATGATCGCGACCGCGGCGACGAGCAGCAGGAAAAAAGGCGTCGTGGCCCGCGCGACGTACATCTGGTCGCGCCCGGTCATGAGCTGCAGCACGAAAAGGTTGAAGCCGACCGGCGGGCTCAGCGTCGAGAGTTCGGTCATGACGACGATAAAGACGCCGAACCACAGCGGGTCGAAGCCGGCGCCGACGATCATCGGCAGCGCGATCGAGGTGGTGAGCAGGATCATCGCCACGCCTTCCAGCGCGGTGCCGAGGATGAGGTACACCACGCAGAGCGCGGCGATCAGCATGTACGGATTCAGGTGCATCGCCGCCACCCACTCGGCGAGCGCGCGCGGGATGCCGGTGAGGGCCATCGCCGCCGACAGCACGCTCGAGCCCATCAGGATCAGGCCGATCATGCAGGTGACCGTCAGCGCGCTGTAGGCGCTCTCGACGAACGTTTTCCAGTTCAGCGTGCGCATGAACGCGGCGACGATCAGCGCGCCGACCACGCCGAGCGCGCCGATTTCCGTCGCCGTCGCCACGCCGGAGAACATGCCGGCGATCACGCCGACGACGAGCAGCACGCAGGGCAGCAGGTCCTTGCTCGCGCGCAGCTTCCCGGCGAGGTTCAGGCGCAGAGGCTCCTGCGGCACCTTGCCGGGATTCACCGCCGACCAGAGCATGATGTAACCGCTGAAGAGCACCGTCACCAGCAGTCCGGGCAGGATGCCGGCGACGAACATGTGCAGGATCGACACCTCCGCCGCCACCGCGTAGACGATCATGATGATCGAAGGCGGGATCAGGATGCCGAGCGTGCCGGCGCCGGCGAGCGAGCCGATGGTGATCGGCTCCGGATAGCCGCGGCGCTTGAGCTCGGGCAGCGCGATGCGCGAGACGGTGGCGCAGGTCGCGGTCGACGAGCCGGACACGGCGCTGAAGAGCGCGCAGCCGAAGATGTTCACGTGCAGCAGCCGCCCCGGCGCCCAGGCGAGCCACGGCGCGAGGCCCTTGAAGAGGCCTTCGCTCACGCGCGTGCGGAACAGGATGTCGCCCATCCAGAGGAACATCGGCAGCGCGGTGAGCGTCCAGTCGTTGCTGTCGCCCCAGATCGCCGTGGCCGCTATCTTGCCGACCGGCGCGGACGTGAACCAGGCGATCGCCGCCACGCCGGTGAGAAGCAGCGCGAAGCCGATCCAGATCCCCATGCCGAGCAGCAGCAGGAGCAGGACGAGGAGCACCAGCGACAGGATGGGCAGTTCCATCGCCTACTCCGCGCCGGCCGGGATGGAGTTCGCCTGCTCTTCCTCGCGCACCATGTACGAAGGCGTCTTGCGCCGCACGAGCTGCACGAACGAGTCGGCGAGCGCGAGGAGCAGCACGCTGAGGCCGGTCAGCATCAGCAGCATCGGGATCCACTTCGGCACCGGGATGAGGCCGATGGTGTATTCGTTGAGCTGGCGCGACGTGAGGATCATGTCGACCGTGTAGTAGACGAGCTCGCCGACCGTGACCACGGCGAGGCCCGCGCAGGCGAGCTCGAGCACGCGCCGAACGCCAGGCGGCACGTGCGAGAGCACGCTCAGCACGCGGATGTGGATTCCGGCGCGCAGCGTGTAGGCGAAGCCGAGGAACACCGCGCCCGCCATGCAGAAGCCGGCGAAGTCGTCCGCCGACGGCACCAGCGTGCCCATCAGGCGCGCGCACACCTGGGCGACGGTCAGGACGGCGATCATGACGAGGAAGGCGACGGCGAGCGCCCCCGAGCCGGCGTAGATGGCGTCGAGCGTGCGGCGGATCATGGCTTGCGCGCCACGAACGCGGTCCACGGGAAGCGCCAGGTCGGCCAGTCCGGCCGCGTGGCGCCATCGACTTCCTCGAAGGGCGTGATCTTCACGTCGCGGAAACCCGCGCCGCGCAGCTCCCCTTCCAGGTCGAGCTCGTTGATCTCGGGCATATAGGGCTCGTTGTTGCGGCGTGCATGGCCGTAATGGATGAACTCGAGGAACGGATCCTTGACGCGGAAATCGAGATGCACCAGCGTGCCGCCGGGCGCGAGCAGGCGGTGCGCCTCGTGCAGCGATTCGCGCAGCGCCGGCGTATCGAGCTCGTGCAGCACCATGGTCGAGGTGACGAGGTCGAAGGCGCCGTCGGCATAGCCGGTGTGGCGCAGGTCGGCCTGCTCGTAGCTGACGTTGGCGACCTTCGCTTGCGCCGCCTCCGCGGCGGCGAGCTCGAGGCAGGGAGCCGAGAGATCGATGGCCTTGATCTCGGCGCGTGCGAACTTCTGCGCCAGCGGCAGCGCGCTCTTGCCGAAGCCGCATCCCATCTCGAGGATGTGCTTGAAGTCGCCGAGCTCGCCGACGAATCGCGCGAAGCGCTCGTGCAAGCCATACCGATTGGTGGCGCCCGGCTGCGTCGATTGCGCGCTCGCCTTGTAGACGAGCCCGGCGTTCGGCGCGCCGGTCAGGTTGCCCGGATGCTGGTGCGTATCCACTGCGCTGTAGTACGCCGGCACGGGCACGTCGCGCAGCTTCGGCCGTCGGCCAGCTGGCGCTTTCACCGGTTCATCTATCTTCTGAATCCCGTAGCGCCCCGAGTACTTCGCGCGCTGGATATGCCGCTCGAGCCAGCTGTAGAACCAGTAGGTCGGACTGTCCGCCATGAGCGCCGCCACCTGCGAGGGGCTGGACAAGCTCTTGCCCGCGGAGCGCTGGCGGTAGTCTTCCTTGAGCGCGGTCCAGACCTCCGACATCCAGTACTGCTTCGCCTCCACCAGGAAGCCCTGGAAGGCGGCGGTCGAGCGATCAGCCGCCACGGCCCGCCTCCACGTCGTTGCGCGAGGCGGCGTAGCCGAGCACCGGCTCGAGGAGGTGGCGCACGTACTCGCGCCGCTCCTGCGCCATCGCGCGCTCGGCTTCCTCGCTGCCGCGGAAGCCGTCGATCGCGCCGCGCGCGACGACGCCCTTCTGCTCGAGCAGGTGCTCGAGCACCTGCACCCGGTCGCGCAGCACCTGTACCTCGGCCGCCAGGTTGAACACCACCCCCATGATGCGGTCGGCGGCCGGGTCCGGGAAGTACGTCTGCTCGAGCTGAAGGTCCTTCATATGGCGGCCCCGCTCAGCGCTTGACGGTCTTGCGGAACTCGGCGACGACCTTCTTGCCATCGTCGTCCGCCTTCTGCAGCCAGTCGTTCAGCATCTGCTCGCCGATCTTGTCGAACTCGGCCTGCAGCTTGGGCCCCGGCTTCACTACCTTCATGCCCTTCGCGGCGAGCTCCTTGCGCGCCTCGTCCACCTTCTGCCGGCTCATGTCCCAGCCGCGCTTGTCGGCGGTGGCCGAGGCCTTGAGGATCGCCTGCTGCGCCTGCGGCGGCAGCTTCTTGAAGGCCGCCTCGTTGACGAACACCATCTGCTTCGGCAGCCAGGCGTTGGTGTCGTAGAAGTGGGTAGTGAACTCCCAAGCCTTGAAGACGACGGCGCTGGTGGGCGAGGTGTTGAAGAGCTGGATCGTGCCGGTGGTCATCGCCTGCGTGAGCTCGGTCATCTGCACCGTGGTCGGCACGGTGTGCATGTATTTCGCGAGCGACGAGGTCATCTCGTTGTAGGCGCGCTGGCGCTCGCCGCTGATGTCGGCGAGCGAGTTCACTTCCTTCTTGAAGAAGAAGCCCTGCGACGGCCACGGCGCCGCGTACAGGAGGCGCAGGCCCTGCTTCTCGAGGTAGGCGGAGAGCGCCGGCTTCGAGATCTGCCAGAGCCTCTCGCCCTCGTCGTAGCTCGTGACGAAGAACGGCAGCCCGTCGAGCTCGAACAGGCGCTTCTCGGTGCCGAGGTTCTGCATGAGCTGCGTGCCGAACTCGACCTGGCCGGTCTGCACCGCGCGCTTGATCTCGGGGTTCTTGAAGAGCGAGCCGGCGAAGTGCATGTTGATCTGCACCGCACCGTTGGTGGCGGCGCGGATCTCCTCGCCCCACTTCAGCATGTTCTGGTTGATGAACTCCGTCTGCGGGTACGCGTCCGCGAGGTTCATGCGGTATTGCTGCGCGGCCGCGAGGCCGGGCAAGCCGAAGGCGACCAGCGCCGCCGCGATTGCAGTCCTTCTCACCTGATTCATACACCTCTCTCCTTTTGTGAAATCAAAACGCTGTCAGAGCGCTCTCGCGCGCTCTTCCCCTTCGTAGATGACCGCCTCGACCGAACGCGGGGCGAGGCAGTCGCCGATCCTTTCGGCGCGCACGCCGAGCTCTCCCGGCTCGACCGGCGAGCGCCCGAGCGCGAGCACCACCGTGTCGGCCTCGATGACGCGGCGCGCCTTCGGATTCCAGATGTCGTAGAGCGTCGCCCCCGCGCCTTCGATCTGCTCGACGAAGACCTGCGGCTGGATCTCGACCTCCGCGACGCGCAAACGCGGCATCACGTGCGCGATGTCGTAGGTGCGATAGAGCGCTTCGCCCCACCATGGCCGCGGGCTCACTATCGAGACGCGCGCCGCGCCTTCAGTGGCGAGCCGCTCCGCGAGCCCGGCAGCGAGCTCCTCGAAACCATCGTCGACGATCAGCACGCGGCGTCCGAGCGAGGCCGGATCGTGCGCGGCGCGCTCGATGGCGGCGTCCATGCCGATGACGTGCGAGGCGTTTGCACCCGGGATGCCCGCGCGCTCGGGGCGATAGGCGCTGTAGCCGCTGAGGTCGAACTTCGCGCCGGTAGCGACCACCGTTACTTCAAACTCGCGCAACGCCTTCGGCGTTGCTTTCTCGGAAAGGAACAGCCGCGCACCGTGCACTTCCAGCGGCCGCATCAGGTTGCGGATCGCCTGCGCCCAGCGCTGCCGCCCGGGCAACGTAGCGAGCGAGCGCAGGCGCCCACCCGGTTGTGGTCCGGCTTCGAAAACCGTGACGTCGAAGCCGCGCGCCGCCGCGATGCCGGCGAAGCGCAGGCCGGCGGGACCGGCGCCGACCACGCCGATGCGGCCGGGGCGCGCGGCGGGCTTGAGGGTGCCTTCGCCGAGCTTTGCTTCGCGGCCGACGGCCGGATTGATGGCGCACGCCACGTGATTGTTCTCGCCCAGGCGGCGGATGCAGACGTTGGCGCCGACGCAGCGCACGACGTCCTGCTCGCGGTTCTCGAGCGCCTTGCGCACGAGGTGCGGATCGGCCATCTGCGCGCGGGTCATCGCCACCATGTCGGCGGCGCCGGAGTCGACGATGCGCGCGGCGGTGGCGGTGTCGAGGATGCGGCCGACGACGAACACCTTGGCGCCGCTCTTCAGCGCGGCGCGCGCACGCGCCGCTGCGGGCGCGAGGAAGCCCTGCGGCAGGTCGCTCGTCATCGGCGTCACCGAGACGTGCTTGGCGAAGTAGCCGCCGGCGGAAAGATCGTAGAAGTCGAAGAAGCCGCTCGCGTCGAACACCTCGAGCTGGCGCAGGAACTCGTCCTCGGTGATGCCGGCGCCGTTCGCGAGGCGCTCTTCGACGGAGAGCCGCAGCCCGATCGCGAGCCGGCCGCCAACCGCAGCGCGCACACGCTCGCCGATCTCGAGCACGATGCGGCAGCGCGCGCGTCCGCTGCCGCCGTAGTCGTCGCGCCGGTGATTGAACGCGGGCGAGAGGAAGGCGCCGAGCAGCTGGCTGTGCGCGGCATGGATCTCCACGCCGTCGCAGCCCGCCTCGTCGGCGTGGCGCGCGGTGAGGACGAAGCCGGCGATCACCGCCTCGATGTCCTCCTGCGTCATCTCGGCCGGCTGCTCGTGGAACTGGGTGGAAGCCACCGGCGACGGTGCCCACAGCGGCCGCCACTCGTCGATGTACATCGTGCCGGAGCCCTGCGCGCCGCCGCAGAACACCTGCACCATCAGCTTCGCGCCGTGCTCGTGCACCGCATCGGCCGCCTTGCGGTAGGCGGCCACGGCGCGCGGATCGTAGCCGCGGCAGCCCTGCAGGTAATTGGCGCCGGAAGGATGCGCGGCCTGCTGCTCGGTGACGATGAGCGCCGCGCCGCCGGCGGCTCGCTCGCGGTAGTAGTCGACGTGGCGCTGGGAAAGGAGCCCGTCCACGCCATAGAGCAGCGCATGTCCCGAGACCATGATCCGATGCTTCACGCGCATCGGGCCGATCTCGAGGGGGGTCCAGAGCGCGCTCACGGGTCTCGTCTTCAGGCGACCTTGGTAGCGCCGTTCATGACTCCCGCGGCCTGCAGCATGGCGCCGCGCGAGAGCGCGAGGTAGCGATCCATGGCCGCGCCGGCCTCGGCGGGGTCGTGCTTCTCGATGGCGCGCAGGATGTCCTTCATGCCGCGCAGCACCGCTTTCTGGCGCTGCGCGTCGCCGAGCGTCAGGAACTGCAGCGCGCGCACGTGATCGGCGTAGAGCTCCACCGCGCGCACCAGGCGCCGGTTGCGCACGAGCGAAAGCCACGCCGCGCGAAACGCGCGGTTGGCGGTGATGAAGCCTTCGGCATTGCCGCCGGTGTAGGCGGCCTGCGCCTGCTCGAGCGTGCGCTTGATGGCCTTTACGCCCTCGGCAGCGTCGGCGCGCGTCGCCGCCTGGCGCAGCGCTTCCTTCTCGAGGAGCACCCGCAGCTCGTAGATGTCCTGCAGGTCGTCCTCGGTGAGGGCCGGAACGGTGAAGCTGCGCCCGTGCGCCTCGACCAGCCCCTCGCTCGCCAGCCGGGCGAGGGCCTCGCGCACCGGCGTGCGCGACACGCCGAGGCGCGCCGCGAGCGTCGCTTCGCGCAGCGACTCGCCCCAGCGCACCTCGCCCGAGCGCAGGTAGTCGCGCAACAGCTCATACACGCGATCGCCCAGGGAGGCGGCACGTTCGACCGGCAGCAATGGGCTTTTCGGGGACCGGAGCATCAGCAGGCGGGTGTACGGTGTACGGTATACATTCGGCGCCCGGCGGTCAAGGCACGAGAACGAGCGGGCCCACGGTCTGGCCGCTTTCCAGCACCCGGTGCGCTTCGGCCGCCTGTTCGAAGGGCACGCAGCGCGGCGCGGGCGCGGCCAGCGCGCGGCTCGCGAGCGCGGCGAAGAGCTGCTGTGCCGCCGCCTGCAGGTCCGGGGCGGTGCCGGTGTAATCGCCGAAGCGCACCCACGACACGGAAAGGCTGCCGCGGTCGCGCAGCTCGTTCACCGAGAACGGCGGCACGAGGCCCGACGAATTGCCGTAGCACACCAAATGTCCGCGGGGCGCGAGGCAGGAGAGCGACCCCTGCCAGGTGTCGCGTCCGACCGGGTCGTAGACCACTGCCGCGCCGCCGCCGGAAAGCTCGCGCACTCGCGCCGGCCAGTCGTCACGGCCGCGCACGAACACCTCCTCGTATCCGGCGGCGCGCGCTGCCGGCACCTTGTCATGCGCGCCGACGACGCCGATCGCATGCGCACCGAGCGCGCGCAGCCACTGCCCGGCGAGCGTGCCGACGCCGCCAGCAGCGGAGTGAACCACTACCCACGTGCCGGGTGCCACGCGGAACACGCGCCGCACCAGCATGTCGACCGTGAGCCCCTTGAGCAGCAGCGCCGCCGCGTCGCGATCCGAGACGCCCGCCGGTAGCGAAACGCAGCGCGCCGCCGGGAAGTTGCGCACTTCGCGATAGGCGCCCAGCGGTGCCGAGGCGTACGCCACCCGGTCGCCGACCCGGAAGCGCTCGACGCCCTCGCCCAGCGCTTCTATTACGCCCGCCGCTTCCAGCCCGAGCACCAGGGGCATCGGCATCGCGCGCAGCGGCGCGTAGTCGCCGCGCCGGCCGTGCACGTCGGTGAAATTCACGCCGATCGCGGTCTGGCGGATGCGCAGCTCGCCAGGGCCGGGCGCACGATCCGCGACCGTGCGAAGCTCGAGGACTTCCGGTCCGCCGAAGCGGTTGATTACGATTTCGCGCGCCACAAGGCGCCTCCCGTAAAAAGTGGAATGGCGAGCAGTACCTGGAGCGCCGCCGAGCCGGCGAGCGCCACGGAATAGCCGCGCGGGTCCCAGCCGCCGGCGGGGGTGCGCGGCCAGAGGTCGAGAATCCAGCCGATCGCGGTCTGCAGCAGAAAGGCACCGACGAGGGTGACCGTGTTGGCCGCGGTCGACACGCGGGCCATCTGCTCGCGCGGAAACATCTGGCCCACGACGATGTAGCCGGTGGTAGAAGCGGCGGCGAAGAAGGCGAACAGCAGCCAGAGCACCGGCACGGCGGCGCCGCGCGGCTGCAGCGCGAGGGCAATCTGCGTCAGCACCATCGCCGCGTTGCAGGCAAGCACGATCCGCATCCCCGGATAGCCGCGGGCCTGCGCCCGGCTCGTCGCCACGCCCGCGGCCGTCACGCCCGCCATCATGCCGAGCGCGTAAAGCAGCAGCGTGTTGGCGCGCGCGACGCCTTCGTAGCCCGCCACATCCCTCAGCCAGGGGCCGGCCCACAGGCCCAGGTAGGCGAAATTAAGCATCGCCAGCATGGAAACCGCCGGCGCGTAGCGCCAGAAGGTGCCCGAGCCGAGGATCGAGAGCGTGACCCGCACTTCCGCCTTGAGCGCGGCGCGCCTCCCGCTCGACGGCTTGTCGCGCACGCTGAGGAAGATCCACGCCGCAACCGCAAGCGACAGCGCGCAAAGGAGCCACAGCACGCCGCGCCAGCCGAACGTCGGCAGCGCGACCTGCACCGGCGTGGTGGTGAGGATGCTGCCCAGACCGCCGAGCGCCACGGCGATTCCCGTCACCTTGGCGACCTTGGCCGGCGCAAACCATTGCGTGTTGGCCTTGATCACCGCCATCAGCCCGGCCGATACGCCAATGCCGAGGACGATGCGCGCGAGCGAGAAACCGACCAGGCCGTCGGCCAGCGCAAAGGCGGCGAAGCCGGCCGCGGTGACGAGGCTCAACGTCGCCTGCACCCGGCGCGGCCCGAGCAGGTCGAGCGCCACGCCGTTCGGCAGCTGGACGGCGGCGTAGGTGACGAACATGCAGGCCGCGAGGAAACCGAGCTCGCTCGCCGAAAAGGCGAACTCCACCGCGAGCACCGGGCCGATGACCGCCATGATGGTGCGCGACGCCTGGTTGATGAGATTCAGCGTCGCCAGCGGCAAGGTGACGTGGAGGAATGGCCGCACCACTAGAATCCGTGTCGATGAAGGAGCGCATCGTGGTGCCGCCGCCCGCTGCCGGCCTCGACATGGCCGCCGGCTACGGCTGGGTGCAGAGCTGCGCGATCCGCGCCGGCGACTACCTTTTCGTCTCCGGCGTGCTGCCGATCGACCCGCAGACCGGCGAGCGGCTTCACGGCACGCTGACAGCCGAGACTCACCGCGCCTTCCAGAATCTGAAGCTGGTGCTCGAGAGCGCCGGCTCGTCGCTCGACCGGCTGGTGCAGGTGCGGGCGATGATCTACGACCGCATCGAGTACGACGCGCTGAACCGCGTGTACCGGCAATACGTGCCGAGCGGGCCGCCCGCGCGCACCGTGTGGAGCGTGCGCCTGATGGACGCCTTCAAGGTCCAGCTCGACGCCATCGCCGTCGTCTAGAGGAGAAAACGCTTGGCCAGCCGCGAGATCATCGTCCCGAAGAACGACAAGCTCAACGTTTCGCGCAACCTCAACCTGCCGCACAGCCCCGGCATCCGCGCGGGCGACTTCATCTTCCTCTCCGGCATGCTCTCCACCGACCCGCAGACCGGCGAGCGCAGCCCCGGCACGATGGCCCACGAGACGCGCCAGACGCTCGCCAACATGCGCCATCTCCTGGAGTCGGCCGGCTCTTCGCTCGAGCGCGTCGTGAAGATCAACGTCCTCCTCTACGACATGCTCGAGTTCGAGAACATGAACGCGGTCTATCGGCAGTTCTTTCCCAAGGACCCGCCCGCGCGCACCACGTGCGGCGTGCAGCTTTCGGCGGGAATGAAGATCGAGATCGAGTGCATCGCCCTCGCCTGATCCGGACTCTTAAGCCGTTTCATGGCTGCGCTCGATCTTGC
Source organism: Burkholderiales bacterium (assembly GCA_035554335.1). Lineage (GTDB taxonomy): Bacteria > Pseudomonadota > Gammaproteobacteria > Burkholderiales > SG8-39 > SCGC-AG-212-J23. Next base: position 37,489 of record DATMIG010000450.1, read on the forward strand.
GCTTGATGTGCTCGCCCGCGGTGATCACCGGATAGCGGGGTTTTTCTCCCGGCGCGAGGCAGGTCGGCACGCACTCGATGCGCTGGTCGTAGTTCGGATGCACGAACATCCCGATCGATAGCCGGCGGCTCGCCGCCATGCCGAGCGGCGGATTCACCACCCGGTGCAGCGTCGAGGCCCATCGGTCGTTGGTCCAGCGCGCCATCATGTCGCCGAGGTTGACGACGAATTCTCCCGGCCGCGGGCGCACGCCGGCCCAGCTGCCGTCGGGCATGCGCACTTCCAGCCCGCCCTCCGCGTCGGTGGCGGCGAGGATGGTCATCGCGCCGTAGTCGGTATGTGCGCCGGTGCGGAGCTGGCCGGGCAGTGGCGGCTTCTCGAGCGCCGGATAGTGATGGCACGACAGGATGCTGAAGTGCCGATCGAGCGTGCCGTCGAAGTAGCCTTCCGGCAGCTTCAGCGCCGCGGCGAAGACGCGCATCATGTCGCGTGCCAGGCGCTCGTACTCGCGGTAGAGCGCAATCAGGGTCGACTGCAGCGGATCCGGGATCACGTTCGGCGCGTAGCTCGTCGCCGCCTCGGGGAGGCCGGAGTAGTACGCGCGGTGATCGTCCACCGGCCCGAGGAACACGGTTTCCCGCAGGTCGGGCGGCGTCTGCGCGCCGAGCGTGTACGCGAGCCCGCGCGTCGCAAAGCCGTGGTAGCCGCGCTGCTTCGACGGCCCGGTCGGATGCCACCGGTTCTTCACTTCCGCCGGCAGGTCGAAGAACGCGAAGAGCTCGCGCTGCGCACGCGCGAGGAGCTCCGCCGGGAAGCCATGGCCCGAGATGATGAGGAAGCCGGTCTGCTCGCAGGTGCGCGCCACCTCTTCGGCCGCCTCGCGCCTGCTGATGTCGATGGTCGGTACCGCGTTCATGCTTGGGAGAGCTCCGCGTCGACGAGACGCTCGTAGGGTGGGTCGTTGCGGATCAGCCCGCCCGATACCAGCGCCGCCTTGAGCCGCAGGTACGGCGCCGCCGGTAAATCGGGCCGCCGCGACCAGAGGCCGCTAGCCCGGTAGGACGAGATGATGCGAGTGAGCGCCGCGCGCGAAAGCTTCGGCAGGAAGCTGGCCACCGCCTCGGCGATGGCCGCCGGCGTCGAGGCGAAGAGCGCGGCCTGGGCGCGCGCGATGCCGCGTACGAGGCGCCGGCATGCTTCGCGCCGCGACTGGGTAAAGCGGCGCGGCGCGTAGAACGTCGTGTAGGCGATGTCGCCGCGATCGGTGAAGCGATGCCACACGTGGCCCTCGCCTTCGTTCACCAGCGCATCGGCATAAGGCTCGAAGACCTGCACCACGTCGACCGTGCCGCGGCGATAGGCGGCGAGGTTTTGCTTCATCGGCCGCACTCGCTGACCGGCGATCGCCGCCGGGTCGAGCCCGGCGCGCTGCAGGTCGTCCTGGAACGTCATCCACGGCGTCGGCACGTCGCCCGCCGGCGCGACGCGCAGGCCGACGAGATCCTGCCAACGGAAAGCGGGCTTGCGTTTACGGCCGACGAGGATGAACGGGTCGCGCGCCACGACCTGGCCGAAGCACAGCAGCGGGCACTTCGGATCGGCGTCGTGATGCATCATGACGCGCATCGGCCCGCCCCAGGAGACATCGACGGTGCCTTCCAGGAGCGCGGTCGCGGTACGGGAGGTGCTAGGCGACACCACGTGGTTGATGTCGAGCCCTTCGCGCTCCCAGTACCCGCCCGCCAGCGCGAGATAGAAAGGCACGTACGGCACGGCCCGCATGTTCTCGCACAGCGTGACGCGCATCAGACGTCTTTCAGGTATTTCATCTCGAGCTCGCGCCAGTGCTTCGAATTCACCGCTTCCTCGCGGTCCATGAAGGTGGCGAGCTCGTCGTCCATCACGGCGGTGTCGCCGTCGCGCTTCAGCACCGCGAGCACCTTCTTCGCCGCCGCGATGGCCGCGCGATGGGTCTGCGACGGATAGATGCCGATGCGGTGGCCCATCGCCTCGAGCTCTTTCACCGGCAGCACCGGCGTCTTGCCGCCCTCGAAAATGTTGACGAGCGAAGGCTTCTTCAGCTGCTTCGCCGCCGCCGCGAGCTCCTCGCGCGACTGCGGCGCCTCGACGAAGCCGACGTCCGCCCCGGCCTCGAGATACGCGTTGACGCGGTCGATGGACGCCTGCAGGCCCTCGATCGCGCGAGCGTCGGAGCGCGCGATGATCACCATGTCGGCGTCACGCCGCGTGTCCACCGCCGCCTTGATCTTGCCCACCATCTCGGCTTTCGACACGACCTGCTTGCCCTCGTAGTGGCCGCATTTCTTGGGCGACACCTGGTCCTCGAGGTGGAAGGCCGACACCCCGGTCTTCTCGTACTCGCGCACGCTGCGGATGACGTTCAGGGCGTTGCCATAGCCGGCGTCCATGTCGGCGATCACCGGGATGTCGAGGGCGTCCACGGTGCGCGAGATCCATTGCGTCACCTCGCTCATGGTGATGAGGCCGATGTCGGGATAGCCATTGGCGCGCGAATAGCCGCCGCCGGTGAGATACACCGCCTCGAAGCCCGCCACCTGGACGAGACGCGCCGTCAGCGTGTCGTACGCGCCCGGCACGACGGAATAGGTCTTCCTCGCGAGCATCTCTCGCAGCTTCTTCCTCGGATTCATGCGGCAGCCCTCTGTGAAAGGCGGTCCCGCACCACGTAATGCAGCAGCCCGCCGTGTCGGAAATAGTCCACTTCCCGCTTCGTATCCAGGCGCGCAGGGAGGCGCAGGCGCTCCTGCTTGCCGTCCGCGCGCGTGATGGTGCAATCGAGCTGGCTGCGCGGAGCCATCGTGCCGCTGATGCCAACGACGTCGATCACCTCGTCGCCCTTGAGGGCGAGCGTCTTGCGCGTCACACCGGCGGGAAACTCGAGCGGCAACACGCCCATGCCGACCAGATTGGAGCGATGGATGCGCTCGAAGCTCTCCGCGATGACGGCGCGCACGCCAAGCAGGCGCGTGCCCTTGGCCGCCCAGTCGCGCGACGAGCCGGCGCCGTACTCGGCGCCGGCGATGACCACGAGGGGCACACCTTCCTCGCGATAGCGGGCGGCAGCCGCATGGATCGGCATGCGCTCGCCGCCGGGATAGTGCACGGTCGAGCTGCCTTCCACGTCCGGCGTCATCTCGTTGCGCACCCGGGTGCTGGCGAAGGTGCCGCGGATCATGACGTCGTGGTTCAGGCGCCGCGCCGCGTAGTTGACGAAATCGCGCGGCGCGATGCCTAGCGACCCGAGATACTCCGCTGCCGGGGTTCCTTTCGAGATCACGCCGATCGGCGAGATGTGGTCGGTGGTGAACATGTCGCCGAACATGCCCAGCACGCGCGCGCCGCGGATGTCGCGCGGCTCGTCCGGCGCGGCGCGCATCTCGTCGAAGAACGGCGGCCGGCGGATGAACGTGCTGCGCTCGTTCCAACTGAACGTCGTGCCTTCGCCGGTCGCCAGGGCGCGCCACTGCGGCGAGCCCTCGCCGATCTGCGCGTATCGCGCGCGGTACAGCGCTGGCCCGATGATCTTTTCGATGACGCCGTCAATCTCGCCGCGCTCCGGCCAGACGTCCCGCAAATACACCGGCCGGCCTTGCCCGTCTTCGCCGAGCGGTTCGGATGCCAGATCGGTGAGCACGCTGCCGGCGAGCGCGTAGGCCACCACGAGCGGTGGCGAGGCCAGGAAGGCAGCGCGCACCGCGGGATGTACGCGGCCTTCGAAGTTGCGATTGCCGGAGAGCACGGCGACGGTCGTGAGCCCACCGGCCTTGATCGCCTCGTCGACATCGGGCGGCAGCGGTCCGGAATTGCCCATGCACGTCATGCAGCCGTAGCCCGCGGGCTGGAAGCCGAGCGCGTCGAGCGAGCGCTGCAGGCCGCTCTTCTCGAGGTAATCGGCGACTACGCGCGAGCCCGGCGAAAGCGAGGTCTTCACCCAGGGGCGGACCTTGAGACCGCGCGCCACCGCGTTACGGGCGAGGAGCCCGGCGCCGATCATGACCGCCGGATTCGAGGTGTTCGTGCAGCTCGTGATGGCGGCGATGACGACGTCGCCGTCCCTTGGCTTGGGCTTCTCGACGAGTTTTCGAAAAGCCGCCGGCGCCTCGCGCAGCGGCACACGATCCTGCGGCCGGCTCGGGCCGGAGACGCTCGGCTCGACCGCGGACAGGTCGATCTCGAGCACCTGGGTGAACTCGGGCGCGGGCGTCTGCGCATCGCGCCACAGCCCCTGCGCCTTGCAATAAGCCTCGACCAGCGCGACCTGCGCCTCGTCGCGGCCGGTGAGGCGCAGGTAGCGCAACGTCTCCGCATCGACCGGAAAGAAGCCCATCGTGGCGCCGTTTTCCGGGGTCATGTTCGAGATCGTGGCGCGGTCGGGCAGCGCCAGCTCACTCACTCCCGGGCCGAAGTACTCGATGAACTTGTCGACGACTTTGTGCCGGCGCAGCGTCTGCGTCACGGTGAGGACGAGATCGGTCGCGGTCACGCCGGGCTTCAGCCTGCCGACGAGACGCACGCCGACGACCTCCGGCACCAGCATGGCGATCGACTCGCCGAGCGCGCCGGCGCCGCCCTCGAGCCCGCCGACGCCCCAGCCGAGGATGCCGAGGCTGTTGATCATCGCGGTGTGGCTGTCCATGCCGAGCACTGAATCGGGATAGGCGACCCCGTTGCTCGTCCACACGCCGCGCGCGAGGTATTC
>DATMIG010000451.1:0-9617 GCA_035554335.1 Burkholderiales bacterium
CACGATGAGGCCGAGCTTCGGCATCGGCGCGAGGACCGCGAGCCGCGTGCCGAGCACGATGGCCGCTTCGCCGCGGGCCGCGTCGAGCCAGGCGCTGGTGCGCGCGATGTCTTCCAGGCCGCTGTGCATGACCGCGATGCGCGCTTCCGGAAATGCCTCGCGAAAGCGCGTCTCGAGCTGAGGCGTCAGGCTGATCTCCGGCACGAGGACGAGCGCCTGTCCGCCGCGCTCGACCACCTGTGCGATGAGGTGCAGGTAGATCTCGGTCTTGCCGCTGCCCGTCACGCCGTGCAGCAGGATCGCCGCGAAGCGGGCGAGCTTTTCGCCGATCGCGGCCACCACGCGCTGCTGCGCGGAGGTGAGCGGGTGCACGGCCACGAAGCGATTCGATCCGGCGGGTGATGCGGCAAGTGCCTTGCGCGGCAGCGGCTTCAGCGAGCGCAGCCGGGGCGGCAACGCAGCGACCACGGTCTCGCCGAGCGGGCGCTGGTAATAGGAAGAAAGGAAGCGCATCAGCTCGAGCCAGTCCGCCGGCAGCCGCGGCGCGTCGCTGCGCACATCGACGATCGATTTCAGCCGCGCGGCTTCGACTTCGGACGCGATGTCGGCTTCGATCACCACGCCGGTCTGGTGGCGACGGCCGAGCGGGACGGTCACGCGATCGCCGGTCGCGGCCGAGGCGCCGTCCGGCAGCGCGTAATCGAAGAGCCGGGGCAGCGGCACTTCGAGCGCCACCCGCACGCAGGAATTTTCCCTACCGGGCAAGGACTTAGAATTTGTGGATAAAACTGTGGGTAAGGGCTTCATACCCGCGTAACAGGGGCTTGCCCAAGCGTGGCGGCCCGGAAGTTCCCCGCTTTCGAGGCTTTTTTAGCTCGCGGACTCAATGGCTTACAGCAGCGTAGCTAGGGAACGACGCGCCCTCGGGGTTTTCCCCGGCATGAAAAGAAATTTGTGCATAAGTCAAGGGGCGGTCTGGCTTCCCGACCGACGGCTGCTGTAAGCGCGTACTTCGTCTACGAGCGCAGCGACCGACTCGATTGGACTGCCCGGCAAGATGCCGTGACCCAGATTGAAGATGTGTCCGGGCTGCGATCCGAACGCGTCGAGTACCCGGCGAGCCGCTTCGCGCACCGCTTTCTCGGGCGCGAAGAGCGCGATCGGATCCAGGTTGCCCTGCAACGCGACCCGCCCGCCGGCGATCTCGCGCGCCCGCCGGGCGTCCGCCGTCCAATCGAGGCCCATCGCCGACACGCCGCTCGCCGCGATGGCGGCGAGCCACGGATTGCCGCCCTTGGTGAAAAGAATCGTCGGCACGGAAAGATCGCGGACGATGCGACGCATGTAGTCGAGCGAGAAAGGCTCGTAGTCTTCGTAGGCGAGGGTACCGCCCCACGTGTCGAAGATCATCGCGACCTGCGCGCCGGCTTCGACCTGCGCGCGCAGGTAGGCGCTCACCGCGCGCGCGTTGACATCCAGTATCCGATGCAGCAGGTCCGGCCGCGCATGGCGCATGATCTTCACGGTGCGCCAGTCGTCGCTTCCCGCGCCTTCGATCATGTAGCAGGCGAGCGTGAACGGGCTGCCGGAAAAGCCGATGAGCGGCACGCGATCGCGCAGCTCGCTGCGGATCTGCCGCACCGCGTCCATCACATAGCGCAGTTCCACGGTCGGATCCGGCACCGCGAGCTTCGCCACATCGTGTTCATTCCTCACCGGATGGTGGAAGCGCGGGCCTTCTCCTTCGGCGAAATGGAGACCCAGCCCCATCGCATCGGGCACGGTGAGGATGTCCGAGAAGAGAATCGCGGCGTCGAGCGGAAAGCGCTCGAGCGGCTGCAGCGTCACTTCGGTCGCCAGCGCGGGCGTTTTCGCGAGCTTCAGAAAGCTGCCCGCCTTCGCGCGCGTAGCGTTGTATTCCGGCAGGTAGCGCCCGGCCTGGCGCATCAGCCAGATGGGTGTGTGGTCGGTGGGCTGCCGCGCCAGCGCGCGGAGCAGCGTGTCGTTCTTCAAGTAGACCGCTCGGCGAGTTTTCCCACTATGTAGCGCCATTCTGCCGCCGTGACGGGGGTGATGGAGAGCCGGTTGCCCGGCCGCAGCAGCACCATCTTCGCGAGCGCCTTGTGCTCGCGGATCTCCGAGAGCGGAATCAGGCGCGTCTTCTTCACGGCGCGCACGTCGACGTTGACCCAGCGCGGCTCGTCCTTCCTCGATTTCGGGTCGTAGTAGTCGCTCTTGCGGTCGAACTGCGACGCATCGGGATACGGCGCCGACGCAACTTCCGCGAGCCCGGCAATGCCCGGCACCTCGCAGCTCGAGTGGTAGAAGAGCACGCCGTCGCCGACCTTCATCTGGTCGCGCATGAAGTTGCGCGCCTGGTAGTTGCGCACGCCGCTCCACGCGGTCTTGCGGCCGGGCGCGGCGAGCACGTCGTCGATGGAGCACTCGTCCGGCTCGCTTTTCATGAGCCAGTAATTCATTGTTGTAGGAAAGAGGAGGGAGCGTTCCCCGCTCGCGCCGGTGGGCTCGGCTCCCGAACCCTGGCTAAACAGGGTGGTCGCTTTCCGGTCACATCAGGTTCGTCCGGCGCGCGCCGCGGAGAACCGCGGGCGGGGACGATCACAACAGTGACACTAGGTCCGCAACCTGAGGAAGCTATCGGTTCGGAAAAATTGAGCCCTGTCGTACACGGCAGGGAACGGAATCTTTTTAGAACAACTTCTCTTGTTTGGCAATCGCTTCGTCGAGTCGCGATTCGATGGCAGAGAGTCGTCGTTTCGCTTGCCCGACATCGAATCCCGCACCCAGTTTCACGCTCAGCAATTCGTGCGCCACGTTGAGCGCCGCCATCACGGCGATGCGCTCGGCGCCCATCACTTTTCCGGCGCGACGGATCTCGTTCATCTTGCCGTCGAGGTACGCGACCGCCTGCATCAGCGCCTCGCGCTCGTCGTCTTCGCAGGCGACGCGATACGTGCGGCCGAGGAGCTGCACTTCGACGGTTTTGGCCGGCTCGGCCATCAGCCGGGAATTCGATTCAACAGGCCTTCGAGCCGCGACTTCGCGCCATCGATTTTTTCATTCAGCTTCTTGGCGTCGCTTCGCGCGGCGGCGAGCTGCTGGCGCAGCTCGCTGTTCTCGGCGCGCAGTCGCTCGCAGAGCTCCACGAACTGCTCGACCTTCGACTCCAGCGAGTTGAACTCGGCCTCCACGGATCGCGACTATCGTGCAAATTTCAAGTCGCGTCAAGAATTAAGCCTCGGTTCTGCATGTATTGCATGACCTTCGTGTCCAGCGCTCGCTTATCATCGGCGCGCTGCCAGGTGCTCGGGAATGAGGTGCGAAGCCTCAACTGCCCCCGCAACGGTAAGCGAGAGAGCCGTCTCAACGCATGGCCACGGGTACGCCCGGAAGGCCGAGATGGAATACCTCGCGAGTCCGGAGACCGGCCTGGGAGCCTCTTCAACCACTTACGGGCGTCGGGGAAGACGCCAGGGAGGTTCACATGCGTAGTCCGCTGTTATCCATTTGGGCCGGATTCCTCGCCGGCGTCTTCACCTGCATCGCTGCTGCCCAGGACGATGCGGTCATCATCACCGCCACGCGCTTCCCGGACTCCAAGCGCGATCTGCCGGTGGGAATCACCGTCATCACGGCGGACGACATCCGCAAGAGCGCGTCCTCGAATCTGGGGGACATCCTCGCCCAGTTCGGCCTCTTGCAGATCCGCGACCTCGCCGGCACGCAGAACCAGCAGCTCGACCTGCGCGGCTTCGGCATCACGGGCGACCAGAACACGCTCGTGCTGCTCGACGGGCTGCGCATCAGCGAGAACGAGCTCGAGTCGGCACAGCTCTCCTCGATCCCGATCGACTCGATCGAGCGCATCGAGATCGTGCGCGGCAGCGGCACCGTGCAATACGGCAGCGGCGCCACGGGCGGCACGATCAACATCATCACGCGGCGGCCGGCGCCGGGCGAGAGCCACGGACAGGTGCTCGGCCGCTTCGGCGGCTACGGCACGCACGAAGCGCGCGCCACCTTCGACCGCGCGGGCCAGACCTTCGGCGGTGGAATCGCCGCGTCGTACGAGGACACGGACGGATACCGGCAGAACAGCCGCTACCGGCAGAAGAATGTCGCCGGGCGCCTGGATGCTTCGCTTCCCAATGGTCGTATCTATCTGAAAGTCACGGCAGACGAACAGCGCGCCCGCCTTCCCGGTCGCCTGACCGAGGCGCAGATCGCACAGGACCCGCGCCAGACGGTGACGCCGGACGACTGGCGGGAGCGCGAGGGCAGCCAGCTGGTGCTCGGCGGCGTTCGCCAGTTCGGCCGCCACGAGGCGTCGGCGGACTTGAGCTATCGCACCAAGCACTCGCGCTTCGCCGCCGTGTCGCTCTTCGGCGCGTTCGAGGGCGACACGAACGTGGACGAGTGGCTCTTCACGCCGCGGGCCAGGTTCGCCTACGGCGCGCTCGGGCGCACGCACGATCTCATCGTCGGCATGGACTTCCAGGGATGGGACTACGGCAACGCCAGCACTTTCGCCGGCGCGCCGAGCGCGCAGCTGACGAGCGAGCAGCACAATGCCGCGCTCTACGCGCAGACCAACTTCTGGGTCACGCCGAGCACGCGCGCCGTGCTCGCCGCGCGCTCCCAGCGGCTGTCGCAGCGCCTCACGCTGCAGTTCCCGCCGAGCGACGAGCGCACGGGCACCAATCACCTCGAAGCCTATGAGGCGGCGCTGCGCCAGCGCTTCGCGGCCGGCTGGTCGGGCTACGCGAAGTACGGCAAGAGCTTCCGCGTGGCGACCTTCGACGAGAACGCCTGCTTCTTCCCGCCGTGCGGCACCGCGCTCCTCGAGCCGCAGACGAGCAAAGGCGGCGAGCTCGGCGTGGAATACGAGACCGGCCGCACGCGCTCGCGCATGAGCGTCTACCAGATGGACCTCGAGAACGAGATCTACTTCAGCCCGCTCGTGCCGCCGTTCGGCGCGAACATCAACCTCCCGCCGACGCGGCGGCGCGGGGCGGAATTCGAGGGCCTCTGGCGCGCCACCGACACGCTCGACCTCCGCGCCGGGGTCGCGCTGCTGGAAGCGAAGTTCCGCTCCGATGACACCAATGTCCCGCTCGTGCCGAAGTCGCTGGTCACTGCGGGCGCATCGTGGACGTTCGTGCCGCGCACGCGGCTCGACGCCAACCTGCGCTATGTCGGCGAGCAGTACTTCGACAACGACCAGGCCAACACCTTCGGCCGCAAGATGCCCGCATACACGCTCGTCGATCTGAAGCTCGCGCGCCGGCAGGAGCGGCACTGGGACTTCGCGCTTGAGGTGCGCAACCTTTTCGACAAGAACTACTTCAGCTACGGCGCGGTCGATCCGGCGAATCCGACGAGCTTCACGGCGCTGCCGGCGCCCGGCCGAGCGGCCTACCTCTCCGTGGCCTGGCGGCTCGATTAAGGTACCCTCGCGGGATGGTGAGGGACGCCGTCCCGCTGGGGGAATGCGCTCGCGCGCTGGTCATCAAGCTGCGCCATCACGGCGACGTGCTGCTCGCGTCGCCGGTGATCGGCGTGCTGAAGGCGCACGCGCCGCGAATGGAAGTCGACGCGCTGGTCTACGACGAGACCGCGCAGATGCTGGACGGCCACCCCGCGCTCGCGCAGTTGCACACGGTGGGGCGTGAATGGCGCGACCGGGGTGTCTTGGATCAGTTCGGAAAGGAAACCGCGCTCTTCCGCACATTGCGCGGCCGCCGCTACGACCTGCTCGTGCATCTCACCGACCACGCGCGCGGCGCGTGGCTCTCGCGCCTGCTCGGCGTGCGCTACAGCGTCGCGCCGCTGGTGGCGGAGCGGGGTGGATGGTGGCGCAAGAGTTTTTCGCATCTTTACCCGCAGGTGGCGAATCGCCATCGCGTGGAAGTGAATCTCGACGCGCTGCGGCGTATCGGCGTGCAGCCGGCGCTGGGCGAGCGCAAGGTGCACTTCGCGCCCGGGCGTGAAGCCGAGCAGCGAATCGATGCGCTCGGTCTTCCGGCCGGCTTCGTGCACGTGCATCCGGCGTCGCGCTGGACGTTCAAGTGCTGGCCGGCCGAGCGCAACGCGCAGCTGATCGATCGCCTGGCAGCCGAAGGGCACGCGGTGGTCATCACCGCCGCGCCAGACGAGACCGCATTCGTCGCCGCGATCCTGGAGAAGGCGACCAGCAAGCCGATCAACCTCGCCGGTCAGCTCTCCCTGAAAGACCTCGGGGCGCTGACCGCTCGCGCGCGGCTCTTCATCGGTGTGGACTCGATGCCGATGCACCTCGCGGCGGCAATGGGCACGCCAACCGTCGCGCTCTTCGGCCCGAGCCGCGAGAACGAATGGGGGCCGTGGAATGTCGAGCAGCGGGTGGTCACCACGATGCACTCGTGCCGGCCCTGCGGCATCGACGGCTGCGGCAGCGGCAAGGTGAGCGACTGCCTGACGCTGCTGCCGGTGGACGCCGTGCACGCCGCAGCGCGCGAACTCATCCATTGAAATTGCGGTTGGCGATCGTGCGGCAGCGCTACAACGCGTTCGGCGGCGCGGAGCGATTCATTTCCCGCGCGCTGCCGGCGCTCGAGCGCGCCGGCGCGGACGTGACGCTGATCTCGCGCAAGGCCGAAGGCTGGGGCGCGCGGCGCGTCCTGAACGTCGACCCCTTTCACGTCGGGAAGGTATGGCGCGACGGGTCGTTTGCCCGCGCCGCCCGCGCCGCCTGGATGCGCGAAGGCTTCGATCTGGTGCAGTCGCACGAGCGCATTCCAGGTTGCGACGTCTACCGCGCCGGCGACGGCGTGCACCGCCGCTGGCTCGAGATCCGGCGCCGGGTTGCCGGGCCGCTGGAAAGGCTCGGCATGGCGGTGAATCCGTATCACCGCTACGTCTGCGCGGCCGAGCGCGAGATGTTCGAGCATCCGCGCCTGCGAGCCGTGATCTGCAATTCGCGCATGGTCGCGGAGGAGATCCGGCGCGCCTTCCGCATCGCGCCCGAGAAGCTGCACGTCATCTATAGTGGCATCGACCTCCAGCACTTCCATCCGCGCCTGCGCGCCGAGCTGCGCGGCGCGGCGCGCGCGGAGCTCGGCTGCCAGCCGCGCGACATGCTGTTCCTTTTCGTCGGCTCCGGCTTCGCCCGGAAAGGCCTCGACGCCGCCATCGAGGCGCTCAAGCGGACGAACAACCCGTCGTTCCGGCTGGTCGTCGTCGGCACGGATCGCGAGCGCGACCGGTTTGCCGAGGCGGCGCGGCCCCTTGGCGAGCGCGTGCGCTTTGTCGGCGGAAAACAGGACGTGCGGCCGCTCTATGCCGCCGCCGACTGCCTTATCCTTCCGAGCCGCTACGATCCTTTCCCGAACACCGTGCTCGAATCCTTCGCCATGGGCCTTCCCGCCATCGTCAGCACCCGCACCGGCGCCGCCGAGATCGTCGAGCGCGGCGTGAACGGCTGGGTGTGCGAGCCGGACGACGCGGCCGGGATTGCCGCGCTCCTGAAGGAAGCCGACGACACCATTCGGCGCGATCCGCTCACGGCCGGTGCGCGCGCCACGGCGGAGCGCTTCGGCCTGGACGAGATGGCGGGGCGCCTCGCCGCGCTGTACGGGAAGCTGCGCGCATGAACGAGTCCGTCGGCCTTTACAAGCGGCTGCTGGGCCACGTGCGTCCGTACGGGAAGATCTTCGCCATCGCGATTCTCGGCATGATGCTCGCCGCCGCCACCGAACCGCTCTTTCCGGCGCTGATCAAGCCGCTGCTCGACAGCGGCTTCGGCGGGCAGAAATCAGACTGGCCGCCCATCGCCTTCGCGGTGGCGATCATCGGCATCTTCGTCGCGCGGGGGATCTTCACGTTCACCTCGGCGTACCTGATGCAATGGGTGTCGAGCAAGGTGGTGCTCGACCTGCGCACGGCGATGTTCGACCGGCTGCTGCGCATGCCGGCGAGCTTCTACGCCGACAACACCTCCGGCTCGCTGCTGTCGAAGGTGTCCTACGACGTCGCCAACGTGAGCGGCGCTTCCACTTTCGTGCTCACGGTGCTGGTGCGCGACTCGATCACCGTGATCGCGCTCCTCGGCTACCTGCTTTACCTCAATTGGAAGCTGACGCTCATCACGCTCGCCATCATCCCGCCGATCGGCTTCATCGTGAAAACCATCGCCGGGCGGCTGCGCAAGATGGCGCGCGGCCAGCAGCGCGCCATGGGCGACATGGTGCACGTCCTGCAGGAAACCATCGAATGCCAGAAGGTGGTGAAGGTGTTCGGCGGCGAGTCGTACGAGATGAAGCGCTTCCTCAAGACGGCGCAGGGGCTGCGCGGCTTCCAGATGCGGGAGCAGGTCGCCGCGTCGCTCACCACGCCGATCACGCATGTCCTCGCCGCCACCGCCGTCGCCGTGATCGTCTATATCGCGATGCGCGACGCGGTCAGCACGACCGTCACCGTCGGCGGCTTCGCGTCGTTCATGACGGCGATGCTGATGCTGCTGGCGCCGATCAAGCACCTGACCGAGCTGAACCCTCATATCCAGCGTGGCCTCGCCGGCGCGGAGAGCGTGTTCGGCCTCATCGACACGCCGGCGGAGGAAGACCGCGGCACCGTCGCCATCGGCCGCGCGCGCGGCGAGATCGCGTTCGACAAGGTCACCTTCCAGTATCCGACGCGCGCGGAACCCGCGCTCGACTCGATCGAGCTTCGCATCCGCCCCGGCGAGACGGTCGCCCTTGCCGGCCCGTCGGGCGGCGGCAAGACCACGCTCGTCAACATGCTGCCGCGCTTCTACACGCCGACTGGCGGCCGCATCCTTCTCGACGGCCACGACCTGCAATCGCTCACGCTCGAGAGCCTGCGCGCCAACATCGCGCTCGTCAGCCAGGAGGTCGTGCTCTTCAACGACACCATCTACGCCAACATCGCCTACGGCCACATGGCCGGCGCGCCGGAAAAGGACGTGATCGCCGCTGCGGAGGCCGCGCACGCCATGGGCTTCATCGGCGAGACCGCGGAAGGACTGCGCACGCTGATCGGCGAAAACGGCCTTCGCCTCTCCGGCGGCCAGCGCCAGCGGCTCGCGATCGCGCGGGCGCTGCTGAAGAACGCCCCGCTCCTCATCCTCGACGAAGCGACCTCGGCGCTCGATTCGGAATCGGAGCGCCAGGTGCAGGCGGCGCTCGACACGCTGATGCGCGGCCGCACGACGATCGTCATCGCCCACCGCCTGTCGACCATCGAGCGCGCCGACCGCATCGCGGTGCTCGAGCGCGGCCGCATCGCCGAGCTCGGCACGCACGCCGAGCTCCTCGCGCGCGACGGCACCTACGCGCGGCTCTACCGCATCCAGTACGCCGCCGAGCGCGCGGCGGCATGAACATCGTCCACACCGAGTCTTCCCTCGGCTGGGGCGGACAGGAGCTGCGCATCCTTTCCGAGGCGCAGGGCCTCGAACGTCGCGGGCATCTGCTTACGCTGATCTGTCCGCCGGAAGCGCGGATCTATAGCGAAGCACCGCGGTTCGGGCTACGCACGGTGGCCCTCCCCATCGGCAAGAAGAAATGGGCCGGGGTGCGGGCTCTCAAGCAGTGGTT
>DATMIG010000452.1:0-4972 GCA_035554335.1 Burkholderiales bacterium
TGGCCCTCATCGGCGCCAACGGCGCCGGCAAGAGCACCCTCCTCAACACGGTGATGGGGCTCGTCCCGGTCTCGAGCGGCCGGATTTTGCTGGAGGAAAGACCGATCGAGAGCCGCCCGACGCCGGCGATCGTGCGCGCCGGCATCGCGCAGGTACCCGAGCGCCGCCAGCTTTTCGGCACCATGACGGTCGAGGAGAACCTGCGCATGGGCGGCTACGCGCGACGCGACCGTGTCGGCGTGAACGCGGCCCTCGAAGAGCAATTCCGCGTGTTTCCGATCCTTTCCGAGCGCCGCCGCCAACCGGCGCAGACGCTCTCCGGGGGCGAGCAGCAGATGCTCGCCATCGCGCGCGCCGCGATGTCCCAACCGCGACTTCTCCTGCTGGACGAGCCCACGCTCGGCCTCGCGCCGCTCGTAGTCGAGCGCATCATGAGCCAGATCACCGCCTTGCGCTCAGCCGGAGGCACGGTGCTCGTGGTGGAGCAGAATGCGCGCGCCGCGCTCGGCATTGCCGACCGCGGCTATGTCCTCGAGAACGGCCGCATCAGCGCAGCGGGCAAGGCCCAGGCGCTTCTTTCCGATGCGGCGGTGCAGGAAGCCTACCTGGGCGGCGCCGGAGGCGATGCACGCGCCATGGAGCAGCGCATCCGCGAAAAGCGCCGCGCCATCCTCGGCCGCTAGGTGACTTCGAGCAAGATCTTGCCGAAATGGGCGTTGGCACGCATCCGCGCCTGCGCGGCTTCCGCTTCCTCGAGCGGAAACACGCGGTCGATGGGCAGCGAGAGCTGCGCGAGGCTCGGCCACAGGTCCTCGCGCATCCGTTGCGCGACTTCGCGCACCTCTTCCGGCGAGCGGGTACGGAAGGTGACGCCGATGAAGTGCAGGCGCCGCAGCGCATGCAGGTTGAAGTCGAAGGGCGCCGTCATGCCGCCGAGGCGGCCGACGTTGACGATGCGCCCGCCGATGGCGGTCGCCTGCTGCGTCTGATTGAAGAGCTCTCCCGATACTTGGTCGATGACGAGGTCGACGCCTTTGCCACCCGTCGCCCGGGTGAGCGTCTCCACCCAGCCCGGCTCGCTCGTGTTCAGCGCGAGATCGGCGCCGTGCTGGCGGAGGCGCTCGGCTGCGTGGCGCGAGGATCCGGCGACGAGCGACGCGCCTTTCAGCTTCGCGATCTGCAGCGCCATGAGGCCGACGCCCGAGCTTGCGCCCTGGATCAGCACCGACTCGCCTTTCTGCAGGCGGCCATTCGTGACCAGCGCGTCGTGCATGGTGAGCAGCGCCAGCGGCAGCGTGGCCGCCTGGTCGAAAGCCATGTCGCGAGGCAGGGGAAAGGACACGGCCGCGTCGGCGACCGCATATTCCGCGTAGCCGCCGGCACCCATGCACATCACGCGATCGCCGGGCCTGAAGGCCGTCACGTTCTGGCCGACCTCCGCCACCTCGCCGGCCCAATCCATTCCGGGCACGCGGCCTTCATCGCCGCTCATGCGCGTCAGGTCGCGCCGGTTGAGGCCGGCATGGCGTACGCGCACGAGGATCTGTCCCACCTTCGGTTGGGGCTTTCCCACTTCGCGCAGCTCGAGGCCGCGCGCACCGAATACCGCTGCTTTCATTTTGTCTTACCATCGATAAGCACGAGGTAATCATAATGAATTTGCCGTTGCGCCTGCATCACTATGCTTGGGTCACCAAGGACCACGAAGCGAACCGTCGCTTCTTCGAAGACGTTCTCGGCATGCCGCTGATCGCCACCTGGTGCGAGCGCGCCTACGTCGCCGAGGTGGGTCGCGAACTCGACTACTGCCATGCGTTCTACGGCCTCGCCGATGGTGGCGCCATCGCCTTTTTCCAGTTCGCCGACCCGGAGCTTTTCGATCTCTTCAAGGCACAGCACCCGAAGCAGGCGCGCTTCGGGCACATCGCCCTGAAGGTCGACCGCGCGACCTTCGAGGATACGGAGCGGCGGCTGAAAGCATCCGGCATGAAATTCCGCGTCACCGACCACGGCTATTGCCGCTCGCTCTACGTGCTGACGCCCGACGAGCTCAAGCTCGAGTACACGCTCGATCCGGACAACGCGGAAGAAATCGCCGGCAAGCGCCGCGCCGACGCGCACGCCGAGCTCAAGCGCTGGCTGGCGGGCGACCATACTCCGAACAACACCGACCACAAGAGCGTCTTCAAATGATTCCAAAAGTCCTCCACGAGCACATCGACACCGCCTTTCCGGCGAACGTCTGCCTCATCGGCGTCGCCCTGCCGGACGGCTATGCGCAGATCACGCCGCGCGGCAGCACGATGGTCTATGACGACCAGCATCTCGCCCTCTGGGAGCGCGGCAAAGGCTCCACCAACAAGCAGCTGCAGGACGGCACGAAGGTGACCGTGTTCCTGAGAAAGCCCCAGCTGCGCGAGGCCGGCGTGCTGCCGAAAGGCGGCATCGCGCGCTTCTACGGCATCGCCAAAGTGCACAAGTCCGGCGCCATCTACGACCGGGTCTGGCAGAAGCTGGTCCAGCCCGAAAAGGACCGCGACCCGCAGAAGAAGGGCTACGCGGTTCTCATCCGCGTCGAGCGCGCCGAAGACCTGGACGGCGACCCGCTCAAGCTCTAGTGATTCCCGTCTTGATCGTGGGCGGCGGCCCGGTCGGCCTCGCCCTGGCCATCGAGCTCGGCTCGCGCGGCGTGCCCTGCACGTTGATCGAGCAGGGCGACGGCCGCATCGTCGACGCGAAGATGTTCGCGACCGGCATCCGCACGCTCGAGTTCTGCCGGCGCTGGGGCATCGCCGGCAAAGTGCGCGACTGGGGCTTCCCGCGCGACTTTCCGTTCGACAACGTGTTCGTCACCTCGCTCGCCGGCTACGAGCTCGCCCGGATACCGATGCCGTCGATCGAGGCCACGCCACCGATCGAGCAAAGCCCGGAGAATTTCGCGCACTGCCCGCAGTTCGTGTTCGACCGCATCCTCGTCGAGAAGGTGCGCACCCTGCCCGCGGTGACGTTGCGCTACAACAGCCGCCTGCAGGAATTCACTCAGCATGCCGACCACGTCGAAGCGAAGCTCGAAAATGGCGAGGTCATCCGGGCGCGCTATCTCGCGGCCTGCGACGGCTATTCGAGCACGGTGCGCAAGCAGCTCGGCATCGCCATGCAGGGCGACGAGCACCTCAACCGCGCGATCAACGTCATGTTCCGCACGGAAAACCTCTCCGCGCTGCATGACAAGGGCAACGCCGGGCGCTACGTCACCATCGGCACGGAAGGCCCCTGGGCCAGCCTGACCGCCGCCGATGGGCATACCCGCTGGCGGCTCATGCTGTACGAGGACAAGCTGAAGCCCGAAGAAGCGGTGCGCGCCGCCGTCGGACGCGATTTCCCCTTCGAGATCCTGAGTGTCGGTACCTGGGTGCGTCGCAACCTAGTGGCCGAGCGCTACCGGGAGGGACGTGTCTTCCTCGCCGGGGATGCCGCGCACGTCATGCCGCCTAACGGCGGCCTCGGCATGAATACCGGCATCGGCGACGCGGTCGACCTGGGATGGAAGCTCGCGGCCGTCCTCGCCGGCTGGGGCGGCGAAGGCCTGCTCGCGAGCTACGAGACCGAACGCCGGCTCGCCGGCCGCCGCGCCTGCGAGGAAGCGATGAAGAACTTCGAGCGCATCACGCCGCGACGGCATTTTCCGCACATCAACGACGATTCTCCGGACGGAAGAAAGACGCGCGAGGAGCTGGGGGCGAAGCTTTCCGTGTCCATGCGCAACGCCTGGGACAATCCGCTCAACACACACCTCGGCTACCGCTACGAAGGCTCGCCGGTCTGCATCCCGGACGGCGCACCGCCGCCGGAGCCGGAGGATTCGCGCCTCTATGTCCAATCCAGCCACCCCGGCGGCCGGGCGCCCCATGCCTGGCTGGCCGACGGCCGCTCCACGCTGGATCTCTTCGGTGATGGCTTCACGCTGCTCGATTTCGGAGGGCCGGAAGAATCGCTGCCCGCCTCGCCGATGCCGCTGAAGACGGTTGCCATTCACGACCCCGCGATCGGCAGGCTCTACGAGCGCCGTTACGTGCTGGTGCGCCCGGATGGCCATGTCGCTTGGCGCGCCGACCGCCTGCCGGCGGATTTGCAGCCCGTGCTGGATCGGGTGCGCGGCGCATCCGCGGGCGAAGCGCAAAAAAAAGAAGATATCGGACTTCAGGTACCAAGCGCTAAAACAGGCCAAGTGCGGCACCGATAACCGCCGCAGCGATGCCCGCAGCAAAGGCAAGCACGGCTATTAGCAGGGCGGTACGGACCGTCACTTGGTCGGTCATAGGTCTAGCTGCTCCCGTCTTTGGGCTTCAGGTTCGTGGTGTCGAAAGGGGTCTCGCCACCGCACTTATCGCACTTAGCGACGCCGGGGCGAATCACCGCCGCGCCGTACCTCCGCACGTTGACCTCATCGCTCTTCGCCCCACGCTCAAACTCCAAGAGCAGCTTCCCGCACTTGCTGCATTTCACACGCAGTAGCACCGAACCCATGATGAATCCCCCGGTGAGATGGGGAGGTCTAGCTGTTTCCATCCTTGTTGCCCCTCTTCGGCGCGATCTTGTCCAGCGCCCGATTGAACGCCTCGCTATTCTCGGCCGACGATACCCTTGAGGGATTTGTCGGCCTGCTCTTGATCTTCCACACCAAGCGCCTTGCGGTTGTTATATCGGAGGTCAAATTCTGCAAGGCAGCGGCGCAGATGGTTGTGCCCGCGGTGCTGGTACGCGCCCTTCATGCCGCGCTTGAAGGTGGAGAAGAATCTTTCGATGGATTTGGTGTGGAGCGAAGGGTTCACATTGTTCAGGTACTCGCCGCGCATCTGGCGCAGATGTTGTGGCCCGCGAAGTTGCGCCCAAAGGTCTTATAGATCGCCGCTTCGTCGGTTAGGGGCTACAGAAAATAGACATCGACTACGAGATCGGCTAGCAGCTACTG
>DATMIG010000453.1:0-3819 GCA_035554335.1 Burkholderiales bacterium
GTAGCCCAGCGCGCCGTTCACGAACGCCGCGAGGAAGGTAATCGCCGCCAGGGCGAAGACGCCGGTCTCCATAGCAGGCGAATGCTAGGGGTCGCCCTTATGCCCACAAAGACTATTGTGTTAGCATGTTATGCAGCAGGAGCATAAGCCTTGAAACTGCAGCAGCTTCGCTATCTGACCGAGGTCGTGCGCCGCGGCCTCAACGTATCCGAGGCGGCCGAGGCCTTGCATACCTCCCAGCCGGGTGTGTCGAAGCAAATCCGCGCGCTGGAAGACGAGCTCGGCATCCAGGTGTTCGTCCGCCACGGCAAGCGGCTGGTGTCCGTAACGGAGCCAGGGAAGGCGGTGGTTGCCATCGCCGAGCGCATCCTGGCCGAGGCGCAGAACCTGCGCCGTGCCGGCGAGGAATTCGCCAACGACCAGGTGGGTACCTTGACGATCGCCGCCACCCACACCCAGGCGCGCTATGCCTTGCCGAAAGCCGTGGCGGCATTCAAGCGCCGGTATCCGAAAGTCGAGCTGGTCCTGCACCAGGGGAACCCGACGCAGATCTGCGAGCAGGTGATCGCCGGCGAAGCCGACATGGGGGTCGCGACGGAGATGATCTCGCAATACCCCGAGCTCGTCTCGCTGCCGGTGTACCAGTGGAACCGCTGTCTGGTGGTGCCGCCGAAGCATCCGCTGCTCAAAGGCGCGCTCACGCTCGAGCGTCTCGCGGAGCACCCGATCGTGACCTACGATTTCGCGTTCGCCAATCGCTCTCTCGTGCAGAAGGCATTCGAGAATCGCGGCCTCAAGCCGCACGTCGTGCTCTCCGCGCAGGACTCGGACGTGATCAAGACGTACGTCGAACTCGGGCTCGGCGTCGGCATCCTCGCGAAGATGGCCTTCGACCCGAAGCGCGACCTCAACCTGCGTGCGATCGACGCCGGCCATCTCTTCGAGTCGAGCACGACGCGCCTTGGCATCAAGCGCAACGCCTATCTTCGGCGCTATGCCTACGAGTTCATCGAGCTATTCGCACCCCAGCTGCCGCGCACGCTGGTCGAGCGCGAGGTGATGGGCCAGGAAGGATCTCGCTACGAGCTGTGACGCGCGATGAACTGGCGCACCTGCGGGAAGACGACCTCGCGCCAGCGCCGCCCCGAGAAGATGCCGTAGTGGCCGACGCCCGGCGCGACGAAGTGCGCGCGCCGCTCGCGCGGAATGTTGAGGCACAGCGCATGGGCTGCTTCGGTCTGGCCGTTGCCCGAGATATCGTCGAGCTCGCCTTCGATGGTGAGGAGCGCCGCGTCGCGGATCGACTGCGGCCGGACCAGCTCTTCGCGCACGAACATGCGGCCCTTCGGCAGCGCGAAATCCTGGAACACGGTCTTCACGGTGTCGAGGTAGTACTCCGCCGGCAGGTCGAGCACGGCGTTGTACTCGTCGTAGAAGCGCCGGTGCGCTTCGGCCGATTCGCCGTCGCCGCGCATCAGGTGGTTGAAGTAGTCCCAGTGCGCGTTGACATGCCGGTCCGGATTCATCGCCACGAAGCCGAGATGCTGGAGGAAGCCGGGGTATACGCGCCGCATGGCGCCCGGATACTTCGCCGGCACGCGCTCGATGACGTTCTGCTCGAACCAGGAGAAAGGCTTGCGCCGCGCGAGGTTGTTGACCGCGGTCGGGCTGCGCCGCGCGTCGATCGGCCCACCCATCATCACCATGGTGCGGGGCTGCGCCTCGCGCCTCGTCGCCATGATCGAGATGGCGGCGAGCACCGGGACGGTGGGCTGGCAGACCGAGATGACGTGCACGTCGGGAGAGAGGAGCGTGATCCACTCGCGCACGTAATCGACGTAGTCGTCGAGGTGGAACGGGCCCTTGTACACCGGCACTACGCGCGCATTCACCCAATCGGTGATCCAAACGTCGTGCTCGGGTAAGAGCGCCCGCACCGTATCGCGCAGAAGCGTGGCGTAGTGCCCCGACAGCGGCGCGACGACCAGCACCTTGTGCTTTTTTGGCGTCGGCTGCTTGAAATGAACCAGGTTGCAGAACGGTTTTTCCCGGGTCACCTCGATCTCGACGCCGGCAATGTTCCAGGCCGGCTTCTCGTAGCGCTCGGTGACGCGAAGGAAGAGGTCGCTCGAAGCCGCCAGGCGGCGCGACATCGGCCAGTGCGCGAACGGGCTGAAGGGATGGCCGAACAGGCCGCGCGTCCACTCCGCCCAAAAGCGCATCGGCGCCAGGGCCATGTGCTGCGCTTCATAAAGGCTATACAGCATCAATCGGTTATAACAGAATTGCCGCGCTGCCGCAGAGAGCCGTCCGGGCCCGCGGCATTAGTTCTCACGCCGTCGGGAACCGCGCGTACAACGCGGTCCGGATTGTTCCGCTAGGCGGCTTTGCGCTCGTCGCGTAGCGCGCGGCGCAGGATCTTGCCGACGTTGGTCTTCGGCAGCTCGGCGCGGAACTCGACGTACTTCGGACGCTTGTAGCCCGTGAGCTCGCGCTTGCAGTGCTCGAGGATGTCCTGCTCGGTGAGCTGCGGGTCCTTCTTCACCACGTAGACCTTCGGCACCTCGCCCGAATGCGCATCCGGCACGCCGACCACCGCGCACTCGAGCACGCCCGGATGCATGGCGACCACCTGCTCGATCTCGTTCGGGAACACCTTGAAGCCGGACACCACGATCATGTCCTTCTTGCGGTCGACGATGCGGATGAAGCCCTTCTCGTCCATCACGCCGATGTCGCCGGTGTGGAGGAAGCCATCGGCGCCAAGCACGTTCGCCGTCTCGTCGGGACGCTGCCAGTAGCCCGCCATGACCTGCGGTCCCTTGATGCAGATCTCGCCCGCTTCGCCGAGCGGCAGCGCCTTGTTGCTGTCGTCGCGCAGCTCGATGTCGGTGGAGGGCATCGGCACGCCGATCGAGCCGGAATATTCGGCGAGGTCGAGCGGATTCGCCGTGGCTGCCGGCGCGGTCTCGGTGAGGCCGTAGCCTTCGATGAGCGTGGTGCCGGTCACCTGCTTCCAGCGCTCGGCGACTGCCTTCTGCACCGCCATGCCGCCGCCGACGGCCAGCTTGAGGTGCGAGAAATCCAGCTTGGCGAAGTCCGGATGGTTGAGGAGCGCGTTGAAGAGCGTGTTCACGCCGCTGATGATCGTGTACTGGTGCTTCGCGAGCTCCTTCACGAACCCCGGGATGTCGCGCGGGTTCGTGATGAGGATGTTCTCCCCGCCGACGGTCATCATGTTCAGGCAATTCACCGTGAGCGAGAAGATGTGGTAGAGCGGCAGCGCGGTGATGATCACCGGGCGCTCGCCCTCGATCGCCGGGCCGAGCCACGCACGGTATTGCAGGAGCGCGGCGATCACGTTGCGGTGAAGGAGCATCGCGCCCTTCGATACGCCGGTCGTGCCGCCGGTGTACTGCAGAAAGGCGAGATCGTCGTGGCCGAGGAGCGGCGTGACGAGCTTTGCGCCGGCGCCGTCGGCGAGCGCCTGCTTGAAGGACACGGCGCCCGGCAGGTCGTAGGCTGGCACCATCTTCTTCACCTTGCGCACGACGAGGTTCACGACCAGGCCCTTCAGCCCGAGCATCTCGCCGAGCGACGTGATGACCATGTGCTTCACCGGCGTGCGCGCGCGCACCTGCTCGAGCACCGAGGCGAAGTTCTCGAGGATGACGATCGCCTCCGCCCCCGAGTCCTTCAGCTGATGCTCGAGCTCGCGCGCGGTATAGAGCGGATTCACGTTCACCACCACGCAGCCCGCGCGCAGCGTGCCGAACATGGCGATCGGGTATTGCAGGCAGTTCGGCATCATGATCGCCA
>DATMIG010000454.1:0-9665 GCA_035554335.1 Burkholderiales bacterium
CGCTCCGAGGGCTTGTCGGTGGGCGAAGTCGCCTCGCGCCTGCACCGCTCCGGCGCGTTCATCACCATCGAGGCGAACAAGCTCGTCGCGCGCGGCATCCTCGACAAGGCGTCCGACCCGACGGACGGCCGCCGCGTCATCCTGCGCGCGAACGCGCGCAGCCACGAGATCATGGAGCAGCTCGCGCCGTACCAGCGCCGCGTCAACGATGTCCTCTTCGAGCGGCTGGACGGCAGGCGCTTCCGCCAGCTGTGCGCGCTGGCGCGCGACCTCGTCGAATCGGGCGATCGCGCGGTGGCCATGCTGGAATTCATGCTGCACGAGGCGAAGACGGACGCGGCATGACAGTTTCCTATTTCGTGCGCTACGACATCGACGTGCCGGACCTGGCCGCCTTCGCGCGGCGCTACCGCGAGGTGCATGTTCCCCTGGTCGCGCGCTGGCCGGGGCTGCAGCGCATGGTGGTGCATACGCCGGTCGAGTGGCGCGATCCGGCGCCGGTCAATCGCGGCAAGGCGGTGCTGATGGCGCAGCTGGAATTCGACAGCGAGGAGGCGATGAACCGCGCCTTCGCCTCGCCCGAGCGCGCCGCCGCGCGCGAGGACTTCAAGCGGTTCATGACTTTCGAAGGCACGGTGACCCATCAGGCGATGGAAAGCACCGAAGTCTGGAGGAGGACGAAATGACACCCAAGCAGCATCTCGAATTCGTGAAGGTCGACCTGAAGACCGGCTGGGAGCGCCCGCCGGGCTATCCGCCGGGCTTCTACCAGAAGATCCTGGCGAGCGACCTCGACGAGACGAACAAGCGCGGCAGCCGCACGCGGCTCCTGAAGATCGAGCCGGGCGCGTTCTCGACCGAGCCCTTCGTGCACGATCACTGGGAAGAGGTCTACGTCGCGCAGGGCGACCTGATCGTCGGCAACGACAAGCAGGGGCGCGGCGGCGAGCAGTGCTTCGCGCCCACCTACGCTTGCCGCCCGCCGGGCGCGCACCATGGCCCGTTCACGTCCAAGGGTGGATGCATCCTGTACGAGATCCACTACTACGAGACCTCGGGCAATGTTAAAGACCGGCGCTGAGCATCTCGAGTCGCTGAAGGACGGCCGCGTCGTCTACGTCGGCTCGGAGCGGATCGACGACGTAACGACCCATCCCGCGTTCAGGAACGGCGCGCGCTCGATGGCGGCGATCTATGACCTGAAGCGATCGGATCCGGCGTTCAGCTATGCCGAGGGGAAGGAGCGCTACAGCGCCTACTTCCTGCGGGCTCGCACGACGGAAGACCTGGCCCAGCGCACTCGCTTGCACAGGGTGATCGCGGCCATGAGCCACGGCCTCCTCGGCCGCTCGCCCGACCACGTGTCGAGCTTCGTCACGGGCATGGCGATGAATCCGGGCGTGTTCGGCAAGTACGCCGACAACCTCGTGCGCTACTACGAGCACATGCGCAAGGAGGACACCTACGCCGTCTATGCCGTGATCCCGCCGCAGGCGGCGAGGAACCCGGAGTTCTACGTGAAGCAGAACATCCCGGTGCCGACGCTGCGCGTGGTGCGCGAGGACGATGACGGCGTGGTCATTTCCGGCATGAAGATGCTCGCCACCGGCGCCGTATTCGCCAACGAGATCTGGATCGGCAACCTGATCCCGCTCGCGCCGAACCAGCTCGCCGAGTCGATCACCTGCGCGATTCCGGTCAACGCGCCGGGCGTGACGCTGTGGTCGCGCAAGCCCTTCGAGCGCCATGCGCCTAACGAGTTCGACAACCCGCTCACCTGGCGCTTCGACGAGACGGACTCGATGGTGATGTGCGAGAACGTGAAGGTGCCGTGGGAGAAGGTGTTCGTGCACATGGACGCGATCCTCGCTCGCGAGATCTACATCAAGACGCCCGGCCACTGCTACGGCAACCACCAGTCCAACGTGCGCTTCCACGAGAAGATGAAGCTGATCGTCGGCCTCGCGAGCAAGATCGCGCAGGCGTCCGGCGCGCATGAGGTTCCCGCCGTACGGGAAGTACTGGGACGATTCGCGGCGCTGGAAGCCGCGCTCGGCGGCATGATCGCCGGCCAGATCCAGGACGCGGAGGACTGGCCCGAGACCTACAAGACGTTCAATCGCCGCTACATGTATGCGGCGCTCAACTGGTGCACCGAGAGCCATTCGTCGATCATCGACGCGCTGAGGGAGCTGTGCGGCGGCGGCGTGTTCCAGATGCCCGCCGACGTCACGGTGATGCACGACCCGAAGCTGCGCGCGCTCTTCGAGCAGTACTGGCAGACGCCGCAGCTCGCCGCGCTCGAGCGGATGAAGCTCTACAAGCTCGCCTGGGACCTGATCGGCTCGGAGTTCGCCGGCCGGCACCTGCAGTACGAGAAGTTCTACGCCGGCGCATCGTTCATCATCCGCAACCATAATTTCCGCGAAGCGCCCTGGAAGGAGTTCGAGAAAGTGGTGGAAGACACGATGGCGGGCTACGACATTCCGGCGACGGACGCCGCGAGGAAGGTGGCATGACTCGGCTTCTGCTTTTACTCGCGTTTATCCCGGGCATGGCGCTCGCCCAGGCCTGGCCCTCGAAGCCGCTACGCATGGTGGTGCCCTTCGCACCGGGCGGCGTGACCGACAACAGCGCGCGCCTGGTCGCAACCAAGATGCAGGAAGCGCTTGGCCAGCCCGTGGTGGTCGAGAACCGCACCGGCGCGGGCGGCGTCATCGCTACGGACTTCGTCGCCAAATCGGCGCCCGACGGCTACACCATCCTGATGGCCTCGGCCGCGCCGCAGACGCTGACGCAGTTCCTGCAGAAGACCGGCTACGACGGCGTAAAGGACTTCGCGCCGATCTCGCTCGTCAACACGTTTCCGATCGTGCTGATGGTGCATCCGTCGGTGCCGGCGCAGAACGTGAAGGAGCTGATCGCGCTCGCGAAGGCGCAGCCCGGCAAGCTCAACTTCGCCGGCGCCGGGGGCCTCACGCAGTTTGCCGGCGAGATCTTCAAGTACATGGCCGGCATCGACATGACCTACATCCCGTACAAGGGCGGCGCGCCCGCGGCCGCGGCGGCGGCAGCCGGCGATGCGCAGGTCACGTTCGCCAACTATTCGGACGCGCTGACCCACATGAAGTCGGGCCGGCTGCGCGCGCTCGGCATGACGTCCGCCAAGCGCTTCCCGCAGTCACCGGAAGTGCCGACCATCGCCGAAGCCGCGATTCCGGGCTATCAGGTGGACTCGTGGAACGGCTTGCTCGCGCCGGCGGGCACGCCGCCGGAAATCGTCAACCGCATGGCGGCCGCCGTGCACCAGGTCCTGCAGGACCCGGCGACCAAGAAGCGCATGGAAGAGATGGGCACGCAGGCGGTCGGCGATACGCCGGGCGAATTCCGCGCTTTTCTGCAGGGTGAAGTGAAGAAGTGGGGCGACTTCGTCAAGCAGTCCGGCATCAAGGTGGAGCAATGAAGCCCGAGCTGCCGCCGGTCCTGAACACCGACTTCCGCTCGGCGCTCGAGCGGTTGCGTCGTGCGGGGAGGCTGAAAACCCTGCAGAGGGAAGCGGATCCGGACCTCGAGATCGCCGCGCTGATGAAGCGCATGGACGGCGCCGAGGCGCTGATGTTCCCGAAGGTGAAGGGACACAAGGTGCCGGTGATCGGCAACCTGCTCGCGAGCCAGGCGAACTGCGAGGCGGCGTTCGGCGTCGGCTACCGCGAGATCCGCGAGTTCGTCGCGCGGGCGATGGGCAATCCCGTTGCTCCTCAAAAACTTTCCACTGGAAACTGCCAGCAAAACGTCCACCGCGACTTCGACCTCGGCCGCCTGCTGCCCGTGCTGCGGCATACCGACGCCGACAGCGGCCGCTTCATCACTGCCGGCATCGTCATCGTTCAGGATCCGGAGACGGGCGTCTATAACGCGTCGTATCACCGCCTGCAGCTCCTCGGACCGAAGAAGACGGGCGTCAAGCTCGACTTCGGCCGGCACCTGCGCCTCGCCTTCGAGCGCGCGCAGAAGCTGAAGCAGGACCTGCCGATCGCCGTCTGCATCGGCACCGACCTCGCCGTGCATTACACCGCGGCGACGATGGGCGCGCAGATGCCGGAAAGCGCGGACGAGCTCGCCGTGGCGGGCGGCCTGCGCGGCTCGCCGCTGCCGGTGGTGAAGTGCATCAGCAACGACCTGCACGTGCCCGCCGACAGCGAGTTCGTGCTCGAAGGCAAGATGCGCTGGCAGGGCACCGTGCGCGAAGGCCCGTTCGCCGAGTTCATCGGCTACCTGTCGCCGGAGGGCGATGCGCCGGTGTTCGAGGTCGACGTCCTCACGCATCGCAACGATCCGATCTACCACGCCATCAACGGCTACGGCCGCGAGACGGTGATGCTGCGGAAGTACGTGATGGAGGCGAGCCTGCTCAAGGCGCTGCAGGCTTCGGTGCCGATCATCCACGACGCCGAGATGACCGCGGGCGGGCTGCACCGCTTCATCGCCGTGCTGTCGGTGAAGAAGACGAGCCCGCAGCAGGAAGGCCTGCAGAGGAACGCCATCCTCGCTGCCTTCGCGACGCTGAAGGACCTCGACCTCGTCATCGCGGTCGACGACGACATCGACATCCGCGACCCGGTCGACGTCGAATACGCGCTCGCCACGCGCATGGAAGCGTCGCGCGACGTCTTCGTCATCCCCGACGCGCGCGGCCACGAATACGTGCGCGCGGGCAAAAATGGCGTGGTCGCGAAGCTCGGCATCGACGCCACGGTGCCGTTCGAGGAGAAGGCGCGCTTCGCACGCGCCTCGTTCAAAACGGTCGAGATCAAGGAATCGGAATGGCTGAAGTGAAAGTCGACAACCTCGTCATCGCCGGCTGGACCGGCCGCGACGAGGTGGCGCTCAGGAAGCACATCAAGGAGCTGGAAGAGATCGGCGTCAAGCCGCCGAAGACCACGCCGATCTTCTACCGGGTCTCCAACGACCTCATCACCACCGCGTCGGCGATCCAGGTCTCCGGGCCCGACACGAGCGGCGAGGTGGAATTCGTCCTCGTGCAGAAGGCGGATGGCCTGTGGGTCCATGTCGGCTCGGACCACACCGATCGGAAGGCCGAAACGGTCGGCGTCTCGCTCTCCAAGCAGCTCTGCCGCAAGCCGATCTCTTCCGAAGGCTGGCGCTACGACGAGGTGAAGCCGCATTGGGAGAAGCTCATCCTGCGCGCCTGGTCGGACGGCGAGCTCTACCAGGAAGGCTCGGTGACCGCGATGCGCTCGCCCGAGGACCTGCTCGGTCGCTATCCGCTAAAGCCCGGCATGGCCATGTTCTGCGGCACGCTCGCCGCGAAGGGCGGCATCCGGCCGGCGAAGGCATTCCGCATGGAGCTCGAGGACCCGGTGAAGAAGCGCAGCCTGAGGCACGAATACCGCATCGAGGTGCTGCCGGTCGAAGGCTGAGTCAGCGTCCCGACGCCGGCGACATAACGAGGCCGAGCGCCGCGATGACCAGCGCCGCGCCGGCGAGCATCGCCGCGGTGACCGCCTCGCCGAGGAAGAGCCAGCCCCAGACGATGCCGAGCACCGGCACGGCGAGGCCGACGGTGAGGGTGCGCGTCGGGCCGATGTCGCGCACCAGGGTGAAGAACGGCAGGTAGGCGAGGCCGCTCACCAGCACGCCGACCGCTAGCAGCGCGGCGAGCGCGGCCGGCGTCCACGTCGAAGGTGGCGGCACGGTGGCCCAGGCAGGCGACAGGATCAGCATGCAGAAGATGACCGAGCCGGCCGCGAGGCTCATCGGCGGCACGCGACCGCTGCGCTGGCGGATGACGACGCCGGCCCAGCCCCAGAAGAACGCGCCCAGCATGGCGACGAGCACGGCGACCACCGCGCGCCCATCGAGGGGAATCGGGCCCAGCTTGACGATGAGCGCGACGCCCGCGATGCCGAGCAGGAAGCCGACGATGCGCCGCGCGCTGAACGGCTCCTTGAGGACGAGGGTCGACATGACGGCGGCCCACAGCGGCACCATGCCGCTCATGACGGCGAGGTAGCTCGCCGGCAATATGCCCGACGCATAGGCGAGGCAGACGAAGGGCAGGACGTTGTTCGTCAGGCCGACCGCCAGGTGGTCGCGCCAGTGCGCGCCGAGCCGGATCTCGTCGCGCAGAACGAAGACCACCCACGGCACGATGAACATCGTCGCGAAAAGCGAGCGGCATTCGGCCACCAGCGGGGCGCCGAACACCGGCACGGCGATGCGCATGAAGATGTACTGCAGCGACCACAGGGCGGCGAGCAGCAGCCACCGGGCCGCGGCGGAGCGGGTCACCCTTTACAGGTAGACGCGCTTCATCGCCTCACCCGGATAGCGCGAGCCGGCGCCCGCGCCCGGCGGCGCGATCTCGGAGATGCGCTTCACGTCGGCGGAGGACAGCCTGACCTCGAGCGCGTCGAGGTTCTCGTCGACACGCTGCTTCCGCTTGGTGCCCGGGATCGGTACGATGTCCTTGCCCTGCGCGAGCAGCCAGGCGAGCACGAGCTGCGCCGGCGTGCACTTCTTCTCGACCGAGATCTCCTCGAGGCGCTTGACGATCTTCACGTTCTTGTCGAGCGCCTCGCCCTGGAAGCGCGGATGCGCGAGGCGGCGGTCGCCGTCGGGCAGGTCGGCTTTCCCCTTCACCGAGCCGGTCAGCATGCTGCGACCGAGCGGCGCGTAGGCGATGAGCGAGATGCCGAGCTCGCGAGTCGCGGCGAGCGTCTCCTCGCCCTCGACGCGGTAGAGGAGCGAATACTCGTTCTGCACGGCCGCGATCGGGTGGATCTTGCTCGCGCGGCGGATGGTTTCCGGCGCCGCTTCCGAAAGCCCGAGCGCGCGCACCTTGCCGGCCTCGACCAGGCGCTTCATGGCGCCGACCGTGTCCTCGATCGGCACGTTCGGATCGACGCGGTGCTGGTAGTAAAGATCGATGACGTCGATGCCAAGGCGCTTCAGGCTCGCGTCGCAGGCGCGCAGCACGTACTCCGGGCTGCCGTCGACGCCTTGCTTGCCGTCGGGCAGCTTGGTCTGACCGAACTTGGTGGCGACGATGACGCCGCTGCGGCGCCCTTTGAGCGCGCGACCCAGGAGCTCCTCGTTGTGGCCCCAGCCGTACATGTCGGAGGAGTCGAGGAAGTTGATGCCCTTGTCGAGCGCGTAGTGGATGACGCGGATCGACTCCTCGTCGTTCGCGTTGCCGTAGACGCCGGACATCGACATGAGGCCGAGGCCGATCGCCGAAACCTTGATCCCGCTCTTGCCGAGCGTGCGCGTTTCCATGGGGGCTCCTAGACTGGAAAAATCAGGGACAGACCACGATTATTGCCGCTCCGGCCGCCGGAAGCTCAAAACAGATCGAAATACTCGCGGTGCTCCCAGTCGCCCACTTCCAGGTTGTAGCGGGCGACCTCGGCTTCCTTCATGCGGACGTAGTAGTCGACGAACGTCTCGCCGAAGCCGTCGCGCAGCACCTTGTCCCGCTTCAGCGCGTCGAGCGCCTCGGTGAGCGTGTGCGGCAGCAGCTCGGCCTTCGCTTCGTACGGCGTCTCCGCCGACGCGGGCAAAGGCAGCCGCTGCGCCATGCCGTCCAGCCCTGAGTAGATCTGCGAGGCGAAATACAGGTACGGATTCGCCGCCGGCTCGCCGATGCGGTTTTCGATGCGCGTCGCCGGATCGCCCGGCCCGCCCACCACGCGCAGCAGCGCGCCGCGGTTCTCCTTGCCCCAGATCAGTCGATCCGGCGCGAGCGAGTAGGGCCGGTAGCGCTTGTAGCCGTTGATGGTCGGCGTGCTGAACGCGCAGGCGCCGCGGGCATGGGCGAGAAGGCCGGCGAGGTACTGTTTGCCCAGCTCCGACAGGTCATCGCGCTCCGCCATGAACGCGTTCCTTCCATGGCGGGAAAGAGACTGGTGCAGGTGCCAGCCGCTCGACATGACGTTCGGCAGCTTCGGCCGGCACATGAAGGTGGCGTGATAGCCGTGGCGGCGCGCGATCTGCTTCACCGCGCTGCGCAGAAGCACCATCGCGTCGGCGGCGGCGAGGCCGCTCATCGGCGCGAGCGTGAACTCGAACTGGCTCGGGCCGAACTCGACCTCGAACGAGCGCAGCGGCAGCTGGAGCCGCTCGAGGTCCTGCCGCAGGATCTCGACCACCGGATCGATCTGGTCGTAGCGCTGCTCCGTGAGGTACTGATAGCCCGTCGTCAGCAGCTCGACTTCCGGCGGCCGGCCGGGCTGGCCGGCGTCGTTCGGATGCAGGCGCGGATCGGTGATGCGGAAGACATGGAACTCGACTTCGAGGCCGGCGATGAATTCGTGCTCGCCGAGCTTCTCCAGCGCGGTCTTCAGCACGGCGCGCGAGTCGTACGGCACCGGGCGCCCATCCATCAACTGGAGGTCGCAGAGCATCCACGCCGTGTCCGGTGCCCACGGCAGGATGCGGAAGCTGGACTGGATCGGCATCATCAGGATGTCGGCAGCGCCCTGCAGCTCCGGCATGCCGACGCCGCCGCCCGGCGTAAAGGCCGCGAATACCGTCTTGTGCGAGGTGTCCTTCAGCAGCAGGGTGCTGGTGACCGTGACGCCGTGCTCCAGCGCGTGCCTGACCTCCGCGGCCGCCAGCGTCTTGCCGCGCAGCACGCCGTGCTGGTCGGCAAACGAGAAGCGCACCCGCTTGATGAGGTGCGCCTCGATTTCCTTCAGGATGTTCACGCCGCCCAAGCAGAAAGCTTCCGGCGTTTCTCGTCCGCTTCCTTCCAGTACTGGTCGATCGCCTGCGTGGGCCCGATGCCGTCGATCGCCGGCGGCCCGACGCCGTCGGTGTTGACGGCGAGCTCGCCTGCGTCGTTCCTGCGGATGGCATCCACCAGCAGCCGCCGGTAGAGCACGATGCCCTTGTCGGTGGTGCCCAGGTTCTCCTGCGTGCGATCGGCGATCGGGCCCTGCGACTCGCAGGCGAATTGGTCGTGGATGTTGATGTCGAAGCCCATGCCGGTGAAGGTCTTCGTCTCCTGCTCCGCGGCGTCGAAGCCCCAGCCATTGCTTCTGTTAAAGATGGGTTTGTAGTCCGGCGCCGGATAGGTCCTCAGCCGCTGGCTGCGCATCGTGTCCTTGTCGACCTTCTCGCCGAAGCTGGTGAAGATCGAGTACCAGTAGCAGCCGACGTCGTCGACCGGCACGTGGAACTGCGTGATGGTCATCTCCGCGTTCATCGGGATGACGAATGCCTGCGGGAAGAGGATGTTGGTGACGCGGATGTGCGTCTGCGCGTCCGAGATGCGGCGCAGCGTGTGCAGCCGCATGCCGTAGTCGGTGCGCTCGACGCGGATCTCCGGCCGGTCGTACTCGCGCAGCACCTTGCTGATCGGCAGATCCGAGTCGGACGGCGTGCCGCGGAACTGCCGGCCATAGTTCGCCGCCGGATCCTCGTCCTCGAAATACTTGTGCAGCCAGGAGGCATGCGCCGGATCGATGCCGACCTCCAGCGCCTGCAGCCAGTTGCAGTCCCAGTAACCCTTGAACGCGAATGTGTAGGCGTCTGGAGCGACGAAGCAGTCGAATGCAGGCAACGCAGGGGCTTCGCCTTCACCAAGGTAGGCGAAGAGGATGCCGCTGCGCTCGGTCACCGGATAGGCGCGCGTCCTGATG
>DATMIG010000455.1:0-3059 GCA_035554335.1 Burkholderiales bacterium
AATCCGAGCCTGCTGCTTCTGGATGAACCGTCCGAGGGGCTGGCGCCGCTCGTCGTCAGCGCCATCCTCGAGCGCCTGAAGCGCCTGAAGGCGACCGGCACCACGGTGCTCATCTCGGAGCAGAACCTGCGCTTCGCCACCGAGCTCGCCGACCGCGTCTCGATCATTGAGCGCGGCGAGATCCGCTACGACGGCACGCCCGCCGAGCTCGCCTCACACCCCGAGGTACGCGAGAAATACCTGATGGTCTGAATCAGTCCTCGGCAGCGGCCACGCCCGCGCTACCGTGCATATCGAAGAAAAGGCTCATGAAACCGGGCACCGTTTCCTTGCGTCGCCAGTCGCGCTGCAGCTCGCAGTACAGCTGCGTCACGCTGATCATTTTCGCGCCGGCCTGCTCTACGCGGCGTAGCGCCATCTCGTGCGCCGTGACCGAGGTGCCGCCGACGGCGTCCGCGACTGCATAGACTTCGTAGCCTTCCTGCAGCGCATCGAGCGCGGGAAAGGTGAGGCAGGCTTCAGTCCATAGTGCCGTCATTACGAGCTTTTTCCGACCCGTTGCGTGGACTGCCTCGCGGAACTCCACGTCTTCCCACGCGTTGATCGACGTCCGGTCGTACGTCGGAAATTTCTCGAGCAACGTCCGCACGACTTTGATCGCGGGCTTGTTTATCCCGGTGGCGACATTGACGGTCGAATGGACGACGGGTAATCCATAGAGTAGCGCTGCTTTCGCAGCCCGGACGATGTTGCTTACCAGGCGTTGACGCTCCATCGACGCGATGGAGTTCACCTGCACCGGCTGGTAATCGATGATGAGGAATGCGCAATTCTGCGGCGTCAGCAGTTGATCGTTGACTGGATCGCGAATCGGCTCGCTTGCCATTTGGCCTCCTGGGTCGACCGTAAGGGTCCCCAGAGATTAGATCACTCGGGCCGCCTAGGCGGCGTCCCGCAGCCGCGGGTCCGGCACGGGCACCGCGGCGAGCAGCGCCTGCGTATAAGCGTGCTGCGGGCGCGAGAAGATTTCGTCGACGTCGCCTCGCTCCACGATCTCGCCGCGATAGATGACCGCCACGCGCTGAGCGATGTAGGGAACGATCGCGAGGTCGTGGGTGATGAACAGCATGGACAGGCTCCGGGTCTTCTGCAGCGAGCGAAGCAGCGTGAGGATCTGCGCGCGCGTGGAGACATCGAGCGCGGAGACGACCTCATCGCAGGCGATGAACTCCGGCTGAACGGCGAGCGCGCGAGCGATGGCGACGCGCTGGCGCTGGCCGCCCGAGAGCTCGTGCGGCATGCGGTCCAAGAGCGAGGAGGAGAGGCCGACGTCGCCCATCAGGCGGTCGAGCTCGTCCTCAGCCGGGCGGCGACGGAAGTGGACGCGGAAGGGCTCGGCCAGCACCTGGCGGATCGAGAGCGTCGGATCGAGCGAGCCGTACGGGTCCTGGAAGATCATCTGCAGCCGACGCCGCATGGCGCGCAGGGCGTCGCCGCGCAGGCCGATGAGCGACTGGCCGTCGAGCTCGATCGAACCCGAGTCCGGCGTGATGAGCTGGAGAACGAGGCGGGCGATGGTCGATTTGCCGGAGCCGGACTCGCCGACCAGCGCCAGCGTCTCGCCGGGCCGGAGGTCGAGGTCGACGCCGCGCACGGCTTCCACCGAACCGAAGCGCTTGCGCAGGCCACGGACGTCAAGGGACTTCATCTGAGCACGCCGGCGAGCGCCAGTTCGTCGCGGATGCACTGCGCGTCGGGCGCGGCGCGGCAGGCGTCTATCGCGTAGGGGCAGCGGTCCGCAAACCGGCAGCCTGCCGGGTGCTTGCCGGGAAGCGGCATGGCGCCGGCGATGGAGTAGAGCTCGCCGCCGCGGGCGCGGACATCGGGGACCGAGCGCAGCAATCCCTCGGTGTACGGATGCCGCGGGCGAGAGAAGAGGGCGAGGGCGTCGCTGTGCTCGACGATCTGGCCGGCGTACATCACGGCGACCTCGTCGCACACCTGGGCGACGGTGCCCATGTCGTGGCTGACGAAGAGCATCGCCATGCCGAGCGATTTCTGCAGGCTGCGCAAAAGCTTGAGGATCTGCGCCTGCACGGTCACGTCGAGCGCGCTGGTCGGCTCGTCGGCGATGAGGAGGGCGGGGCGGCAGGCGATCGCCATGGCGATCATCGCCCGCTGCAGCATGCCGCCGCTGAAGGTGTGCGGATAGCCGTTCGCGCGCTCGGCCGGGCGGTCGATGCCGACCTCGCCGAGGAGCTCGACCGCGCGCGCGTGCGCGGCGCGGCGGCCGAGGGATTCGTGCCAGCGCAGCGTCTCGGCGATCTGCTCGCCGACGGTGAACGCCGGGTTGAAGCTCTGGCGCGGCTCCTGGAAGACGACGCCGATCTGCCTGCCGCGCACGCGCAGCAGCCCGGCGTTCGACAGGCCGATGAGCTCGCGGCCCATGAGCCGGATGCTGCCGCGCGCCTTCGCCTCGGGCGGAAGCAGGCCGGGAATCGACATCGAGGTGAGCGACTTGCCGGCGCCCGATTCGCCGACCAGGCCGAGCGTGCGCCCGGCGGGGACCGAGAAGGAGACGCCTTCGACGACGGAGACGGCGCCGAGGGTGATCGCGAGGTCGCGGACCTCGAGGGTCATTTCCGCCAGGCGTCGACGAGCTGCCGCGCCGTGACGATGCGCGCGAAGGCGTAGCCCATCTGCTCGATCGAGCGCTCGTGGCGCTGCACTTCCCACTCGGCGGAAGCGTCGCGCGCCACGTAGACGTCGAAGCCGCGCTGCGCGGCATCGCGCACGGTCGACTCGACGCAGATGGAGGTGGTGACGCCGACGACGGCGAGCTGGCGGATGTTCATCCGCCGCAGCATCGTCTCGAAGGCGGTGCCTTGGAACGCGCTGAACGCGAGCTTCTCCACCACCGGCTCGCCGGGCACGGGACGCAGCGCCTCGGTAATGCCGGCATCCCAGGCGCCCGGCAGCATCGTCGCCTCGGTGCGGCGGCCGTTGTGGAAGCCCACGGTCGGGATCCGCTCGGAAAAGCTCACCTTGACGACGTGGAT
>DATMIG010000456.1:0-4259 GCA_035554335.1 Burkholderiales bacterium
TTGACGAGCGCTCGTGCGAGGACGCTCACGTCCTCGTACTTCGGCGCACCGGTCTTCGACGTTTCATAAGGCGCGGAGAGCTTGACCCAGCAGCGTCCGGTATCGAGCAGTCGCTGCAGGCACTTGAAGGCCGCGTGGTCCATCGCCACCGGCTCCATGAACTTGCCGGTATGGTCGATGACGAACTTGCCGGGCAGCCGGCGGATCTGCGCCTCGTGCTTCGGCAGGTCTCGACCGTCGAGCTGGAGGTTGACGTGCCAGCCGAACGGGTGAACCCGCGCCACCACCTCATCCATCACGTCGAAGCCGAGCATGCCGCCGTGCAGCAGCATGATGCGCACGGCCACCATGCCGGCTTTCGTCATGCGCTCGAGCTCGGCCTCGCTTACCGTCGGCTTGACCACCGCGACGCCTTTTGCCGACTTGCCGAGCTCGCGCATCGCGTCGAGCGCCACGCTGTTGTCATCGCGATACGCGTTCGCCTGCACCACGACCACGCGCTCGAGCCCGAGGCGCTTCTGCATCTCGCGGTAGTCCTTCACCGTGAAGTGGCCCGGCAGGAACGTGCCGGGCGCGCCCAGGCGGTTCACGTCGTAGAAGTGCATGTGCGTGTCGCACGCACCCTTGGGAACGCGGACTTTCATTTGCGCTTCGCTTTCTTGGCCGGTTTCCTGGGCGCCGCCGGGTTAGGCACATCCTCAGCGGTGCAGAACACTCCGCCCTGGTGGGCCTCGGCGATCGCATCGCTAGCCGGCTTCTCGCGGGCGAGAACTTCCTGCGCATAGCCCTCGCTGTCGTCCTGCGGCTGGTAGCCGAGACGGAACGCGTTCGAGTTGTCGTACCACGCGCGCTTGTTGCCCGATATGCCGTAGACGATCTCGAACTTGATATCGGGGTGGTCGATACCGATCGAGACGAGCTGCGCGATGTCGCGCGGACTGATCCAGATCGAGAGGCGCCGCTTGTCGATCGGCGCCGGCCCGACGTTGCCGATGCGGATCATGAACATCTCCATGCCGTACTTGTCGGCATAGAGGCTGCCGAGCGCCTCGCCGAACACCTTCGACACGCCGTACCGGCTGTCGGGCTTCGGGTAAACGCGATGGTCGATGGTCTGGTCGCGGCGATAGAAGCCGACGGCGTGGTTGCTGGTCGGGAAGACGACGCGCTTCACGCCGTTCTTGCGCGCGGCTTCGAAGACGTTGTAGCAGCCGATGATGTTCGCCTGCACGATCGACTCCCACGGCCCTTCGACCGAGTAGCCGCCGAGATGGACCACGGCGTCGACGCCTTTCGTGATGCGCATGGCGTCGGCCATCTTCGATACATCGGCCTTTACGAAGGTCTGGCCTTTCGGCGCCTTGAGCGGCCGCTTGTCGGAGAGCCGCAGCTGGTACTTGCCGGCGAGCTCGCGGCTGAGATGCGTGCCGACGTCTCCCGTCGCGCCGGTGATGAGTACGGTCTTCATGTCCTCGGTTTCCTCGTCCAGTGCTCCGCGTTCACCGCGCCTTTCGGCGCCCTCCCGTGCACGATCTCGGCGGCCTGCGCCACCGTTTCCATCGACTGGTGCTCGATCGCCGGCACCGTGAGGCCCGCCGCATGCGGGGTGGCGATTACGTCCGGCCGCGCCGCGAGTCGCGGCGTCGGCATCTGGTCCGGCGCGCGGCCAACGTCCATCGCGCAGCCGCCGAGGTGGCCCGAGTCGAGCGCCGCCTCGAGAGCGCGCTCGTCGACCAGGTTGCCGCGCGACACGTTGATGAGATAGGCGCCGCGCTTCATGGTGGCGAGGGCCCTGGCGTCGATCAGATTTTCGGTTTCGGCGGTCGCAACCGCCAAGGGGACGACATAGTCGGATTGCGCCAGCAGCTGATCGAGCGCCACCTGCTCCACCGGCTGGTACGGATCGTGGATCAGCACCCGCATGCCGAGCGCTCTTCCGATGCGCACGACCTCCTTGCCGATCGCGCCGTAGCCGATCACGCCGAGCGTGCTGCCCTTGAGCTCGCGGCCCATGCGCGCCGGTGGGACCTGGTTACGGTGATACAGATGCGCGGAATGCGTGATGCCGCGCGAGAGGTCGACGAGGAAGCCGAGCACCATCTCCGCCACCGAAGTGACGAACCCGGCGCTGGCCTGCGTGACCAGCACGCCGGCCTTGCTCGCCGCGGCGACGTCGACGTTGCGGATGTCGATCGCGCAGCGCGAGAAAGCGATGAGCTTCGGCAGGCGCTGAAAAAGCTCGGCGGGCGCCGGCGACTGGCGATAGGAGACGATGAGGTCGCAGTCCGCGGCCGCCTCGATGAGCGCTTCGCCTTCAAGGGGAGCGGAGCCCTGGTGGAGCTTCACTTCGCCGACCTTGCGCAGGCCGGCGAGCGCGCGAGGACCGTAGTAGAGGTCCAGTGCTTCAGGCGAGTGAGTTAGGAGTATTCGCAAGAGGGAAATTAGGGACGGACCCTAATTATTTTAAAAATAGGGTCCGTCCCTATTTATGCCGCTTTCTTTTGCTCCGAGCCGAGCTTGCGGTAGCGGTCGAGCGAGCGCGTGAGGTGGCGGCGCATGGCATCGCGCGAGGCCCGGGCGTCGCCGGCGGCGATGGCGTCGTAGATGCGGCGGTGCTCTTCCTGGATGAGCGCGAGGTAGGCGCGCTGGCCGCCCATGCGGTCGGGCAGGCCGCTCACCGTGCGCCGCGGGATGAGGTGGCGGCCGATGAACTGCAGGAAGCGCACGAACTCCGGGTTGCCGGTGGCCTCGGCGATCGCGCGATGGAAGCCGAGGTCTTCGTCCACGGCGGAGCGGTCTTCCGTAACCGCCGCTTCGATGGCCTGCAGGGCCGCGCCGATCGCCTTCACGGCCGCCTTCGAGGCGCGCTCGGCGGCGAGGCCGGCCGACTCGATCTCCACGCCCAGACGCAACTCCATTACGTTCAGCACGTCGTCGATCGATTGCAGGCGCTCGGGCTCGATGCGGAACGGCGCCCGCTGCGGCTCGGCGGAGACGAAGGCGCCGACGCCCTGGCGCGTGATGACGAGGCCCTCGGCCCGGAGCGCAGCGACCGCTTCGCGCACCACCGTGCGCGACACCTTCGCGGCGCGCGTCAGCTCCTGCTCGGTGGGCAGCCGCTCGCCGGGCGAGAGGCGGCCGCTCTTGATCTGCTCGGCGAGCTGCTCGAAAAGGCGGCGCGAGAGCTTGGCGTCCTGCGCGAGAGGCCGGATGCGCATCGCTTGACTAAGTCGGGTTGCCTGGTTGTATGATGACTGATGAATCTTATCAGAGGAGGATTCATGCAATTCCGCCATTTCGTCGGCGCCGCGCTCGCATCTTCGCTCGCCGCCCTTGCGTTCGCCGCGGACGCGCAGGACAAGATGGTCATCAAGGCGTCCGACGTGCACCCGCCGGGCTACCCGAACATCGTCGCCATGGAGAACATGGGCAAGAAGCTCGCGAAGGAGACCAACGGTCGCCTCACGATGCAGATGTACCACTCGATGCAGCTCGGCGGCGAGAAGGAGATGATCGAGCAGGCGCAGGTCGGCGCGCTGCAGATCGCGCGCGTCTCGGTCGGCACGCTCGGGCCGGTGGTCGATGAGCTCAACGTCTTCAACATGCCGTTCATCTTCCGCGACGAGGACCACATGCGGAAGGTGATCGACGGCCCGATCGGCGAGGAGCTGCTCGCCAAGGTGACCGCCTCGCCCGCGCGCCTCGTCGGCCTCGGCTGGATGGACGCCGGCACGCGCAACGTCTACTCGAACAAGCCCATCACCAAGCCCGCGGACCTCAAGGGCCTGAAGATGCGCACGATGGGCAACCCGCTGTTCGTCGAGACGATGAACGCGATGGGCGGCAACGGCGTGCCGCTCGGCTACAACGAGCTCTATTCCGCCCTGCAGACCCACGTCGTGGACGGCGCCGAGAACAACCCGCCGTCGATGCTGACCGCCAACCACTACCAAATCGTCAAGGTCTACAGCCTGACCGGCCACCTGATCATCCCGGAGATGTTCGTGTTCTCCAAGGCGAGCTGGGACAAGCTCTCCAAGGCCGACCAGGCGCTGATCCGCAAGCATTCGCGCGAAGTGCAGATGGAGCAGCGCGAGCTCTGGAACAAATACGTAGGCGAGGCGGAGACCAAGCTCAAGGCGGCCGGCGTGCAGTTCGTGACCGCGGACAAGCAGGCGTTCTTCAAGGCCACGCAGCCGATCCGCGACAAGTACGGCGCCAAGTACGCAGCGCTGCAGAAGCGCATATTGGATACCAAG
>DATMIG010000457.1:0-3661 GCA_035554335.1 Burkholderiales bacterium
AAGCACGCGATGGCGGTAATCGGCGATGAACGTATCGATGTCACGCCGATAGACCTCGAGCTGCTCGGCGTCGCGGCGGCGGTGGTAGGCGGCCGCTACCGTCAGCTTGCGCTTTTTACGCTGGGGACTCACCTTTTCCGGGAAGCCTTCGAAGAGCGACGTTTCGACCGCCCTTTCGCGCCGGGCTTTTTCGCGCGTGGACCGCGCAGCAAGTCTCCATACAGCCGCCTCATGATGTCTCCGATACGCTCTTGAAGATGAGGCGGCAGGACGCTACGCGCCTTCGCCGTCTCTATCGACGGCCATTCCGCGCGCTTGTCGTGGTTCTCCGCGACCCAGCGCAGGAATAGCTGCACTTCCTTGTCCGAGGCCTTCTTCTTGCCGAATGGTTTCATGGCCGCCTGCTGGGCTTTCTTCAGCGAAAAAGTGGTCGGTATCAAAGGGCACAGGATGGCGATGAGCGCCGCGTTAACAATGGCGTCGTTCATCATGCACGCGTGCTCGATGAGCGGATGCGCTATCGGCAGGTCGTTGGCGCCGAGGAGCCGCGTCGTCCAGGCTGGCTGCGTATCGTCCCCCGCAACGTCGGGCCCGTCCTTGATCGGCGAGGGCCCGGAAGCGTTGTAATTCGGCGAAATCCAGTCCCACCGCACGGAACCCGTCGTATTTGCACCGGTTCCACCCGTCGTTATGCCACGGATATTGTGGAACTTCGACGCAACGGCTGGCGACATCGGCGACGAGAGTGTCTGGAACTGCGCCAGCGCGTAATTGAGTTCGCCGATGTCGAAGCCGGTGTTTCCGGGATAACGCACCAGGCCGCCATTCAGCTGCGGGTGATAGGCGTCCGCCACCGCCGCGCTCGCCAAGTCGCTACTCGGGTATGCGCTTAGGCCGAGGGCGGCCTGATTGGCGGTGTAGGTGGGGAAGTCGAGGAAGTGCAGCGGATAGAGCGCCGGCATTGACGCGATCACCTCGAGCATGTCCTGCTTTACAGCCTCCACGAGGTTATTCAGGTTCATCATCTGGAGAAGGAAAATCTCGACCGCCGTCAGCAACGGTTCGCCTTCGAACCAGCGGTGGAGCTGCCCGGCATAGCCATATGCGGGTGTGGAGACCGTGATCGCTTTGCGCAGGCCCGCAGGATTTTGACGGGCGATGAGATTGACCACCATGCCGCCCAGGCTGTGCCCGACGAGCGAGAAGTCGAGGAACGGGTCGGTCTTGCCCCGGTTGATGGCCTCTTGCTGGACGAACGGCCGAAACGTGTTGAGGAAGAAGTCCCGCGTCTCGTCGAGGCGCCGGCGCCAATCCCATCCGAACACGAAGTAATTGATCCCCGCCAGCTCGCAGGCCAAGACGAACCCTTTGTGCGGGTCGATCCCGAATACCTTCAGGCCGCCGTCGGCGACGATCGGACGATCGCTGTGGTCGCGGAAACAGCCGGTCAGATCCTTGTGGATCTTCAGCTTGCGCCAGCCGCCAAAGAAAAAGGCGTCCCAGCTCGGCCAGATCGCCGGGTAGGAAGCGCTCGCCGGCACTCCTACGCCTTCCTGGTATTTCTGGCTGGCGCGCACCAGGCGGCTGCCCATGCCGCCCGGGAAGAAGAACACCGTCTGGCCGCGGCAGAGACCCGCCCCGGGCCCTGGGTCGACATACCGGTCGAAGAACTGCGCCACCTGCGGACGCAGCCGATCGAGCTGTGCCGCGTCCCGCGCCTGCGTGTATGTGACGGTCATGCGTACACCTTCACCTTTCGCACGGGCGCGCCGCGCTCGCGCACGTAAGGCTGGAGCCATTCCGCTGCCCGACCGTGGCCATCCGTGAGATAAATCGGCTCGAAGTAACGAACCCGATCCGCTTCCGTAAGATCCGCCGGCCGCTCGAAGTACTGCGGATCGAGGGCGTCGGTGCCGGCGACGTAGGTGCGCTTCTGCGACGGCGTGGTGCTCGACCAGATGAAGCAATGGAAGTTGGCCGATGCGATCAGGTACCAGCGCCACGGGTTCCAGCTGCCCGAGCGCGCGATGCGGCGAAGCGTCTTCTTGATGATGGTCCAGCGCGGCACGAGCTTCCACGGCGCGCGGAACATCGGCTCGATGAATTCGACGATGGCGTCGGTGCGGTCGGCGAGCCGCGAGTGGCAGATGGTCTCGCCGTCCATGTTGCGCAGCTGCAGGTTCGGCGCGAGCTCGCCGTTACGCAGGTCGTCCCAGAAGCTCGCCGTGCCGGCGAGCGGCGCGACCACGCTCAGGTACACCGGCATCGGCATGTACGGATGGTTGGCGATGGCGAGGATCTGGCGCTTCATCTCCTCGGCGCTGTGGTGGCGGTAGTCGAAGAGGTAGCCGTACGCCATGGCGATGCCGAGCGACTCGGCGAAGGCCACGTCGTCGATCACGTTGTGGCGGCGGCTCAGGTTCTGCTTCTTGTTGTAGCGGCGCAGCGTGTCGTGGTCGAGCGTCTCCAGGCCGACGAAGAGCACCATGCACTTCGAGCGCGCGAGCTTGCGCACGAGGTCGCGGTCGTGCAGCGTGTTCTGGGTGACGAGCGCGCTCCAGCCCTTCACCTTCGGATGCGCCGCCAGCATGTCCACGACCGCGAGCATGTGCGCGCGGTCGTCGGAAAAATTGTTGTCCTGGAAGTTGATCATCGGGAACCAGCGCCGGAAGCTCGTGAGCGGCGCCGCCGCAATGGCGTTGTCGATCTCGCGGCGCAACGTGTCGACGCTGTAGCGGGCGTGCGTGCCGACCTCGGAAGGCACGACGCAGAAGTTGCACTTGAAGCTGCAGCCGCGCGAGGCCTCCATGAGATGGAACAGCGGATTGATGCCCGCTTTCGCGAGCAGACGGTGGTCGACCGCGTAGGGGCTGATCGTGTCGGTGGCCGAGCGGTAAATCTTCTTCAGCGAGCTGCTCACGAAGTCGGCCGCGACTTCGCGAGCGCTGTCGACGCCGCCGACACAGACGGCGTCGAAGAACTGCGCGGCGAACTCGGGGAACACGGTGCACACGCTGCCGCCGGCGACCACCGTCGCGCCACTGCGGCGGAAGTAGTACGAGAGCTGCCGCATGCGATCGAAGTCGGGTTGCAGCCCCGAGAGGAAGACGAGGTCGTAGCCCGCGCACTTCGCCGTATCGAACGGTCCGTGCCAGTCCTCGTGGTAGAGCTCGACGTCGAATTCGCCCGGGTCGATCAGGGAGGCGACATGCAGCCCGGCGATCGGCTGCATGAAGTAGTGCGACTGTCGCTTGTCGCGTCCCGGTCGAAGATGAGCGCAGACCACCAGCGCGCGGCGCTTCGTTGGATTCATGCCTCCCCCCAGGCGGCGCGCCCAGTGTACACATGAACAAGGGATGGCTGACTTGATAGGCTGGATTTAGAATGGGCATCAAATCGGACGATTAGACAAAAGGCGATTCCGGAGGGATAGCGATGAATGAGAGCGGAGCTGCGGGAACCGATCGGGACGGTTCCGAGCGTCGCTTCCTGACCATCGAGTTCATCGATCTCGTCGGCTACACCGATCTCGCCGAGCGCCTCGATCCGGAAGACCTCGGCGTCCTGCTGCGCCGCTATCACCGCCTGGCGGTCAGCATCATGGAGCGCTACGGCGGCTTCGTTGCCCAGGTGGTCGGCGACGGCCTGCTCGTCTACTTCG
>DATMIG010000458.1:0-15244 GCA_035554335.1 Burkholderiales bacterium
AGGAGGCGGACGACGCCGTCGCCTCGCGCTGCGCCGCAGCGCTCGAGGAGGTCAAGCTGCCGGCCGCGCAAGGCAAGGCGATGCCGGTGAGCGCGAAAAAGTAGCGCCTCGCCCGCACGTATCTTGCAAGGCGCGTAGTCCGCTTCCGGCCAGAGGGCACCATGGACTACTTGCGCGGTCTTACCCACGGTTTATTGATCGGGGCGCTGGCGATGTTCCTCTTGGATCCCAAGCAGGGACGCCGGCGACGCGCGCTGGCGCGTAACCGCGTGGTGCAGTACGGAAATGAGCTCAGCGAGTGGCGAGCGTCTCGCCAGCGGGCTCTTTCCAGGTCGCTGCCTTAAGCTGCTAGGCGGCTTTCGCCTGCTGCTGTTCTTCCCTGACCATGCGGTCGACGATCTGCCGCATGGCGACCCACGCCTTGTCCTGGCCGAGGTTCACCACCGGTGACGGGCCGAGGTCCATGTTGACCTGCTGCGCCTTCAC
This sequence comes from Burkholderiales bacterium, assembly GCA_035554335.1. GTDB lineage: Bacteria > Pseudomonadota > Gammaproteobacteria > Burkholderiales > SG8-39 > SCGC-AG-212-J23. The sequence continues at coordinate 487 of DATMIG010000458.1, forward strand.
CATCGCCATGTCCTCGAGGAAGATGTCGCGGATCTGCACGGCGAGCATGTCGGCGATCCACTTCTGGTCGAGCTTGAAGTTGAAGGCCTGGGCGAAGAAGTAGTGCGCGGTCTTCTGCGTCTCGGGCGTGATCGCGTTCAGGTTCCACATGTTCATCCAGCGATTGCCGCGATCCGAGCTCTGCCGCGCGCCCGCGCCGGCGGGGGCGGAGCCGACGTCGAGCTTGACGAAGCACGGCGGGCCGAAGTGCGCGATCTGCCAGCGGTCGACTTTCACGCCGTCGGGGAAGTCGCCCATCTGCTTGTGGAAGGGCGCCGGCAGCTCGTTCATCAGCCAGCGCGCCGCTTGGATGCGATCGCCCTCGCGCGAGACCTCGAGCTCCGAGCGCGCGAACGCGTCGGTGCCGAGCGAGGTCGGGTGCAGGAAGGGCAGGTGCGTCGTGTCGAGCAGGTTTTCCACCAGCAATAGATAGTTCGCATCGACGTGGAGGTAATTGCCTCCATAGCGCCACTTCGGGTCATCGAGGAAGTGGAAATCCTCGATCTTGCCCGGGTCGGCCTTCGCCGGGTCGCCCATCCAGATCCAGACCCAGTGGTTCTTCTCGACGATCGGATACGACTTCACCTTCGCGGAGCCCGGAATGAAATCCTGGCTCGGGATCTTCACGCACTTGCCCGAGGGATCGAACTGCAGGCCGTGATAGGGACACGCGATGATATTGCCATTGAGCTTGCCCATCGAGAGCGGCGCCTGGCGATGGCAGCAGCGGTCCTCAAGCGCCACGGCCTTCCCCTCGACGGTGCGGTACAGGACGACCGGCTCGTCGAGGATCACCCGGCGCAGCATGCTGCGCCCGATCTCGTGGTCCCACGCGGCGACGTACCAGCAGTTTCGAACGAAATTCGACTCCGCGAACATTTTTTCTCCTCCTACAGCAGCACGCTCGGATTCCGCAGGCTCTGGTCGCGGTCGATGAGATTCAGCTGCTTGGCTTCGATTCTGCCACCGGCGAGGCGGTGCGCGCACCACGCCGCGAGGAGGCGGGTCTCGCCGGCGCGAAACTCCGTCATGAGGAGGTTCGAGCGCACCATCAGCTTGTCCCCGGCGCGAAACACCTCGACGTTCGTCACCTGCCGCACGCAGCGGCTCGCCGGCACCTGCGACCATGCTTTGCCCGTGCGCAGGCGAAAGATGCGGTCCTCGAGGCGGCGGCGGTCGTCGAAGTAGATCGCCACCTCCCGCCGCGGATCGCCGGCCTCTTCGGCCGCCGGCACCCAGACGATGCAGCTCTCGGCGTACATCGCGAGCCAGTCCTCGAACCGGTTCTGGTCGAGCAGCCGCGCCTCGCGCTCGAGCAGCTGGCGGCACTCGTCCCTCGTCTTCGCATCCCTGACTTCCAGCTCGGCCTTGTCCCAGTCCTTGAAGGCCTGGACGAGGTCCGAATAGAAGCGGTCGTCGACGTAGCTCATAAAGCCGAAATCAGGGACAGACCACGTTTAGCTTCGGGCGACGGCGAGCTTCGGCTGCGCCAGCATCAGGCGCTTCCATTCCTTCATGTGCTCGCGCATGAAGACTTCGTCCGTGGCGGGCGCCTTCAGCGTGCCGTCGGGAAGCTGCTGGACGCGGCCCGGAATGCCGAGGCCGCGGTGCATGTACACCCATTCGTCCTCGCACGCCGCGAGGCCCTTCTGGATCTCCTCGAAGTTCGCCGCATCGTCGACCTCGCCGAAGTTGGGGAAGCTCTCCTGCGTGCGCATGCGGATCGCGTTCACCGCGTCCGCCATGTCCTCGAGCTCGTTCTTCTCGTCGACGATGGCGGTGGCGTACCAGATGCTGTCGGTCTCGTCGACCGAGATCGGCTGGAACACCTGGATGTGGTTGCCGAGGATCGAGAGGTTGGGGAAGATGTTGATGTTCACCGGCTCGGACGAGGCGAGGTCGAGAGCGCGCGGCGCCTTCGCTCCCAGCTTTGCCCGGATCGCGCGCTCATAGCTTTCCATCCCCGGCTGCAACCCCTCCATCTCCCACAGCGCGCCCGGGTGCTTCGGCACGTTCGGCCGCTTGTCCTTGAAGTGGTGTCCGCGCCCGAAGTACTGCAGGTACATCGCCGCCTCGTCGGGCTTCCCCCTGTAGAACGACATGCCCTTGCTCGGGTCGGTGACGTGGCGATTCTCGGTGTCGAGCAGCGAGCGGTGCGAGAACACGACGTGGTAGCCGTCGCAGGCGTTGTCGTAGGCGAGCTTCCAGTTGCCCTTGAACTTGAGCCGGTTCGCTTCCCGCACGGCGACGCGGCTGCCGGGATTGCGATCGAGCCATTCGTCGATCGGTTTCTTCGCCGCACCGAGGTAGTCGGATAGCGAAGGCGCATCCGCGTTCAGCGTGCCGAAGATGAAGCCGCGATAGCTCTCCACGCGCGGCACCTGGGCGAGGTTGAACTGCTCGTCCTTGAAGTCGCAGGCGTAGCCTTCCGGCCACGGCACGCCGCGCAGCTTGCCGCAGTTGAAGTAGGTCCAACCGTGATACGGGCACTGGAAGGTTCGCGCCGAGCCCCTGGCGTCGCGGCACACGCGCGCGCCGCGATGCGTGCAGCGGTTGAAGAGCGCGCGCAGCTTGCCCGCCGAATCGCGCACCACGATGACCGGGCGCAGGCCGAGCTTGGTGGTGAGGTAGTCGTCGTTGCGCGGCACCTGGCTCTCGTGCGCGAGGTAGACCCACACGGCGCCGAAGATGTGCGTCATCTCGCGCTCGAAGATGAGGGGGTCGGTGTAGATCGACCGGTGGACGCGGTCCTCATGGACCAGGTGCTCAAAAAAAGTCGAAGTGTTCATCGTGTGCCGTTAATGGGGTCGTTTGTACCACTGACTTTCCATTCGTACCAAGTTTGTACCGCGGCTTCGGGCAGGGCCGAGCATGGTTCTGCCGCCTGGCGCATCCGTCTTCGCGCGCCCTGGAACCGGCCAAGCGCGCGAGCGGGCGCCGATCATGCACAGCTCGGCGTCATGCTTGGCGATGCGTCGCGTCGGCGGGTTCAACGACCGCGTGACGATTACGATCCGCAAGCGCATCGGGAGACCAGCGCCGAGGTGCCGGACCGGGCTCGGCCGAGGCTAGCGCGGACCTCTCGGAATCGACCCGGAGCAGGTAGTAAAAAAACTACAGCACTTTCCGGAAAAAACGACTTCTCGGGGGAGTAGCATTGCGGCGCATAAATGGACCAATCTTTTCAAGGGAGTCCGCTCGCCCCGCGCGTGCTGCGCCTCGTCGTGGTTGAAGACAACCTCGATTCCGTTCACACGACTGCGCTGCTCTTGAGGGAGCTGGGGCATACCGTGGACTACGCCACCAATGGGTTCGTCGCGTTGGATGTCGTTCGGCGATTCCGTCCGGATTTCGTGCTCTGCGATCTCGGATTGCCGGGGCTGAACGGCTTCGATGTATGTAGCCAGATCAAGGCCGATCCCGAACTACGTGGAGTGAAGGTCTTGGCGCTCACCGCCTACAGCGACGATAAATCGCGCGAGAGAGCGCGGGAAGTGTGCTTCGACGGCTATTACGTAAAACCACTTCTTCCCGACGATCTAGCCAATCTCTTCGGCGATCCGCGCAGCGGTCAGCCACCAAAGAACGAGCCGCATACGCCATAACCGATCGGGTCGCCGCGGAAGGCTCGCCGTTCACTTGGGGCACGAAGTTCATGAACATCGAACTGGTAGCCCTGCTCGAAGCCGAGTACCAGCGGCAGGGCCGAGTTTCCGAGCGTCGTCGATTGTTTGCCCCGTGGTCGATCTCATGACCTCGGCCATCCTTTCTTCGGCGATGCCGACGACTTGCCGGGCAGCATCAGTGCCGGCGCGCGTGACTTATACGAGGAATACTTTTACTTCGGGCGGTGTTATGTCTCGAAGAAAGCAATCGTTAGTGACAAACACGCGCCAGCGACTTCTTAATGTCGCGCTAAAGCGTCTCGGCCTCGACGAAGTAGCTAAGCGTCTTGGCGCCCGGCCCCAGGACATCGACGAAGGGGTGAGCGGCCGGACGCACACCATGCCCGGCACCACCGTCCTCGCGCTGGTAGATCTCGTCGACCAGCTTGGCGCGTTGGGCGACGACGCCTAGTCGCGCGGCTCTTGCTGTCGGCTGTATTCCTGATCCAGCAGTCGCGCGACGTCCACGTTCATGAACTTGGTTCCGATGACGAACCGCGTCCCCCGAGTGACCTGAACGCGCCCCTCCGGCAAGTCCAGCGTGGCCGGGTCCTCACACGTCCAGACGCCAGCCTGCTCGCGCCGGAAGTGCTTGATGAACTGCTCCATACGTCTCCCTTTAGGCGCGGAGCATACCCAAGGATGCTGGCGCCGTCCTGACTGTGTCGTGAGTGACAGTTCACGTTCCTTCCACGATCAGACGATTTCGCGCCTAAGCGCTTGGCATCAATATTTCGCTACAGCCGGCGGCTAACCAGCGCAACATAATCCGGATGCGTCGCCAACCTCCCGGCACTCTCCCCAGAACTGCCTCGGCCGACGCACTGAGGCTCGCAACCCTTTGCGGGCCTCTTTTATTTTGCGACCGGTCGATACGACGGGATTAGAAGAAATCGAAGTATTCATCCTGCTCCCATTGCGTCGGCTCGGCTTCGCTCACGCGGTTGTCTTCGACCCACTTCCTGTAGCGGCCGAGCTCGTTGCGCTTGAGCCTCAGGTAGTAATCGATGAAGACGTGGCCGAATTGCCGGCGGTAGAGGCCGCTCGCGCCGAGCGCGTCGAGCGCCTGGTCGAGGCTGCTCGGCAGGAGCGGCCGGTCGGCGGCGTACGGCTCGTCGTCGCGCCGTCCCGGCTTGAGGTTGCGCTCGACGCCGTCGAGCCCGGAGACGATCTGCGAGGCGATGTACAGGTACGGATTGGCCGCCGGCTCGCCCATGCGGTTCTCCATCCGCGTGCCCGGATCGTCGCCGCCGCCGATGACGCGGACCATCGCGCCGCGGTTGTCGAAGCCCCAGCCCGCGCGATCCGGCGCGAGCGAGTTCGGCTTGAACCGCCGGTAGCCGTTGACGGTCGGCGTGGCGAATACGGTCGAGGCGGCCGCATGCTCGAGCAGGCCGCCGAGCCACGCTTCGCCGGTCGCAGACAGCAGCGCCTCGCCGGCGAAGAGGTTGCGTCCATCGGCGGACAGCGACTGGTGCAGGTGCCAGCCGCTCGCGTAATAGCCCTTCAGCGCCGGCCGCGCCATGAACGTGGCAAAGCAGCCGAGGCGACGGCAGACCTGGCGCGTAGCGGTGCGGAATAGAACCAGATCGTCGGCGGTGCGCAGGGCATCCTGCGCCGAGAAGGTGCACTCGACCTGCCCGGGTCCCCACTCATTCTCGATCGAGCGCAGCGGCAGGCCGAGCGCGCTGTACGTGCGCGCGAGCTCGCCGAGCACCGGCTGCATGATGTCCATGTTGGTTTCGGAGTGGTACGAGTAGCCGGGCTCGATCGGATACGTGCGGATCGCGCGCCCCCGCACGCCGGGAATGCCGACGTGCTCATCGGTCAGGCGCTCCTCTGCGACGCGCGCGAGATACCACTCGACTTCGAGGCCCACCATCAGACGGCGGTCGCCGAGGCGCTTCAGCTGCTTGCGCAGCAGATGGCGCGGCGAGAAATGGAACGGCGTGCCGTCGCGGAAGTATTCGTCGCAGAGCACCCAGCCGATCTTCGGCTCCCACGGCAGCACGCGGTAGGTCGACGGATCCGGGCGGATCACGAGGTTCGGCGAGCCGGTCATCTCCGGCAGGTTCATGCCGCCGCCCGGGGTGAACGACTTGAACACGCGGCCGCCGGCGGAATCGAGCGTCGTCGTCGCGACGTTGATGTTGTAGCCGCGCTCGAGCGCCTCGAGGAACACCGGCAGCGACACCGCCTTGGCGCGCGAGGCGCCGTGCGGATCGGCCCATGCGAGGCGCACCATCTCCACCGGCTCGCGCCCGAGGCGTTCCTTCAGTTCCTTCACCTGCATAGTACGATTCTAAGGTGCTGAAGCTCGTTGACGTCAGCAAGCGCTTCGGCGCCCGTACCGTCCTCAACCGCATCTCGCTCGAGCTCGCCGCCGGCGAGTACGTCGCCATCCTCGGCGAATCGGGCATCGGCAAGTCGACGCTCCTCAACGCCATCGCCGGGCTGGAGCCGGTCGACGAGGGCCGGATCCTGTTCGAAGGCGCCGATCTCACCGCGGTGGACGACGACGCCCTCACGCTCCTTCGCCGGCAGAACTACGGCTTCGTCTTCCAGGCGTTCCACGTGCTGCCGCAGCTCAGCGTCGAGCAGAACGTGGCGCTGCCGCTCCTCCTGCGCTCCCTTTCCAGGCCGGAGAAGGTGCGCGCGATGATCGCGGCGGTCGGCCTGGCCGGACGTGAAGGCAGCACGCCGCGCGAGCTTTCCGGTGGCGAGCTGCAGCGCGTAGCCATCGCGCGCGCTCTGGTGGGCGAGCCGAAGCTCGTCCTGGCCGACGAGCCGACCGGAAACCTGGATCCGGAAAATGCGCGCAACGTGCTCGAGCTCTTCCGGCGACAGGTGAAGGAGCGCGGCGCCGCGGCGATCCTCGCCACGCATTCGGAGCAGGCGGCCGCGGGCTGCGACCGGCGCTATCGACTGAGCGGCGACGGGCTCTTACTTCTGGACTAGGAGGATCAGCTCTGCGAGGACTTGCCCTGGCGGATTTCGTCCACCAGGCGCGAGAGGGTGTTGATCTCGCGCGACAGCACCTCGATCGAGCGCTTCGCCTGGCCGTCGGCGACCGAGAGCTTCGTCACGGTCTCGAGAGCGGTGCGCATCAGGTTGAGCGAATCCTCGGCGACGCCCGCCCACTGCTGCTGGGCAAGAGCCGTGACGAGGATCGTGGCGTAGCCGTCGGCGAAGTTCACGAGGTCCAGGCGCACCGGCAGCAGGAGCCCGTCGCGGCGCGAGAAGGCGACCTCGATCGACGAGAGCCGGGCGCTCACCAGCAGGAAGCTCGCGATGCGCGCACGGTCCGGCACCGAGACGTAGCCGTCGAGCGGCGCGGCGTAGAGCTGCGAAAGCGGCACGCCGATCATCTGCGCAAAGCGCTGGTTGGCGTAGAGGATGTCGCCGTGCACGGAGCAGGTGATGGCGCCCTGCTGCATCTGCTCGACGAGCTGACGGTAGCGCTGGTACGCGCCGGCGAGGAGGAGGACGCGCTTCTCCTTGTCGTCCTTGCCGACGAGGAAGGCGTCGACCTCGCCCATGGCAATCGCCTGGCGCAGCTGTTCCGCCTCGCTGAGCATCGGCGGCGTGGTTTCCATGTTCATCGTTTCCTCCGTCGTTCCAGTCTAGCGGTGCGGGGTGAGCTGCAGTCCGACCAGCGCCTTTTCCTTGTCCGACAGGTCGCCGATGATCTGGCGCAGCGGCGACGGCAGCTTCTTCACCAGCGTCGGGATGGCGACGATCTGGTGCTCCTTGGCGAGCCGCGGGTTCGCCATCAGGTCGATCACCTCGATCTTGTACTTGCCCTTCAGGTTCTCCTCGCACAGGCGCTTCAGGTTGGCGAGCGCGGCGAGCGACTTCGGGGTCTGACCGGCGGTGTAGAGCCGCAGCTCCCAGACCGGCTCGGCGCCGTTGCCGTTCGGTTTCTTTTCAGCGCTCATCTCTGGCCTTTTTTGCGTTCATTTCCGTCGTTCCTGACACCCGCGGACTCGAGGTCCGCTCCACGCCGCCGTGCCGCGGCTTCCCTTTGTTCGCTCAGCTCATCCTCGCGCGCCTGGTCCTGTTCGGCAAGGAGCTTGCCTTCTTCCGACAAACCCTTCACCTCGGCCTGCAGCGCGGCGATCTGCGCCTCGACGGCTGCGCGCTTCGCCTCCACCTCGCGCTGCCGGCGCGCCTCTTCGTGGCGGCGCTCCAGCGCCTGCGCCTTCTCCCGCGCCTCCTGTGCGGCGCGCATGGAGCCGGTCAGCACGCCTTCGGGCCCGACGTAGACATCCTGCAGGTCGACGCCGCGCGGGGTGATGAGGAACTCGCGGATCTGGTTGGAATGCGGCATGCCGCGCGACTTGAGCACATACAGGCCGCGGTTCCTCTCGCCGGCGAGCTCGATGTCGCGCACGAGGAGCCACGTATCGATGAGCGAGGACACGCCGACGTCCGTGCCCTCCCACGACGTGCCGCCCGACGTGGCGCCGGAGGTGAGGTGCGTGAAGAACGCGGTGACCTGCCGCGCCTTCAGGAAATCGATCAGGCGCAGCAGCATCGACTGCGTGTCGCGGCTCGTGCCGCCGGAGACGAAGTTCGAGATCGGGTCGATGACGACCACCGCCGGATCGAGCTCGGTCACCATCTTGTGGATCTGCACGAGGTGCATCTCGAGGCCGTAGAGCGTCGGCCGCGAGGCGTGCATCCTGAGCAGCCCCTTCTTCGCGTACGGCTCGAGCTCGAGGCCGATCGAGCGCATGTTGCGAAAGAGCTGGCTCGGCGATTCCTCGAAGGCGAGGTACAGGCAGCGCTCGCCGCGACGGCAGGTCTCGGCGGCAAAGTGCGCCGCGAGGCTCGTCTTGCCGGTGCCCGCCGTGCCCGAGACCAGGATCGAGGAGCCGCGGAAGAAGCCCTTGCCGCCGAGCATCGTGTCCAGGCGCGGAATGCCCGAGGAAATGCGCTCGCTCGAGACGTCGTGGTTCAGGCCGAGCGACGTGATGGGCAGCACCGACATGCCTTTTTCGTCGATGATGAACGGGTATTCGTTCGTGCCGTGCGAGGTACCGCGGTACTTGACGATGCGCAGGCGCCGCGTGGAGATCTGCTCGTTGACCCGGTGGTCGAGCAGGATCACGCAGTCGGAGACGTACTCTTCCAGCCCCTGGCGGGTGAGCTGCCCGTCGCCCCGCTCGCCGGTAATGACCGCGGTGACGCCCTTGTCCTTCAGGAACCTGAAGAGTCGCCGCAGCTCCGCGCGCAGCAGCGCCTGGTTGGTGAAGCCGGCGAAGAGCGACTCGATCGTGTCCAGCACGACGCGCTTCGCGCCCACCGAGTCGATGGCGAGGCCGAGGCGCAGGAAAAGTCCTTCGAGGTCGAAGTCGCCGGTCTCGGCGATCTCGGTCGGCTCCACGCGCACGTGGTCGACGGCGATCTTCTCCTCCGCGACGAGCGCGTCGAGGTCGAAGCCGAGCGAGCGCACGTTGGCGGCGAGCTCCTCACCGGTCTCCTCGAAGGTGATGAAGGCGCCGGGCTCGTTGAACTGCGTCGCCCCGCGCACCAGGAATTCCATCGCGAACAGCGTCTTGCCGCAGCCGGCGCCGCCGCAGACGAGCGTCGGGCGGCCTTTCGGCAGGCCGCCGCCCGTGATCTGATCGAGACCATCTATCCCGGTGGCCGTTTTGGGCAGCAGGCGGGGCGCAGCGGACTTGGTGCGGGGGACGGTTTCCAGCTTGGGCATCGGAGTGGATCGCGGGTCGGAAATTTCCCGACGCATTTTACCCCCCACGGCCCCGGCTGGCTTGAAAGTTCGGGCCTTGGAACACGGATTGCTTTGCGAGTGCCATGCCGATTCCCACGAGAGTTCTCGTCGCCAGCGTTCCGGAGATGGACGACAAGGTGCGCGACTGCCTGCCCGAGCACGACCTCGCGTTCGTGCGCACGATGGCCGAGGCGGTGCGCGCGCTGCGCCACGACGGATTCCAGCTCATCGTCATCGGCCTCGAGTTCGACGAGCACCGGATGCTCGAGCTCCTGCAGTACGTGCGCTCGCTCGCCCGCTACAAGGAAGTCCCCGTCGTGTGCGTACACGCGGAGTATCTGAATCTGAGCGATGCGGTGATGAAGAACATCGACGTGGCCGTCAAGGCGCTGGGCGGACTCGCTTTCCTCAATCTCGGCGACGGCGTGCTCGACTACAAGAAGGACTGCGCGTTCCTCGACCGGGTAGCCATCGAAAGCGGCCGCAGCGTGCGGGCCAGCTAGGCCCGTTCGCCCGTAGTCGAAAGACGACGCGGCCGCGGCTCCCGGTTGCACCTAGAATGGGACGGCAAGCCTCGTCTCGTCCCAGGGAGATCCCATTCAATGAAAGCCTCGAGCCGCATTGCCGGCGTCATCCACACTCATGAAAAGGACCTGCTCGTCGAATGGGTAAAGGCGCAGCTCGCCGCGTCGACGCTGCGCGGCGACCTGCTGAAGGAAGCCGACCTGCGCGAGCAGTCGCGCACTTTCCTCTCCGGGATGCAGGCCGCAACGCAGAAGGCCGGCAGCGAGGATGTCGACGGTCCGGCGTGGGCCGACGTGAAAAGCCAGCTCAACGAGCTCTCGCGCGTCCGGGCGCTGGCCGGGTTTTCGCCGAGCGAGACCGCGACGTTCGTCTTTTCGCTGAAGCAGCCGCTCTTCAGCCGGCTGTCGAAGGAATTGAAATCCGACCCCGAGGCGCTCGCCGCGGAGCTGTGGAGCGCCACCGTGCTGCTCGACAAGCTGGGCCTCTACACGACCGAGATCTACCAGAAGAGCCGCGAGAGCGTGATCGAGCGGCAGCAGACGGAGCTCCTGGAGCTCTCCACCCCCGTGGTGGAGCTGTGGGATGACATCGTCGCCCTGCCACTGGTCGGCACGCTGGATTCGAACCGCACGCAGATCGTCATGGAGACCCTGCTGCAGAAGATCGTGCAGACCAGCGCCTCGATCGCGATCATCGACATCACGGGCGTGCCGACGGTCGATACGCTGGTCGCGCAGCATCTGCTGAAGACCGTGGCCGCGACGCGCCTGATGGGCGCCGATTGCATCATCAGCGGCATTCGGCCGCAGATCGCCCAGACCATCGTGCACCTCGGCGTGAACCTCGGCGAGGTGACGACCAAGGCGACCCTCGCGGACGCGTTCCTCGTGGCGCTGAAACGCACCGGATCGAGCATCCAGAAGGTCGGTGGCGCGGAGACGGCCTGATGGAGCGCATTCCGATCCTGAAGATGGGGAAGTTCCTGCTGGTCACCATCCAGGTCGACATGCACGACCAGCTCGCCCTCACCTTGCAGGATGACCTGACCACGCGCATCGCGAAGGAGCGCTCGCGCGGCGTGCTGCTCGATATCTCGGCCCTCGACGTGGTCGACTCCTTCATCGGCCGCATGATCGCCAACATCTCCTCGATGGCGCGGGTGCTCGACGCCGAAACGGTGGTGGTCGGCATGCAGCCGGCCGTCGCCATCACGCTGGTCGAGCTCGGCCTGCCGCTGGAAGGGGTGCACACGGCGCTCAACGTCGAGAAGGGCATGGCGCTGCTGCAGCGCCGCCTTGCCGCGGGGCACGGCTGAACGCCGCTACCAAGGAGTTCTCGCTGGCGATCCGCACCGCCGAGGACATCGTGCGCATGCGGCAGGTGGTGCGCGAGCATGCGATCGGGCAAGGCTTCAGTCTGGTCGACCAGACCAAGATCGTTACCGCGGCGAGCGAGCTCGCGCGCAACATCCTCAACTACGGCGGCGGCGGCGAGATGATCGTGCAGCCCCTCGCCGAGGGCGTGCGCAGGGGCCTCAAGCTTTCCTTCATCGACCAGGGGCCGGGAATACCGGACATCCAGCTCGCCCTGAAGGACGGCTATACGACCGGCGGCGGCATGGGCCTCGGGCTCGGCGGCGCGAAGCGGCTGTCGAACGAGTTCCAGATCGACTCGCGCGTCGGCGCGGGTACCCGCGTCACCATCACCCGCTGGAAATGAGCGGCATGGTGACCGCGCGCCAGCGCATCATCGGCATCGCCGACGCCACCGGGGTGGCACAGGCGCGCCGCGCGGTGGCGGACCTCGGCACGCTGCTGCAATTCGACGACAGCGCGGCCGGCGAGCTGGCTCTCGCCGTGACGGAGGCCGGCACCAACGTCTTCAAGCATGCGCGCAGCGGACTCATTGCCGCCCGCGTCATCGAGCGCAGCGGCGCCCTCGGCGTCGAAGTCCTGGCGATCGACAAGGGCCCGGGCATGGCCAATATCGCCGCCAGCATGCGCGATGGCCATTCCACCAGCGGTACGCCCGGCGGCGGCCTGGGAGCGCTGGCGCGCATGACCTCGGGGCTCGAGGTGTGGTCGCGGCCGGGCGCCGGCACCATGCTGCGCTTCGAGATCTGGCCGAAGGCCGCGCCGGAGGGCGCCGAGGCGCTCGCGACCGGCGTCATTACCCAGCCGAAGTCCGGCGAAGCGGTGTGCGGTGATGGCTGGACGGTCGTGCAGGGGCGCGGCCGTGTCGTCGTGCTGGTCGTCGACGGCCTGGGCCACGGGCCCGATGCCGCGGCCGCCGCGCGGGCGGCGGTCGAGAGCGTGGAAAAGAACGCGCAGCGCGAAGCCGCCGACATCATCGACGCCGTGCACAACGCGTTGCGTCCGACCCGTGGCGGAGCGGGCGCCGTGGCGCTGGTGCAGCCGGAAAGCGAGCTGTGCGTGTTCTGCGGCATCGGCAACATCGCCGCCAGCATCCGCGGCGGCGGCGGCAGCCGCGCCATGGTGTCGCACAACGGCACGCTCGGGCACCAGGTGCGCAAGATCCAGGAGTTCCAGTACCCGTTCCCGAAGGGCTCGCTGCTCGTGATGCACTCCGACGGCATCGCAACGCACTGGGACCTCGCTGCCTATCCGGGCATCGAGACCCGTCATCCGGCCTTCGTATCGGCCGCGCTGTTCCGCGACCATAGCCGCGGCCGCGACGACCTCACCGTGCTGACGATGCGCAACGGAGCGCGGCGGTGATCCGCCTCATGACCGTCGCGGTGCGCACGGAGCAGGACGTGGTGAACGCACGGCAGCGGGCGCGGCACATCGCCCAGCTGCTCGGCTTCGAGACGCAGGATCAGGCACGCGTCGCGACGGCCGTGTCGGAGATCGTGCGCAACGCCTTCCGCTATGCCGGCGGCGGTGAGGTCCAGTTCCTCGTCGAGGGCGAGCGGCCGCCGCAGCTGCTGTCCGTGCAGGTCACGGATCAGGGGGACGGCATCCCGCATCTGCAGGAAGTCCTCGACGGCAATTACCGCTCGGCGACCGGCATGGGCCTCGGCATCGTCGGCGCGCGGCGCCTGATGGACCACTTCGCCATCCGGCCGACGACAAAAGGCACCACCGTGACGATGCAGAAGCTGCTGCCGCCGGCAAGCGGCCTGCTCACGAAGGCCGACGCCGGCCGCATCGGCAAGGCGCTCGCGGCGCACGGCGCGGTCTCGCCGATCGACGAGGTGCAGCAGCAGAACCGCGAGCTCCTGCGCACGCTGCAGGAGCTGCGCGAACGGCAGGAGGAGCTCGAGGCGGTCAACCGCGAGCTCGAGGACACCAACCGCGGCGTGGTCGCGCTTTACGCCGAGCTCGAGGAACGCGCCGACTTCCTGCGACGCGCCGACGAGACCAAGAGCCGCTTCCTGTCGAACATGAGCCATGAGTTCCGCACGCCGCTCAACTCGATCCGTGCGCTGACGCAGATCCTGCTCGACAAGTCCGACGGCCCGCTCACCGGCGAGCAGGAGCTGCAGCTCAATTTCGTGCGCAGCGCCGCGCAGAGCCTCACGGAGCTGGTCGACGACCTGCTGGATATCGCCAAGATCGAGGCCGGCAAGATCGACGTGCGCCCGGCGACGTTCTCGGTGAGCGATCTTTTCAGCGCGCTGCGCGGCATGCTGCGGCCGCTGCTCGTCTCGGACAAGGTGGCGCTGCGCTTCGACGCCGCGCCCGACCTGCCGCAGCTCGTTTCCGACGAGGGCAAGCTCTCGCAGATCCTGCGCAACCTCATCTCCAACGCGCTCAAGTTCACCGAGCGCGGCGAGATCCGCGTCACCGCGTACCTGTCGGCCGATCACGAACAGGTCGAGTTCTCGGTGGCCGATACCGGCATCGGCATCGCGAACGAGGACCAGGCGCGCATCTTCGAGGAGTTCGTGCAGGTGCGTAATCCGCTGCAGTCGCGCGTCAAGGGCACGGGTCTCGGGCTGCCGCTCTGCCGGCGCCTGGCCACCGTGCTCGGCGGATCGATCGGCGTGGAGAGCACGCCGGGCGTCGGCTCCACGTTCACCGTGCGGCTGCCGGTGCGGCTGCCGAGCGCGGCGCCGGACGTACCGCTCGCACCGGAGCAGCTGGTGCTCGATCCGCAGCTCATCCCGGTCCTCGTCGTGGAGGACCATCCGGACGAGCAGCTGGTCTACCAGAAGATGCTGCGCGGCACCGCCTATGGGCCGATATCCGCGCACAACCTGCGGCAGGCGCGCGAAGCGCTGCAGAAGGCGCAGCCGGCGGCCGTGCTGCTCGACGTCCAGCTCGGCTACGAGACCACCTGGAAGTGGCTCGGCGAGCTGAAGTCCGATCCGGCCACCGCGGCGCTGCCGATCATCGTGATCACGAGCGTGGACGATCCGCGCAAGAGCTATGCGCTCGGCGCCGACGCCTATCTCGACAAGCCGGTCGGCCGCGACGCGCTCGTCGACGCGCTGAACGAGCTGACGCGCGCGAAGGTCCTGATCATCGATGACGACCCCGCCTCGCGCTACACGATCCGCAAGTGCCTGCAGGACGCCCCGTACCACGTGCTGGAGGCGGCGAACGCGCGCGAAGGCATGCAGGCCGCGACGACGATGCGGCCGGAGCTGATCGTGCTGGACCTCAACCTGCCGGATCGCCGCGGCGAGGAGGTGCTGCGCGAGCTGAGCGGCGGCGAGGCGACGAGCGCCATCCCGGTGATCGTCGCCACGGCGGAGAGCTTGACCAGCACGCTCCTCGAGCAGCTGGGCGATGCGGCCGGCGTGTTTTCGAAAAGCGAGCTGAAC